>DASRZF010000307.1:0-31098 GCA_035686645.1 Polyangiales bacterium
CTAGGGTACGTGAGCGCTGGCAGATGGTCGGCGCGCACATCGCGTCGGCTTTTCGACTTCGTCAGGGGTTGAAGACGCTGGCGGCGGACTCCCGCCGCGCCCACACGGATCTTCCTCGGAATGCGGAAGCCGTACTCGACCTGGAAGACTTTCGAATTGTCGGTCAAGCCGGCCGCGCCGAGGGCAACCGTGTCCTCAAGACTCTTCGCGGGGCGGCACGCTCCGTAGACCAAGCGCGAGGCGCGCTTCGAGGTGACGACCCCCAGAAAGCGCTCGAGATCTGGAAGGCGCTCATCGGCGGCCGCTGGACCATGGTGGACTGGTTCGACACCGACGGCCGCCGCTTCGTTCTCGCGATTCCCAACTCACCGGAGCTGGGCGAGCCGCGCGGGCTTACAGAGCAAGAGTCACAGGTCGTGAACTACCTTCTGCTCGGCGATACGAGCAAGGTCGTCGCCTACCGTCTCGGTATTTCCTCGTCCCGCGTTTCGGGCTTGCTCAAGTCGGCCATGCGGAAGCTCGGCGTCTCGACCAAGGCACAGATGATCGAGAAGCTCAGGCCATTCGTCCCCCAAGAAACGCCCGAGGGCGACGGATCGGCAGCCGTCTAATCTCCAAGCGCTGCCCTGCCGCGCCGCTCCGCATCGTCCATGCCGCGAGAGAGAAGCCCGGGAAACAGGCCTAGGAAGCGGATTAGCTTTCCGCGCACGCTCGGCACCAGAACCTCACGGCGTGGCTCGCGTATCGCCTCGACGATCGCCCTGCCGATGGCTTCGGGCGCCATGGCCTTTTCGGTGAAAACGACGACGCCAGCCCGGCGCTTGCGCATGCCTTCCAGCATTGGGGTGTCCACGGCCCCCGGGCAGACCAGCGTCCAATCCAAGGGCGCATGACGTAGATCGAGAGCGCAGCTGTGCGTGTAGGCGCGCACCGCGTGCTTCGTTGCGCAGTACGCGGCGAGGTCGGGGGCCGGTGCAAACGCCGCCATGCTAGCGACGTTGATCACGTGTCCGCGCTGGCGTTCGAGGAACCGTGGCAGGATGGTGCGCACGCCGTTCATCACTCCCAGAAGGTTCACTTCGACGGTGAGTCGATCGTCTTCGGCAGAAACCTCATTGCAGGGGCCTGGAAGGCACACGCCGGCGTTGTTGACGAGAATGTCGATGGGGCCGCCTTGCCGCTCGGCGCTTTCGACGACTCTTTCCCAGGCGGCGAGGTCGCGGACGTCCAGGATCGCGGTCTCGATCCCTGGAAGCTCTTCCCGGAGTCGGACGAGCGCTTCCCGATCGATGTCTACTGCGACGACCTGATGACCGGCTTCGATCGCGAGCCTAACCGTCGCCGAGCCGATGCCCTTCGCCGCCCCGGTGATCAGGATTCGCTTCATGCCCATGGTCCCCATTTGTACATCTTCAGCAGAAGTCTGTCTGCGACGCCGTCCGGCAGTGCGCCGAACATCCGTGCTGCCGTTCGTGCAGATCTGGGAATGAAGTATCGAGTCTTGGGTGATTCCGCCGTGGCGGCTTTGACGACCGCTTTGCCGACTTCTTCGGGCGCAACAGCGCTCTTGAGCTGCTCGGTCGCGAAATCGTCGAGATGGGACATGAGCTGCCGGTAAGGGTTCTCCGGGTCATCTCGCAAGTGCGCGCCAGCGGCCCTCGCAGTTTCGAAAGTCGGCGTGTCGACGAAGCCCGGCACGATGACGCTCAGCTTGATGTTCCACGGCGCCAACTCCAGTCGCAGGCAGGCGTTCATGGCCTCCATGCCGCCCTTGGTGGCCGCATAGGACGCAGCGAGGGGCGCACCGACATAGCGAGACAGCGAGCTGATGTTGACGATTCGTCCACCACCCTGCTTGCGCATCGTCGGCGTGAGCTCCGCGATGAGTTGCATGCCCGAGAGCAAGTTGACGTCGAACACGTGACGCAGAGCCTCACGGTTCATCTGCTCGAGTGCGTAGGGCGGGCCGTAGCCGGCGTTGTTGACGAGGACGTCCACTCGGCCGAAGCGCTCTAGTGTCTTCGTCAGCAGCGCCGAGGTTTGCTCGGCGTCGCTGAGGTCGGTCGGAACGCTGAACGCCTCGCCACCGTCGGCCTGAATGGCCGAAACGAGAGCATCGAGCAGATCCGCCCGACGAGCAGCCACGGCAACCTTGAAACCTGCCTTGGCCAGACAATGCGCCGTTGCTTCACCGATACCCGACGAGGCCCCGGTGACGATGGCCACGCGCTCGTGTTTATCTTTCTCACCCATTTGTGCTCCGAGTCTGGCGGGCTACGGTTGCCTGCGCCGCCCGATCGCGCTCCGGAATCTCGGCGATCTTCACGACGGAGAGCTCTGCGTTCATGTCTTCTTCGGCGAGAAGCGTGCGCAGCACGATCTGTCCACGACGGTAGCCCTGGGTGCTCATCCAGTTGCGCACGCCAGGGTTGGTCTCGCTGGCGTAGATCCGGAACGTTCCATCGTCGTCGAGCTCGACTTGCCGATTGTTGATCGCAACCCGGTGATGGCGATAGTCACCCGACTCGAGGAACTTTGTGAGAATTTGAGCGGACCAGTAGCGGCAGGGCACGTCCTTGCCCTCGATGAGGATCGCCTCGTCGTCGGCGAGCTTGAACTGCGCGCCGACATACCCGATTCCGGGGCCCGGCAGGTTGTTCGCGACCACGCGCGGATCGACCATTTCAGCGAGCTCATCGGGGCTGTATTCCTCGTGGCTCTCATGATCTAGAACCAGGTTGCCGTCCGATCCGATGCGCGTCGGGCTGGTGTCGGTACGCTCGTACTCGATCGTGTTGAGCCCGACGAACGCAGAGATTCCAAGCGCCGAATCCAAGGTTTCATTCATGAAGGCCACCATGCGGTCGAGGCCTCGGGCGAGATGATCCTCGTCTAGCTCGGGAGGGGCCGCCGGATGGTCGATGTTTTCGATCTCCATGACCGCTTGGCGATACTGCCCGGCGTCGACCTCGGTCACGAAGTCTGGGAAATACTGACGGGTCAGCACGAACGGCCGTCGTCCCTCGAGCTTCAGCCAGTTCGTGGCGCCATCGGGCCTCTTGGCGCTGAGGTGGATCTTCGCAACGCGCGCGCCGTCCTGCTCGTCGAAGACGATGCCTTCGTCGTTGAGATCATCCACGATCAGCTTGTCGCCGTCGTCGTCCTCCGCGTAGACGACGACGGAAAAGAAGAGGTCGTCGCCGCGCCGAACCGTCATCTCGTATGAGCGCTGAGGGTCGAGCTTCGCTTCGTGATAGAGGGTGTCGGTCCCCTCGGCGATGAACTTCCGCGTCGGCGTGAACATGCGATTCAGAGACGGCCTCTGCCGGTCGGCTTCGAGCTCGAGCTCCTGCGCCGCGCCGATCAAGCGAATGAGGTAACGAAAGCCTTCTGCACGTTCGCGGGCACTGCGAGCACCGGTCGGGCCCACTAACTTGTCGCCGAGCTTCTTCAGCTCTTCGGCAAAGTTGTCCCAGGCTGATTGGCTGATCGATGGGTTTTTCGCGGACATGAGCGGCGATCTGTCATGTGATGCCGCCGCCGTAAAGACCCCGACTAGTCGAGAGCTTGGAAATCGCTCATGTGGCTCACGAGCTCGTTACGCGTCCGGAACCCGAGCTTGCGCATCGCACTCCGCAAGAGGGTTGAAACCCGAGAGGTCGAGAGACCCAGGCGATAAGCGATCATCTTGTTGCTGTGCCCGAGAACCGCGGCGCCGACGACTTGGTTTTCGCGCTCGGTTAGACCACGGGGATCGGTGACGCTCGGCTGGTTCGGGACGGCGAGCACGTAGCGCCTCTCGTCCGAGTCGAACCAATCGACCATGGACCAGCGGCCGCGTACCATGGCTTTCCAGATCTGGAGCGCCTCATCCGGGTCGTCCCTTCGCAGTTTACCCCGGGCCCGGTCGACGCGGATCGCCGCGTCTCGAAGCTTCCGAGTGGCGCCGCTCTGCTGTGCTGGGCCGACCGCGTCCGTCAGTCGAAAGCTGCGGGCGTCGAAGATGGCCTCTGCGGCGAGCGGAAGCTCCGTGCCGCCTTCTTCGGCGGTCGCCGGGGTGGAGAGAGCACGGCGCAAGCGGTGCCCGGTTTCGACATGTGCGGTCAGCATCTGCCAGCGCTCGGAATCCTGACGCGAAAGCGCCGTGATCTCCGCGAGTGGTGCTACAATTGCGACGCCCGCGCCATGGAGATCCACGGCGGTCAGAAACAGCACATCCTCGCCGTAGCCGACGTGAGAAACGTAGTGTTCTAGATCTTGTGGACGATTCGTGACCTTGGCGTACTCAGAGCCGGTCGTGGCAGCGATCGGGCGCAGCTGATCGCGAAGCACATCTGGCTCGGTGGTCGCCAGGGCTCGCAAGTGACGCTCTGCGAAGTCCTCTGGACCCGAGGCGACATGAAAGCGCGTGATCTCGACGTCACCCTGGTCTGGGGGCCGGGCGTACTCGTAGCCAGCGACGCCGAGTCCCTGATCGAGCATGGGCAAGCCGCGTCGCAAGAGCTCGGGGAGCCACTCTTCGCGCGAGACGGCTAGGTCGTAAGCGGCCTCGGTGACGTCGATGATCGCCGAGCTTGTTGGATCCATTCGATGACTCTCCGTGCCTCATAAACGGCTACCGGGCGCGGCCACCATGCCTACGCACCCACACCAACTCACGAGATCCTTCATTTGACCCCCGATCCCGTCTTTGGTCCATACGCAATTCTTCACCTATTGCAGGCGCCAAATATAGGAATTTTCCGCCTCTGCGGCTATTCACGGTACTCCGGGCTCTTTGGGTGCCGCTTCGGTATAAGGGCTTGTCTGCCGCCCAATCGAACCCCGAGACCAACCGTGAACGCTCGAGTACCACGCATCTGCATCATCGGAGCCGGAATCTCCGGCATCGCCGCCGCCAAGTGCTTGAAAGAGAAAGGGCTGGCCTACGATTGCTTCGAGGCGTCTTCCACCCTCGGCGGCAACTGGCTGTTCCAGAACCCGAACGGCATGTCGTCCGCGTATCGCTCACTTCATATCGACACGTCCAAGCAGAAGCTCGAGTTCCCCGACTTCCCGATGCCGGACGAGTATCCGACGTTCTGCCATCACAGTCACATCCACCAATACTTCGAGGACCTGGTCGACCATTTCGGACTGAGGGATGCAATCCGCTTTGGGGCTCCGGTGCGAAAGGCGGAGCGCCGCGCAGACGGCGCCTGGAAGATCACGCTCGATGCTGGCGTCCGGGACTACCAACACTTGATCGTCGCCACGGGGCACCACTGGGACCCGAGCTGGCCCGAGTTTCCCGGGACCTTCGATGGTCCGACGATTCATTCGCACCAATACATCGACCCTTTCGACCCCATCGATTTGAAAGGAAAGCGGGTGCTGGTCGTTGGGATTGGCAACAGCGCCGTCGACATCGCCTCGGAGCTCAGCAACCGCGGCCTAGCCGAGCGCCTGGTCTTGTCGACTCGGCGGGGCGCATACGTCGTTCCCAAATACCTTTTCGGCAAACCGATCGATCAGATTGTCGAGACGAATCCGTACATTCCGCTCGCAGTTCAGCGTAAGGTCGCAGCCTTGTTGATTCGATGGCTGGTCGGCCGCGTCGAGGACTACGGCATGCCCACTCCCGACCACGAGCTTCTCACCGCGCATCCCACGGTCTCGAGCGATCTCCTTCAGCGCGTGGGGAACGGCGACATCATCGTGAAACCCAACGTCGCCGAGCTTCTCGGTGATCGAGTCTGCTTCACCGATGGAACGGTGGAGGTGCTCGACGCGATCATCTACGCGACTGGTTACAAGATCACGTTTCCTTTCTTCGACCCAGAGCTCATCGCGGCGCCTGACAACGTCTTCCCGCTTTTTAAACGCGTCTTCATCCCGGGGTTCGACAACCTGATGTTCGTTGGGTTCGCTCAAGCGATCCCGAGCATCATCGGATTCGTTCAAGACCAGGCGAAATGGATCGCGGCATATCTCGCAGGCGAGTACGCATTGCCAGCCATCGACGAGATGGAAGCGGCCATCGAGCGCGACGAAGCTCGCATGATGTCCCACTACGTTGCTTCGAGCCGCCACACCATGCAGGTCGACCACGTGCTCTATGCGCGGGACCTGGCGAAGGAGTGGAAGCGTGGGCGGCGGCGCGCACGCGCCGGGCTTCAACACGGTTCCGCTGTTAGCGGGTGATGCCTCGCTTCGGGACCGTGAAGTCGTACGGCGCTATGGGGAGGTGCTCGAAGTCGCTGTCTCCGAGCTCCGGTCGGCACAGGACTCCTCGGTCGCGCGCCAGCGCGACCCCGGCAAGTTTCATCGCGGCATATTGAGTGTCGTGGTAGTCCTCGGCCACGACGAGGTATGCCCCGCTCGGGCTGAGCTCGATCCGACGAATCTCGAATGGCAATCCGGACGTGAGTGCGGCGAGCTTTTCGGTCATCACCGCATCGGTCAGCTTTTCGACGCCGTCGGCGAGCCCTTCCTTGACGAGGGGCACGAACTTGTTGTTGCAGGAGGGTTTGAAGCGCGAGTAGGGCTCCATCTCTACCCGCACGGAGGAATCATCGAGGGTGAATCTGGGCGCACCAGCCACTGTGCCGAGCTCGCCACAGAATCGAACGCTCATCGGGTGAGTCTTGCAATCGCCGATTCCGAAGAGCGCCGTGAAGCCCGCGACGATGCTCTCGGCGATGATATTCGGTCCGCTCGGCCGCGTACGAAGCTTGGTGTTCGTCGAGAAGTAGCTTCGCAGGCAGACTTGGCGCGCGCCGGTACCGGTGACTTGATAGTGGAACTCGCTCGGGATCTCGCGTGGCCAAAGGTTGGTGAATGCATCGAAGAACCAAGCTACGTCCTGCATCTCGTTCGTGCTCGCGGACGCTTCGCGCGCAGAGTCGAGCTCGTCCAATGTCAACTCCGCAAGACCCCGATCGCCCAGCATGGGTCCGAGCATGGGGTCGAGTCGAGGGTCGCGGTCCTCCCACTTCCACGGAACGAACACCGAGCAAGCGCCGAGGTCCAGGTTGTGCGCACTCTGCAGGCTCCGCTCGAGTGGCTGCCCCGTCCATGGGGTCTCACTCCACTCGGCGCCGACACCATCCTCGGCGGGTTGCCAAGGAGCGGTGGTCTGCGTCCAGGAGTGACGCCCGCTTATGAGGCGCGAGAAGTAGTCTGCCTCCCAAACGACATCACTCGCATCACCGATGTAGCTGGTCCTGGGGCGATCGAGTAGCTCACCGCCGGCTCGGCGTTCACCGCAGTGCACTCGGCCGACGGTCTGTACGTAGTCTGCCGTGCAGACATGCATGTCTTGGCCTATGCGCCTGCTGTGTGGGATCACTGCGCCATTGTCGGTGATGACCTGCAGGCGGGTTGCGCAGCCGATGCCCTTGCATTCCCACACGGAAAACGGAAGTCGCTCGAAGAAGACGAACCGCGCCTTGTCGACTTGGTTCGCGACCTCCCAGGGAAACCCAGCAAGGAGAAAGTTCGACTTCGATCCCGTTCCAGCCACAATGGGCGCTTCGAGAATGTTCTCGACGACTTGATACCCTTCGCTCGGATACGAGATCTCGTAGCAGCCGCAGAGAAGCGTCAATAGGAGTGCGAGCCAATGTCGGATGAGGCCTCCAGACGCTCGACTCTACGGCGAGAGGGCGCGAGGAATCAACTGATCGACAATCGCCAGGGAGCGGGCGACGGGATTCGAACCCGCGACAACCTGCTTGGGAAGCAGGAACTCTACCACTGAGTTACACCCGCAAAGAGACGCAAGAACTAGCCCCGCTTGCCTTGGCCGTCAAGCAAGGGCCCCCGCGAATGGGAGCCCCCGTCTGACGCACGATCGTCCGCAATGGGTGATTCGCGAAGCGCTCGCACCGTTGCTCTCCACCGTGCTCCTCTACGACCGCTCGGATGCGACCTTGCTCGACTTTCACCACCGCGTGAGCGTCGAACGCGACGTTGATGGAGCGGTTCTGAAATGCAGTGGCGCCGTTGTTGTCGGGGCCGCGCACGAGTACCTCCCTCAAGCCGCGTTTTTCCGGTAACTTGCGGGCAGCACTGCGGAATCCGGTCGCCGATCGGAGTTTCCTGGGCTGTGAGGTAGCAAGCTGAGGTCCAGGGCGTTTTGGAGGCGTAGCGTGTCCCGATGAGAGAACTGTTGCGAGCGACGGCTCGCTTTGGGCTTTGCCTCGGCTTGCTGATGGGACTCAGCGCCGATCCGGCGGAGGCGCAGGATCTCGTCGCGCCGCGGGTGAAGTCGCTTCCGGGGATCGAGGTACCGGAGGGTGTCGAGATCCCGAAGTCGGGCGTCGTTCAGGCACTCGTTCGGATCGACATCGACGGGAAGGGGCAGGTCCAAAAGTGCAACGCAGGTAGATCGCTTTGCGATCTAGTGATCGAAGGGATTAAGCAAGCGGAGTTCGAGCCGGCGATGCGCGATGGACATCCAGTTCCTTCGCAGGTGAGGGTGGACCTGCGTCTTAGGAAAGAACAGACGCCCCAGTCGACCCGCGACGAAGCGCTGCTCGAACCTTCGACGCAAACCGTCGAAAAGGAGCTGATTTTTTCCGAAACCGCCGAGGTCGATGCCCGCGTTCAGACCCCGATCCGGTTCGAGCTCGATGGAATTCGGAACATTCCCGGGCTCTTCGGCGAGCCGTTTCGAATCTGCGAGGTTCTGCCCGGCATGCTGCCCGTCGCAAACGGTCAGCCCTATTGCTACGTCCGCGGATCCCCACCCTCGGGCACCCTGTACGTCTACGACAGCGTTCCCATTCCCTTGCTATTCCACTCCGCGCTAGGACCTGCGACTGTGCTTCCGGGCCTTATCGGCACGCTCGATACTTACTCAGGCGCAGCGCCGGCGCGCTACGGAGGGTTCACGGGTGGGGTGATGGCGGCCACGGCGCGCGAGCTTCCGACCGATCGCGTTCACGGAGAAGCGGAGCTCCGCCTCATCGATGTGTCCGCGCTATTGAACGTGCCGATGCCAAAAGAGGGTTCGATGACTTTTGGCGGTCGCTACGGATTCCCCAACCTCTTGCTAGGTGCCGTCAATGTCGACGCCGACGTGAACTACTGGGACTACCAGTATCGTACGGGCGTGGCCATGAGCTCGAAGTCTCGGTTCGAAGTCTCCGCGTTTGGCGCTCGAGATGCCTCCGTGTTCGACGATGCGGATCCCGCCGCACGACTGGCCCTCGATCTTCAGTTCCACCGGGTCGACTTGCGTTTCCTTGGCAAGGTCAATCGATGGGACCTCGTGGGCACGATGCTTTACGGGTACGATTTCTCGAACGTCGACGACGGGTCTGGAAGCGCGGTCTCCGACGCCGGTGCGAGCATCCACCGTTTCGGGCCGCGGTTCTGGGCGACGTACGGCGCGCCCAAGTTTCAAGTTCGAATCGGTGGCGACGTGGTTGGTCTGTTTGGACCGGCCAGATGCACGCCCGGCATCCAGAACGTGTCCACTCCCTGTGACCCCGAATTCGCTGCCCAGGACAGGCGTGTGATCGGAGGCGTTTTCGTCGATGGCAACATTTCGCCGATCTCTTGGGTAGACCTTTCACTCGGACTTCGAGCCGACGTCTGGGGTACCGCGGGCTACCGTGACGCCGCGGCCAGCCCGCGGGCTCGAGTGACTTTTCACCCTCACGAGTTGGTCGACGTCTTCGCCGGGTGGGGATTCGGATTTAGGCCCGCCACCTTTGCGATTCCGCTTCCCGGGCTTGGTGACGTGCCACTCGAACCCGGACTTCAGCGCGCAAACCAGACAGTCGGAGGAATTCGGCTCAACCTGCCGCACGAGCTCAGCTTCGAAGCGCGCGGATATCTCAATCTCTTTAGGGACCTTCGGTTCGTCGACGTGTTCATGAATCCCGAGATCTCCGACGATCCGGCTTCGGGCCCTCTTCCCGCCGGGGCACTCGATGATTCAGCCGACGGAAGAAGCTACGGTCTCGAGTTGCTGTTTCGGCGACCCTTCGGGATCGGATTCTCCACCTTGGCGAGCTACACGCTCGCCTACAGCGACCTCACCGCGACCGCGCTTCTCTTCGACGCCCCACCTCAGACCTTCGACTACACGCCTTCGTACGACGTGCGGCACGTCATGAATGGAGCGCTGGCTTGGCAAGCGGACTTTGGCCTCATCATCTCGGCCCGGGTATTTGCGCGCTCCGGTCGCGCCGAGGGTTGGCTCTGGCGGGACGGTTCGGGCCAGGTGCAGCAGTACGTGCAGCGGGTGCCTTGGTTCGTGAGGCTCGACGCGGAAATCGCTTATCAATGGGCGAAACCGGGTCGACGTATGCGAATTTCGCTCGAGTGGATCAACATCACCCAGGCACGGGATTCCCAAGAGGTCGATACCAGCGACCCCTCTGCGCCATTCGAGTGTCGGATTCGCTGGGGCGTACCTTCGGGGCCGTGTCCGATCAAGTTCACTTCGGCGATCTGGTACCCGAACCTTTCGTTCCGGGCCGTCTTCTGATCGAGCCCTAGCTCTCGGCGGCGACTCCGTCGACTGGTGGGGCTTTACCAGTCGCTTCGCGCCCGATGCCAGACCAGTGATGGGGATTGAGAGCGCCGGCCGCGGGCTTCACATCTACCAGGAACCCGGTGAGATGCGCCATGCCAGAGACTTTTTCGAGCCTGTCCGGGCCATCGGCGGCCAGGAGGTTCACGTTGACGCCGGTGGTCTTGCTGGCCACCCCCATCTTGCTGTCCTGGTGTCCCCAGCCATGGGGCAAGGCCACCGTGCCGGGCATCAACTCCGAAAGGAGCTTGACCGGGATACGCACGGTGGCCGTGGCCGTAGAAACGTCGGCGAGACTGCCTTCGCCGACCCCTGCGCGCGCCGCGTCGTCCGGGTGCATGTAGAGATGGTTGGTGGTGCGTTCGCCAGAAACGAACTCTTCGATGTTGTGGGTCCAGGAGTTGTGGGTGGTAATGGCCCGCTTGGTGATGAGCTTCAGCCTGTCCTTGGTTCGCAGCTCGAGCTCGAAATCGGATTCGAGCTTCTTTGCTTGCTCGAGGAAGGGCGAGGGCGCCAGATGGACCTTTCGGTCGTCATGGACGACCCGCTTGCCGAGGAAGCTTCCGGGTTCGTGCTGCGGGCGCAGACGGCCATGTTTCTCCTTCAACAGTTTCTTGAAGCTGCCTTGCTTGGTCGCTCGGAGCAGCCCCGAGAGGAGAAGCTCCTGCGGTATCGAAGGCTGCTCTCCACGACGCCCGACCGAGTTGATGGCCTTGGCGGTTTCAAACGTGCGTTGGGCGAGCGCCGACCCCCAGAGATTGACCCCGCTCGCACTGGCGATGTCGACGTAGATCGTCGCCTCATCGCGCTGCTCGCCTTGCGGAGGAACCACGGCGCGGGTCGCTTGCAGATAGGGCTTCGCCTGAAGCCCCAGCATCAACGGAAATACGAACGGAAGGTCCGGACGCTGAAACGGCGACGTGCAAGGAAGCACGTGGGTGGCCACGGACGCAGTCTCGCTCGGCTGGATGTCCAGGACGACGAGCAGCTCGAGCTCTTTGAATGCCTCGCGCAGACGCTCCGAGTTCGCCATCGTGATGAGCGGATTACCACCGGTCACGAACAAGGCCTTTATCTGTCGATCCCCCGGTGTGAGGATCTCGTCTGCGAGGATGCCGCCCGGCATCGAATCATTCACCGACTGGAACTTGCCGATTCGGCTTTCGTTTTCGTGAAGAAGCGTGCCCGTCTTCTTTCCAAATGCCGCGAAGTCGATGACGCCCGTGCTCACAAGGGTGCCCCCTTCGCGATCGAGATTGCCGGAGATCGCGTTGATGCATTCCTGCAGCCAAAACGCGAGAGACCCGTTCGTGCCCATGTTGACGCCCGTCGAGCAGTAGAGCGCAGCGCCGTCGGCCTCGTTGTAGGCGCGCACCATCTCGCGGAGAGTTTCGGCCGGAATGCGCGTGACCTCAGCGGTGCGTTCCGCCGGCCAAGCCTCTGCGATGCGGCAAACCTCGTCGAATCCCGTCATGTATCGGTCGATCCGCGCCCGGTCGATCTTTGCCGTCGACAAGAGCTCGTTCAGGAAAGAAAGATAGAAGAAGACGTCGGTGTTGGGCCGAATGAAGACGTGCTCGCCGGCAACTTTGGCGGTCTCGGTGCGACGCGGATCTACGATGAAGATCTTTGCGCCGCGCGCTTCAATCTCCTTGAGACGCCGAATCGGATTTGAAACTTGCAGAAAGCTCCACTTCGAGATCGCTGGATTGGCACCGACGATGATCAGGCACTCCAGCTTGTCTAGGTCTGGGAAGGGCTGCGTAAACGGAAAGCCGTAGACCTGCCGCGCAACTGCAAACTTGTTGGCGCAGTCCTGCGTCGCGGACGAAAACATGTTCGCCGATCCCACACCTTGCATGAAGCCTTGCGCGAACACCGGATGCAGGACTCCGAATCCGGCGGCCGTGCCCACGTACATGGCGATGCTGTCGCGGCCGTGCTCGTCGATCAACTGCCGAACCTTACCGCCGATGCTGCCGAGCGCGTCGTCCCAGCTCACTCGCCGAAGCTCGCCGTCGATGCGCTGCATGGGGTAGAGCAGTCGATCGGGTGTGTCGTACATCCGATGCTGCTTCAGGCCCTTGAGACATCCGTACCCGCGTGTCGCCACATGTTCGGCGTCGGGTTTGATGTCGACGACGCGGTTGCCTTCAACCGTGACCTCGAGCCCACAGAGGGCTTCGCAAATCCGGCAAAACGTTTGAACTGTCTCGGTCATGATCGACCGAGTCTATAGGGCTTAGTCCTCGTGGATCAACTCGTCGAAAGCCCGATTCACGTCGTCCATCGATTCCAGCATGAGATCCTGGTCGCTGATGCCCGAAGGGCCGCCGAGCCGCTGCAAGCGTGCTCCCACTTCGCGGAACTGAGGTTCCCTCTGGAAAACGTAGTCGTAGTGCAGGCGGGCCTGATCGCTGAGGCCGCTCTGCTCGCAAGCCATGCCGAGCTCGTAGTGCAGGCCCACGGCTTCGAAAGGGGTCTTCTCCGGGCTCTCGAGGCCGGATTGGAAGGCTTCCATCGCGTCGCGCGGCTGCCCCTCTTCCAAGTAGATTAGACCGATCATCGTCCAGCACAGACAGCGCCGTCGTGGATCACTCATGGCGACTTGGAATTCACGTCGCGCATCGGGGAGCAAGCCCATTTCCTTGTACGCGATGCCGAGGTCGAAGTGGGTATCGCTGTCGTCGTCGCTCACTTGCGCCGCGACTCCCGCCTTGAACTGCTCGAAGACGGTCTCGACGTCGATCATTTCGGCGCCTTCGTCCATGGGCGCGATCT
Source organism: Polyangiales bacterium (assembly GCA_035686645.1). Taxonomy (GTDB): domain Bacteria; phylum Myxococcota_A; class Polyangia; order Polyangiales; family Houyiibacteriaceae; genus SG8-38. The sequence goes on from DASRZF010000307.1 coordinate 13,310, forward strand.
CGGCGACCTCCGCAAGCTCCTCCGCGAGCTTCTCGGCAAAATCGAATCCCTCGTCACCGTATTGGAGCTCTTCGTACTCGAGCTCCATGTCCGGTGGATCGGAAGCGAGTGTAGCCGGCATGGACGAAACGGATGGACGGATGAGCGGCTGAGCGACCGCAGAGACGCCCGACGATGCAGCGGCGAGCTCTTCAATCTCCCGCGCCTTGTCGAGAACGAGTGGGTGGTCTGGAAGGGTCAGCTGCAGCTCGCTCACGATTGCGCGCGCCTGGTTGAACAGCCCGTCAACCAAGTACGAGTCCGCGAGCTCCAATGTTTGCTCCATCAGACTTGGTGCAATCGCTGCAGTTGCTGCGGCGACTTGGGTGCTGACCAGTGGGAGCGAAACAAACTCGCTGTAGGACATCGGACCGAGTGTGCGCATCGGAATGACCCGACCGCCCGACGGAGGTCTCGGGGCAGGGGGCACCGAGGCGTACGAGTCTTCGACTTCGATCAATTCCTCGGAAATTGCTGGTAGCGAACCGGACAGGGTGCTGGCTTCTTCGACTTCGACGTCCTCTTCGACGTACATGATGCCCGAGGCGCCGCTCAGGCCGGAGGCGCTACGAACCGAGGGCGAGCTCAATGATGTTGCCGCACTCAGCGGTGCCGCGGAAACCGAGGTGGACCCAGTCGCCTCCGGCTGATGCATCGCGCCGGAGGGCATGTAGTGCTGCCCTGAGGCGGAAGCGGTTTTCTGAAGCGCCATTCGCGCTTCCTGATCGTTCGGGCTCAGCTCGAGGATGCGGTGCAAGGCGCTCATGCGTTCTTGCGGCCGATGTGCTTCACGGTGGATGCGGGCAATCTCGCGATACACGCTGACCGCCTTCTCGGTTTGCGAGAGCATCAGGAACGCTTCAGCGAGAAGCGACAAGGTCGAGACGTCCCTAGGGTCAGCCTTGAAACAGATCTGCAACTTGGCGAGTGCACGCTTCGGATCGCGCCGGGCGATGTACGTCTCGGCGAGCTCCTTAGCGACGTGAACGTCGTTGCTTCGGTGGTACAGGAGGCGCTCGGCGACCTTGATGTAATCGTCGAGGCGGCCTTGATCACGCAACAGCACGGCGCCTTGTTGGAATTCATCCGCGGCTTCTTGCGTGCGGCCCGCCCGTGAGAGCGCCTCTGCGTACTTGATTCGGACCGGAATGTGCTCGGGGTCGAGGTCGACCATTTTGCCGAGCATCGCCAGCGCCTGATCGGTGTCGCCAGCGCGCATGAAGCCGGTCGAGACGTCTTCGAACACGCTCATTGCGTCGCTGATCAATTGAAGCTGCTCGTACATTTCTCCGAGCTTCACCTGCGCATCGAGGCGCGAAGGGTCGAGCTTCAGGATCTGCTTGTAGACGGCGATCGCCTTGAGGAAGAACCCCTGTGTGGAGTAATGCCCTGCAACGGTCTCGTACGTTTCGATCGCCGCGCCACGGTTGCCCTTGCGCACGTGCAGGTCGCCGATCTTCAGCAGGGAACGAACGTCCCGCTTGTCGGAATCGACCAGCTTCTTGTACTGCGCGATTGCCTTGTCGTATTGGCCACGCGACTGGTACTTCCGCGCCGCGTCCAATACCTTGTTCCTGTTGATAGCCAAAGCCCCTGCTAAGCCCCCATGCGTTCAGTGCGCCTACACAAGTCTACTAATGACGCACGGGGGAGGTCAACATGTGCTCGGGCAAGAGCTCCTCGAGAAATCGAGTCGTGTATCGCCCTTCCTCGAACGCCGGGTGGGCCAGAATCCGCTGATGAAGGGGAATGTTGGTGCGAATGCCCCCAATGATCGTCTCGCTGAGAGCCCTCCGCATCTTGGCGATCGCCTGAGCACGTGTCGGTGCATGTACGATGAGCTTTGCGACCAGAGGGTCATAGTGCCTTGGAACCAGGCCCCCGCCATAGACGCCGCTATCGACTCGGACGCCGGTACCGCCCGCCATGTGGAGCTCGGTGATCCGGCCCGGTGAGGGCGCATAGGTCACGGGATCTTCGGCATTGATGCGGCACTCGATCGCGTGGCCCCGCGGCGTCAGCGGATGGGCGGGCAGCTCGAGGACCTGGCCATCGGCGATGCGGAACTGGTCGTCGATGAGGTCGACGCCCATGACCAGCTCGGTGACCGGATGCTCGACTTGGATGCGTGGGTTCATCTCGAGAAAAGTGAGCTCACCGCGTTCGTCGAGCAGGAATTCGAGCGTGCCCGCCGAGAGGTACCCGACCTGGCCCATTGCGCGGCGAATGGTGGCCGTCATGTCGCTACGTTGCTCGTCGCTGAGAGCCACGGACGGCGCCTCTTCGAGGACCTTCTGGTGTCGCCGTTGAATCGAACATTCGCGCTCGCCGAGCACATGGATGTTCCCGTGCGCATCTCCGAGGATTTGGAACTCGATGTGACGCGGGCGTTCGAGGTACTTCTCGAAGTAGAGTGCGTCGTTGCCGAATGCGGCTCTCGACTCGGAACGGGCAATTTCGAAGACGGCCCGCACCTCTTCTCTCGAATGCAGTACGTGCATCGCGCGGCCGCCACCACCGCCCGCCGCCTTCAAGAGAACCGGGAAGCCGAGCCCCTCGGCTTTTCGTACGGCATCCTCGACGTCCTCGACCACCTCGGTTCCTTCGAGTGTGGGAAGCCCGAGGGACTTCGCGAGCTTGCGGGCGCTGACCTTGTCACCCCACTGTCGCATTTGCTCAGGAAGGGGGCCGATGAAATGCAGGCCGCACTGAGCACAGGTTTCAGCGAACTCGGGGTTCTCCGAGAGGAAACCATACCCAGGATGCACGGCTTCGGCGCCGGTGATCTCCGCTGCAGCGATGATCGCAGGGATGTGGAGATAGCTGCGCTTGGGGTCCGCTGGGCCGATACAGACTGCCTCGTCGGCTAGCCTCGTGTGCAAAGCATCGGCGTCGACATCGCTGTGGACGGCAACCGTGCGTAGTCCGCGTTCCCGGCAAGAGCGAATCACGCGCAGCGCGATTTCCCCTCGGTTTGCGATGAGGACTTTCTTAAACACCGTTCAGCTCGGTTCGATTCGAAAGAGCCGGTCGCCGTATTCCACCGGTTTGCCGTCCTCGACGAGCACCTCGACGATGGTGCATGCGAGCTCGGCTTCGATTTCGTTCATGAGCTTCATCGCTTCGACGATGCAGAGCACTTGACCTGGGACGACGGTGTCACCGACCTCGACAAAGCAGTCCGCTTCGGGGGAAGGAGCCCGATAGAAGGTGCCGACGAACGGAGAGGTCACGAAGTCACCCTCTGACTCGGCAGGGGCGGGCTCGGATCCTGGGGGCAGGTTGCTTGCTGCCCCCGCAGGCGCGACCGAATGCGAAATCGCGCCGACTAATGGCGCAGGGTCGCGACGCACGCGGATGCGGTCGTCGTCGTGCTCGACTTCGATCTCGGTGAGATTGGATTCATCGAGGATTCGAATGAGGTCCCGCAGTTGATCCAGATCCAACTTCATTGTGTTTCCCGGCCGCAGTGCCCTAGCCGGCAGCGTTGAGATAGTCGATTAGTGCACGAAGGCCAAGCGTGTAGCTGCTCTTTCCGAAACCAATCACGGAACCGATACACACGGCGGCAGTGACAGACTGATGACGAAACGATTCTCGGGCCTGCGTATTGGAAATGTGAACCTCGACGACCGGCAATCCGGTGGCAGCGATTCCGTCGCGCAAGGAGACCGAGGTGTGTGTGAGACCACCCGGGTTGATGACGACACCAGCGAAGGCGTCCCGGGCATCGTGAAGCCAGTCGATGAGTTGTCCTTCTTGATTGGACTGGCGGCATTCCACGTGCGCGCCGAGATCTTTGCCGAGGTCCATGACGGCCTTCTCGATGTCTTTCAGGGTCGTGGAGCCATAGACGTCGGGCTCGCGAGTACCCAACAAATTGAGATTGGGCCCGTTGAGCACGAGAATGCGTTTGGCCTGGGCGGTCATGAGCTCAGAGGTTTTCGATGAGCTTGGGCGCGCTGGTACGGAGCAGATACCGCGCCTTCCCGATGTTTCCGCCCGGCGAGATCGCGAGGGCTACGAAGTACTCGTCCGTCAGCATCCGGACCACGGTGGTCAATCGTTCGGTCGTTACCGAAACTTCATTGGTAGAGCCCGTGTCGAGCATCTCGGCGGCGCGCTGCACGCCCTTGAGCACGACGCTGTACTCCATTCCGACCGCCTCGATGTCGAAGGGACCGTCACCCGTCGAATATTGATCGATTGCGATTCCGTCCGAGGCCATCAGGAGCCCAGCTACGCCGCCATCCGCTCGCTCGACGAGGTCTTGCAGTATCTCTTTGAACATCGCTCCTCCGCCTAGCAATCACCGCATGGACGGCGCCTCGGGTCAAGTATCGCGTCTTGCGATGCGCTCGGCTGTTCGCACTCCGCCGAGTGCCACGGCCAAGGTGCTTTGGCCGAGCAGCACCGAGTCACCTACGAGATAAAGGCCGCGCGCAGCTCGTCGCGGCCAGAGGGAGCGGGGCCGGTAGTGCCTGAGGCCTACGCGTCTGGGGACTCCGCCTACGAACCCCTCGTGTCGGCCGGTGAATCGTTCGAACGTGCGGGGGCTTGCGGTCAGCTCGAAGCGCGCTCCTTCGAGCAGTCCCGGGGCGCGGCGGCGAATCGTCGTTCTCATTCGCTCCTGAATGGCTCCGACGTACTCTGCCCGTGCCTCGGCGCCCAGCGTGCGGAGGGCCTTCATCGGCACGTGGGTCGATGCCGTTACCGTGCGCTCCCCGTTTGGTGTACGCGCAGTCTCGTCAGCGGCGCTGATCGAACAGAAGACGTGGTTTCCTTCCACGAAAGGCGAGGTTCTGTCGTCGACGAGTTGCAGGTGATGAGCCTCGTCTCCTCCAACCGCCTCGGCATCCACTGCGAGATAGAGCATGCATGCCCCCCATCCGTCTTCGACGGAGCGCTCCACGTCGTCTAGCGACCCCTCGAACGGCGTCTCGCTCATCGCGGACAATGACTGTGGCAAGACATTGGCCACCACCGCTGACGAACGGAGCTCGCCCTTCCGCGTTGTGACTCGCCATCGGCCGTTCTCGCGAACGATGCTCTTGACTCGATTCGCCAGCTCGACCTGTCCACCGGCTTTCTGGATCGCGTGAACCAATCCCCAGGCAAGTGAACCGATGCCTCCATGGACGTGTCCAGTGCCGCGAAAGAAGTAGTCTGCCGCTGCCATCGCAAACGGCGCTTCGGCTTCCTGAGCGCTCGCCTGCACGGTAATCTGCGAGACAGCGTCCAGATAGATACGGAGCGGCTCCCAGTCGGCGAGCCCGTGATGAGCGACGACGTCACTCAGGGAGCGGCGCATCCACCGGACGACCGGCGCGTAGGAATGCGTGCGGTGCAAGTGTCGGAGTAGGGCGCTGCCGTTCAGAGGGGGCAGCAGACTCGGATCGTCGAAGAGACGCCAAAGAGCGTCAGCTACCCCGCGCTGTGTATCGAAGAACCGCTCGACTGCGACGGGGTTGGCGCCTGGGAGCGCAACGAAGCGCCTGAGAAACTCCGTCGGATCGGAGGGGATCTTCAGAGAGAAGTCGTTGGTTCGAAGCTCGACCAGAGGGTCGAGTGCGTCGAATCGAACCCCCAGGTTCCAGATGCGATTCCATTCCGAGAACAACTGGCCGTCTCCGATTCCCGAAAAGAGCGTCGCTCCAGCTTCAAACTGATATCCATTCCGCGTGAAGGTGCTGGCGCAGCCACCTGGATATCGAAGCGTCTCGCAGAGCACGACGTCCGCCCCTAGCTCCGCCAGCCGCAGCGCCGTGGCGAGGCCGCCAAATCCAGCCCCGATGACAACTACGTCGGCTTCGCGCATCGAGCGCTTCTAAGGTCGCCGCGCCTCCTGTCCAGTGTGCCTGAGCTCGACCGTGAGACCTCCGCCGTCGGTATCCCGAAGCGTGAGGCCCAAGCCATGCCGCCGTGCAACGTCACTTGCGATGTGAAGGCCCAAGCCCATCCCATGCGGATGACGAGTGCGCGCCTGGTTCCCGCGAAATGCGCGTTCGAGCGCACGTTTGCGCTCTCCTTCAGGGATGCCTGGGCCATCGTCCACGACGGTCAAGTCCCATGCATCGTCGCTCCCACGCAAGACGACCGCTACGTGGCCATTTGATTCGTTGTAGCGGAGCGCATTTTGGATGATGTTGCCGAGCGCCTGTTCGAGAAGCGTGAGGTCACCTCGGAAGTGAATAGAGGTCTCCGGTACGGCGGAGTCCAGCGCGATGTGTTTTCGTATTGCGATCGGTCGGTGCCGCTCGACCACGCGCTCGACCAGTCGGTTCAGATCGACTGAATCTCGATGCGCCAGTCCTTCGATGGATTCGAGGCGCGCCATCGCATTGAGGTTGTGCAAGAGAGAACCCAAATACTGCGCTTCCTCGATGCTTGGTACGACTGCAGCCACGTCGAGGGTTTCACCCGCCTCGATCCGCTGCTGGAGCGAAACGAGATGGCCTTGAAGCACACTCAGGGGGAGCATCACGTCGTGCGTGGTGTTGGCGATGTAGTTGCGAAGCGCCGTTTCGCGGTCGCGAAGGGATTCGAGCTGCGCGCGGATGGTCAGACGGCTCTGCTCGAACGCGGCGCCGAGCTCGGCGATCTCGTCGTTGCCGCGGACGTGAATGCGTTCATTCGAGTCGTTTCCGAGCCTTCGAACCGACTCGGTCAAGTCACGCACCCTTCCGACGATCGGACCTGCGGCAAAGAGTGCGACCAAGATCATGACCACGGCGACCAGCAGCGCGGGCATGAGAACCGCGCCGGAGAACCATTTGGGTGGGCCCTTGGCCCGCATCAGCACGACCGAGCAAGGCCCATCGACCCAGGGCATGCGAACCGCGACCTCGGTGCGACGCCGGTCCGGTGAGCGGCTCGCAGCGATATCGTCGCCGGCTTCGAGTCGGCTCGCCAACTCCGGCGGAAAAGGTGGGTTCTCGGGATTGAGGCTCTGGAAGTCGGCCCCGTATGCGAAGATCCGATATGGCGGGAGCCGACGCGGGGGCGGGCCGGGGCGCCGCTCGGAACGTCGCACCGACTGCGGTCCAGGCCAACGTGCAGGGTCGGCCTCGCAACGTTCGCGCTCGCCGGATTCCATGCGATGCACCGCGGCCTCGGCCAAAGCCTCTCCGCGCAGTTGCGAATGCCAGCGGGATTGGGCCCAACCCAGGAGTACGAGCAAGGAAACCGTCGCCAGGCTGAGCGTCAACGCCAATCGTGCCCGCAGCTTCATGCGTCTTCCGAGAGTCGGTAGCCGATGCCCCAGACCGTTTCGAGTCGTGTCGCGTGCTCTCCGAGCTTGCTGCGGAGCCTCGAGATGTGGACGTCCAGTGTGCGTCGGCTTCCCTCATGTGCAGGGTCGAGGGCAGCGTCGACTAGCGCGTCGCGCGTCACGGCCGAGCCTTTCCGCCGAGCCAAAAGAGAGATGATCTCGAACTCTACCGGTGTGAGTGAAAGCACTCCCTGGCCGTGACTGACTTCGCGACGCTCGAGGTCGACGCGGATGGGGCCAACGGTGATGAGCTTCGTGCTCACCAGATTGGGGCGGCGCAAGCAGGCCTTGATGCGTGCGATCAACTCTTCGGGAAAGAATGGCTTCGTCACGTAGTCGTCCGCTCCGAGCTCGAGGCCGCGGATCTTGTCGGCCGTGTCGTCTCGAGCGCTCAAGATCAGCACCGGCACCTCCGATTTCACACGGAAGCGCTTGAGTAGATCCATCCCGTAAGTGCCGGGCAGCATGAGGTCGAGGACGATCACGCGATACGCGTCGGGATCGAGTTGGCGAGCGGCGTCACCATCTTGGACCCAGTGCGGATCGAACCCCGCTCGTGAAAGCGTCTCGACGACTTGCTGGCCAAGGGCGAGGTCGTCTTCCACTAGCAGGATTCGATTCGTCACCGAGCGCTCCAGTTACTTGGTTTCTTCGGCGTCGCCGCGCCCGAAGTGCCGTTCCATGCGTTCCACTTTGTGCTCCCGCTGGAGCAGTCGGAGATCATCGCGCTGCTCACAACTGAGGTTGGCATAGATCTGATCCTCCGTCGCGAAACGGAGATCCTTCATGGCGACGAATTTCTCTTTGCCTCGGGGCATCTCCTTGATTTCCTCACCCCGCGCCGCCGCGTCCTCCATGATCGCGCGGACCGCGGTTTCCTGCGCGGCGCTCAGGTTCAGCCGTTCGGACATTTCCGCAAGATGCTCCTCCATTCTTTCGGGCGACCATGGGCCTCCCTGGCCGTGGGGGCCTCCGTGCGGAGCACCGTGCGCGAGCGCTACGCCGCCTACGGTCAGAGCGAGGGCCGTGACGCCGCCGAGAATGGCGGCGACGAATGTTTCTTTCTTGATGAGCTTCATGATTTTCCTTTCGGGAGGACTCGCCTCCTCATGAAGTAAACGGCTCGAATCTTAAGCGGGTCTTAAGACGGGCGATCTTTTCTGTTTTCCGCTAGTTTCAGCCCGTGGCTCGATCCTTCTTGGTGCTCGATATCGAAACCGTTCCCGACGCCGACTTGGCTTGGGATGCCGCGGTCGATGGGTTTCCACCCGCTCCGTTTCATCAAGTGGTGGCGCTCGGGGTCCTGTGGCTCGACGGGGACCATTCTCTCAAAAAGCTCGGTGCGTTTGGCGGTGAGGAAAATGCACCGCCCGACGAATCGAAAGTGCTCGGCGAGTTTGCGGAGTTCATCGGAGAGCGCCATCCGACCATGGTGACCTTCAACGGACGACGCTTTGATTTACCAGTGCTTGCGAATCGCATGCTGAAGCACGGAGTTCCGTTTCCCGCATACTACGCCGGCCGCAGCGAAGGCCCCGACTATCGCTATCGATACAACGACGAGGGCCACATGGACCTCGCCGATCTGCTCACCGACTTTGGCGCGAGCCGCATGCCGAGCCTGACGGCCCTGGCCCAGTTGGTGGGCATGCCCGGCAAGATGGACGTGGACGGCTCCAAAGTTCAAAGCATGTACGAGCACGGCCGGCACGCAGAGATTCGGGATTACTGCCTTCACGATGTGGTCCAAACGACCTTCGTATTCCTGCGCTCCGAGCTCCTCCGGGGCCGCCTTTCGAAGGACGAGTATCGCAACCGAGCCGAAGCCCTCTGGACCGCGCTAGAGAGCGATCCTCGCGCCCTCCCGGTTCTCGAGCGAGCGAACCAAGCGCAGGCGCTTCTCAGTCTTTGAGTGGCGTCAGACCTCATTTTCAGGGCGCCTTAAGGCATCTGTAAGGTTTGACCGCGTCGGTCTGGGTGAATGCGGGGCTGCCCCGCAACGACTCATGAAAGACGAGGGACGAACATGCGACATCTACTTCATTTTGGGCTTTTTGTGTTTTTTCTCACCGCTGCGACGCGGGCCGACGCTCAGGATAGGCGTCGGGTCTATCCGCAGACGAGGGTCACGGTCGTTTCAACGGATGGCCTGCGAGCCGCTCATCCCGGGCGCGCGTACTTCGAGGAGCGCCAAGACCTCGAAGAGATCACCCGGATCGCGCGAGGTTGGTACCGGGCAGCCGCGAACGGCAACCGGCGCGCCGAGCTCGCGCTGGATCGTCGGCTCGACGCCTGGCTCGATCGGGAGATCCGTGAATCGATCCGGACTCCCCGTGATCATCGATACGCGATGCAGATCCGTGCGCTCGGCCAGCAGCTCGCAACGCTCGAGCGACGCCCTTATCACGCCTACGGCCACGGCCACGGCCATGGCCATAGCCACGGCCAGGTCTCGCATCGAGAGACCCATCGAAGCCTAGGTGGCTACTATGAGCGGAAAGCCATGATCATCGACGAGCTAGTCGAGCTTTCCGAGCAACGCGTGAGAAATGCGTACGCGGCGATTCACCGACCGATTCGCATGTCGTTTGCCCACCGCTGAGCCACGGAGTCGCCTCGCTCGAAAGCGCCTCGGATCAAACCGGGGCGCTTTCCTTTCGGCTACCCACTGAACGCGCGCCGCTCCTCGTCGAGTGCGCGCTCGATGTTGCCGCAGACGATTGCACAGAGCTCGAAGACCGCAGGGTCGGCGACAGAGTAGTACGCGGAGTTTCCACGCTGCTCGCGCCTGACCAGACGATGCGCAAGGAGGGTCGTGAGGTGCTTCGACACGTTGGGCTGGGTGCTCCCGGTCGCCTCCACGAGAGCGGTCACTGTACGCTCGCCGTGGGCCAGCTCGTTCAGAATCTGCAGCCGAAGGGGCACCCCCAGGACTCGGAATCGCGTAGCGACAGCATCCAGATTCTGCGGAGTGAGGACGGTTTTCGGCATGGCCCCTCCTATATAAGGCCAATCTCGAGAAAAATCACCACTTGACTATATGCTTATGTGGTCATATAGGTGTGGGCAAGTCCAAACGGAGTTGACCGCATGAAACGAAAGATTCTCGATTTTCCCCTTCAGCACGCTCGCCTGGTCTTCGTCGGCCTGGCGGTTCTCACGATCGGCCTCGGTTCGGCCATCCCTTGGATCCAGGTCGACACCGACCCGGAGAACATGCTGTCCGAGCGGGATCCCGCCCGCGTCTTCCACAACCAGACCAAGGAAGAGTTCGCGCTTCACGACCTGATCGTCGTCGGCGTGGTGAACGAGGTCGAGCCCGCTGGGGTGTTCAATCCCGAGTCGCTCGCCCGCGTCCACGAGCTCAATGAGCGGCTGAAGTCGATCGACGGAGTGATCGCGCGCGACGTGCTCGGTCCCTCGACCATGGACAACATCGAGCAGGCGGGTCCCGGGGCGATTCGATTCGAGTGGCTGATGGAACAGCCGCCCAAGACACCCGAGGAAGCGCTTGCGATCAAGGAGGCGGCGCTTCGATTGCCGATGCTGCGCGGGACGGTCGTGTCGGAGGACGGCAAGAGCATTGCATTGTATGTCCCGATTGAAAGCAAGGATCAGAGCCACCGAATCTCGGAAGAGATTCGAACCACGATTGCCGGATTCGGCGACAACACGGACGACTTCTACATCACCGGGCTACCGGTTGCAGAAGATACCTTCGGCGTAGAGATGTTCAAGCAAATGGCGGTCTCCGCACCGTTGGCTGCGCTCGTCATTCTTCTCCTGATGTGGTGGTTCTTTCGATCCTTTGCGCTGGTTCTCTCACCGATGATCGTCGCGCTCACGACGGTCACGATCACGATGGGGGCGCTGATCGCAAGCGGGTTCACGGTGCACATCATGAGCTCGATGATCCCGATCTTTCTCATGCCGATAGCGGTCGTCGATTCGGTTCACTTGCTCTCCGAGTTCGTCGATAGCTATGCGAAGCAGCGCGATCGGAAAGCGGCCATCAAGGAGGTCGTCGGCCATCTGTTCGCTCCGATGCTGTACACCTCGTTGACCTCAGCTGCCGGCTTTCTCTCTCTGACGTTCACTCCAATCCCTCCAGTTCGCGTTTTCGGAGTGTTTGTCGCTCTCGGGATTGGCATCGCATTCGTCCTGACCATTCTCTTCGTTCCCGCATACATCGCTGTGCTTCCGGAGAAGCGCTTGGCAGCACTGCTCTCGAGTAAGCGCGACAAAAAAGACGGCGGACTTCTCGGTCGCGCGGTCGCTGCCGTGGGCGACAAGAGCCTTCGATTCGCCAAGCCGATCCTGGTCGTGACCGTCGCTGCAATCGCGATCAGCGCGTACGGCATCACCAAGATCAACATCAACGACAACCCAGTGCGTTGGTTCAAACCTTCTCATGAGATTCGCGTGGCCGACGCCGTGCTCAATCGCGAGCTCGCGGGGACGTACACGGCGTATCTCATCATGAAGCAGGACACCGATGCCGAGCGCCAGATCGTCGAAGCAGGCGACGCCGCGGTCCAAGGCGCTAGCGATGGGGTGCGTGCCAAGTGGGCGGAGCTCAAGACCGAATCAGAGACTGCCAGCAGAGAGGGCGTGACGAATGTCTCGGATGCTCTCGTCGAAGCCACCTCCGATCTGGTCTTCGATACGGCTGGGGAAGAGTCCGAGCAGTGGCAGTCCGTCCAGACCGCGCTCGAAAAGGCGCAAAGCGCGAGCAAGACTTTTCAGAACCCTGAGCATCTCGCCTACATCGAGCGTCTGCAACGAGCAGCCGAAGCGCTGCCCTTGGTTGGTAAGACGAGCTCGATCGCCGACGTCGTCAAGACCGTTTATCGCGAGCTCATCAGCGGCGAAGACAAAGACTATCGGATTCCCGAAAGCAACGAGGGAGTCGCCCAGACCCTCCTTCAGTTCCAGTCATCTCACCGCCCGAACGATCTATGGCATCTGGTGAGCCCCGACTACCGCGAGAGCGCAATCTGGATGCAGCTCAAGAGCGGCGACAATCAGGACATGATGTCCGTCAAGGCCGAGCTCGATGCGTTCCTTTCCGCGAATCCGCCGCCTGACGGACTGCGCGCACAATGGGCCGGCCTGACCTATCTCAACGTCGTTTGGCAGGACGAGATGGTCGGCGGAATGCTCGAAAGCCTGATGGGCGCGTTCGTCATCGTCTTCCTGATGATGGTGATCCTGTTCCGCTCGCCCGTGTACGGCGTGCTCGCCATGATCCCCCTGACGATCACGATCTTGTTCACCTACGGCATGATCGGTCTCGTGGGTAAGGACTACGACATGCCGGTCGCCGTACTCTCATCCCTCACGCTGGGACTCTCCGTCGACTTCGCGATTCACTTCCTCGAGCGGGCGCGTTCCATCCAAGCCGTGACCGGCGACTGGAAGGAAACGATGGCGCTCATGTTCCAGGAGCCGGGGAGGGCGATCACACGCAACGCGATCGTCATCGCCATCGGCTTCCTTCCACTGCTCGCCGCGCCGCTCGTTCCGTACAACACGGTGGGCTTCCTGATGGCCGCGATCATGGCCGTCTCGAGCATCGTCACGGTTCTGCTGCTGCCCTCGCTCATGATGCAAATCCAAAACTGGCTCTCTCCCCGGAAGGAGAAAGTGTCAACGAACGCAGAGGACGCCTCCGCGTCGCTCGCGACCAACAAGGAGCAAACGATATGAGAACCCTCAGCAAGACCTCATTGGCGGCCATTGCCGCCGCGATTCTCTTCTCGACCCCGACGCTGTCCGCCGAGGCCGGGGACCTCAAAGACGCGAGCGAGATCGTGAACCGCACGAACAGCGCGCAGTACTACGCAGCCAATGACGGGCGGGCGCTGGTTCGGATGAAGATCGTCGATGACAAGGGGCGCTCGCAGCGTCGGCAGTTCGCTGTCCTCCGTCGCGACGTGAAAGATGGAGCCGATCAGAACTATCTCGTCGTCTTCGATCAGCCCGCCGACGTTCGAAACACGGCGTTTCTGGTGAAGAAGCACCTGAATAAGGACGACGACCGATGGCTCTACTTGCCGGGCCTCGATCTCGTGAAGCGAATCGCGGCGAGTGACGAGCGTACCAGCTTCGTTGGGACCCACTTCTTCTACGAAGACATTTCGGGACGCCATCCCAGCGAGGACACGCACCAGTTGCTCGAGACGACGGACACCGAATACGTCGTCAAGAGCACGCCGAAGAGCAGCAAAGGTGTCGAGTTCGCGCACTACACCCTGCGCATCGACAAGAAGACATTTTTGCCGAGCAAGGTCGAGTACGTGAATGCGCAGGGCAAAGTCTACCGGCGCATCGAAACGGTCAAAGTGGAGGACATGCAGGGTCACCCGACGATCACTCGACTCAAAGTGAGTGACCTCGACTCCGGTGGATACACGCTGAGCGACGTAAGCAACGTGCAATACGATCTCGGGATCCCTGACGACATTTTCGTCGAGACCTCGCTCCGCAATCCGCCGCAGAAGTGGCTCCGCTGAGCGGAGCGCGTGAAGACACGAGGGGAACCAGGTGATGAAACCGACGATCTGTGCAAGCAAGCGATGCCGAGCCGGGCGAGGATCCCTAAGGTGTTTTGCGGTCGCCGCGCTCGTTTTCGTGGCTCTCGCCTTCGCCTCGGGTGCCTTCGCTCAAGGTCCACGGGACGGCGCCCCGCCTGTCGGCGATGAGGCGAGCGGAGAACCCGAAGAGGAGCCCGCCAGTTCGTCGAGGTCGGAGCCGCCTTTAGACCCCTCGTCAGAAGAGGCCCTCGAAGCCGGGGCGGAGGGGCCGGTCGATGCGGCGAAAACCACGAAGACTCCAGAGGAGCTCGCTGGGGACGTCGAACCAAGCGATGAGGCCGGCCCTGATGAAGTCTGGGACGAGTTCGATGACTGGGAAGAGGAAAAGGGAGATGACTCTGGTGGAAAAGCCTGGGACTTTCAGATCGGGGGATTCGTCGAGGGCCTCATCGCGCCTCGCGTGGTTCAAAGCAGCGCGAGCGAGAACGAGTTCGTAGCCAACGAGGCTCGCTTTCGACTCAACCTCGACGCCGTACACGAGATTGCCAGCGCGCGATTCCGCGGCGATGTCTATGCAGATGCGGTCACGCGAACGATTTGGTTCGACATTCGAGACGCGTCCGTTTTCCTGCGCGGTGGCAACTGGTTCAACATGAGGCTCGGACGTCAGGTGCTCACCTGGGGCACGGGTGACTTCGTCTTCTTGAACGACCTCTTCCCCAAGGACTTCAACTCGTTCTTCATCGGACGCGCCGACGAGTACCTCAAGGCGCCCTCGAACTCGATCATCACGACCTTCAACATCAAAAAGGTCGGGCTCGATCTCGTCTGGACGCCGATCTTCGAGCCGGACCGCTTCATCGATGGCGAACGTTTGTCGTTTTTCAATCCCTTGCTTGGCGAGATCACCGGCGATCGTTCCGACTTCACCCCAATCGATCCCGTCTATCCTTCACAGCGACTCAAGAACGGAACGTTTCACGGACGCCTGTACGGCACCGCAGGTGCATACGAGCTCGCGGCCTACGGCTATGCAGGGTTCTGGATGCAGCCCACGGCGCTCGATCTCAGCGAGCTCCAACCGAGGCCGACCTATGCGCGACTTGCCGTCTACGGGGCCAGTGCTCGCGGTCCCTTGTTCGGCGGCCTCTTCAACGTCGAGGCTGCATTCTACGATTCGTTCGATGATTGGGAAGGAACCGACCCGACGATTCCCAATTCGCAGTTTCGGGGCCTCGTAGGCTATGAGCACGAGCTCTTCCCGAAGTTCCAACTGGGTCTGCAGTATTACCTCGAATACACGTTCAAGTATGACGAGCTGATCGCGAACTCACTCTGGGCTGACTACGAGCAGAACGAGTTCCGACATCTCATCACGGTTCGACTCACCCAATTTCTCGTGATGGACAAGCTCGAGCTCTCGCTGTTCGTCTTCTTCTCGCCAGACGAGCTCGACACGTACATCCGGCCGCGCATCACCTACAAGATCATCGATCCCCTCGCGATCGTCATCGGTGCGAACCTCATGTTCGGTCGCGATGACTACAGCTTCTTCGGGCAGCTCGAGCAGAACACGAACGTCTACGCGAGACTTCGCTATTCGTTCTGAGAATTCAACAAGGAAAGGAACTGGAAGATGAACATCGACAAACTGGTATTTCGCGTTGCGGGAATCATGGTCACCACAGGCGTGGTACTCGCCTACAGCCACCACATCGCCTGGCTCGCCCTGCCGCTCTTCGTCGGTCTGAACATGTTTCAGGCCTCGTTCACGGGATTCTGTCCCATGGCGACGATTGCAAAGCGCTTCGGCATGACCGAGGGCAAGGCGTTCTGAGCAACGAACCGGATGCGCTCGTCAGTGTCGGCCGTCCGAATGGCAGTCGAGGCAAAAATTGGGAGGCGCCGAACCGGTGGGATAGTTGCGCACCTCGCGGTGCTTCGGGTCCATCTTTGCTCGCGTGTGCTCGCCAGCATGACACCCCACACAATCGGTGTTCTGACCAGCAACGGGTGAGCCGAGCGCAACGTTGTGGCAAGATGCGCAGTCGTTCCGGTATCTCGAGTGCGCTCCCGATTGGATTGGGAAAGCACTTTCAGGATGGGCGCCGCCCGTGGCCGGAAGCCAGGCTGAGGTCGCATGGCAACCCAGGCAGTCGCCCGAGGCGGGGTGTGTCGACGTGCTGGGCCGTTGCCATTCGTGACAGTCGTAGCAGCGAGTCGGCTTCGGGACGTGCGCAAAGGCCGTCTGCGTCCAATCCGGATACGAGTGGTGGCAGGTCGCACACTCAGGGTCGTACGTTTGCGAATGGAATGGGCTGTTCAACCTGGGTTCGTTTCCGTGACATCCGATGCAGGCGGCCGGAAGTGGCGTATGAATCGCTACCGGATCGGCGAGTGCCCAGTCGTTCACGACGTGACAGCCGGCACAGTCCCCGCGGCCTGCGGTCGTTTGATGGGTTGGAGTCGAGGGTCGCAGATCGCTGTGGCAAGTATTGCAGGTGCTCGGTACAGGGGTGTGTGCGAAGTCGGTTTGTGTCCAGTCCGGATAGTTCCGGTGACAGCTCGCACATTCGCGCTGAGTGACCTGAGTGTGGAAGATCGTCGGCTGCCGCGGTTCGTTCTGGTGACAGGTTAGGCAGGATGCCGGAAGCGGCGTGTGGAGTGTGGCGGGGTCGGCTGCGCTCCAGTTGGTGACGAGGTGGCATGAGGCGCAATCGCCCTGGCCGGCCGCGGTTTGGTGCGTGGCTGTGTTCGGTCTCCGATCGGAGTGACAGTCCAGGCAGCTGCTGGGTACCGGCGTGTGGAGGAAGTCGACCTGCGTCCAATCCGGATAGTCCCGGTGACAGCTGGCGCATTCGGGCTCGAAGATCTGAGCGTGGAAGATCGTGGGCTGCCGAGCCTCGTTTTGATGACAGGTCCGGCAAGACGCAGGAAGTGGTGCGTGGAGCGCGGCCGGGTCGGTGACGGTCCAGTCGTCCGCGACGTGGCAACGGGCGCAGTCCCCGAGGCCAGCAGCCGATTGATGTGTCGGCGTCGCGGGTCGTAGATCGCTGTGGCACGCGTTGCACGTGCCCGGTGCTGGCACGTGGAGGAAGTCGGCTGGTTTCCAATCCGGATAGCTCCGGTGACAGCTGCGGCACTCGGAGTCGAAGGCCTGGGTGTGGAAAATCGTTTGCGGTTGCGGGGTGTTTTGGTGACAGGTCCTGCACGACGCCGGAAGCGGCGTATGGATTGCTGCCGGATCGGTTGCGGCCCAGTCATCCACGACGTGACAGCTGGCGCAGTCGCCGCGGCCTGCGGTGGATTGATGGGTTGGATTCGTCGGTCTCAGATCGCTGTGGCAGGCGTTGCACGTGCTAGGTGCAGGGGAGTGTGCGAAGTCGGTTTGCGTCCAATCCGGATAGTTCGTGTGACAGCTGGCGCATTCTGTCTCGGCGGCTTGGCTGTGGAAGATCGTTTGCGGTTGCTGGTCGTTTTCGTGGCACGTCACGCAGGATGTCGGAAGCGGGGTGTGGAGCGCCGCCGGGTCGGTTACGGCCCAGTCGCTGACTATGTGGCACGAGGCGCAATCGCCCTGACCCTGCGGAGTTTGGTGCGTTGGCGTGTCGGGTCTCCGATCGGAGTGACAGTCTAAGCACGCGCGCGGTGCTGGTGTGTGAAGGAAGTTCGCTTGCGTCCAATCCGGGTAGTTCCGGTGGCAGCTGACGCAGTCGGTGTCCACGACCTGGATGTGAAAGGCGGTCTCCGGTCGTGGGTCGTTTTGGTGACAGGACACGCAGCTTGCCGGAAGCGGAGTGTGGATCGTGGTCGACACCGCTGGACTCCACTGGCGTTCGGTGTGGCAGTCCTGGCAGGTCGTTGGGAGGCTGTCGTGCGGTGGACTCAGCGCTCCCTTGAGATCTGCTTCATGACACGTGACGCATTGGGCTTGAACGATGGTC
>DASRZF010000308.1:0-4903 GCA_035686645.1 Polyangiales bacterium
CGACATTTGCGGTGGGCGCCGCGGCGCCGCTCCTGACCGCCTTCATGTCGCCGACCGAACGGATCCCGATGGTCGTCTCCTTCACGTCTTTGGGTTTTCTCGCTTTGCTCGGTGGGGTCTCTGCGCGTACCGGTGGTGCCCCGGTCGGAAGAGCCGTGGCTCGGGTCACTTTTTGGGGCGCACTGGCGATGGCAGCGACCGCTGGGATCGGCGCCCTTTTCGGAGTTGCCGCGTAAGGCCTCGGAGATCGGGAGTTGCGGGGGCCTGCTACGCACAGCGTTGTTCGGCGGAATTTGGGGTGCCGATGGAGGCGGTGATGGCTGCGACGCGCGCGTTCCTAAAACGATTCAAGAACGCGCCTGGACCTCCCCCATCTGGTACACCCTGTAGCAATGACGATTCGGCGTCCTCGAAGGCAAACGCTGTGGGCCACCGCCTGCGTCTTGTGCGCGGCTGCTCTCTCCTTCTTGGCTTACGAGTCTTCCGCAAACCTGAGCAGTGAGTTTGCACACGAGCTCGTCGCAAAGCTCTCCGGTACCGTTTACTTCCTCGCGGTCGCATTCGGGGGGTTCTTCGTCTATCTGGTCGCATCGCTCGAGGATGCGCCCTTCACTTGCAGAGCGGCGGCCGCTCTCGCCACACCGTTTCTCTGGATGACGAAGGAATCCGTTCGCCTGCTGGAGTCTCATCCGCTGAGCGAGTGCCTCTACTACTTCCTCAACCCGCTCAACCTCTGGTTGCTGCTTCTCGTCGTGCTGGAAATGGCGGCGGCGACACTCGTGGCACTAAGGTTGCGCCCGAACCTTAGTGAGCCAGGGCGCGTGCTCACGCTGGCGCCGCTCATGACGATCGCCGTCAGCCTCTCACTCTTCGTAGGGTTCTACGCTTGGGGCCGTGGCGAGAACATCTACGTACAGTTTCTCTCAGGCTACCGTGGGCTCTTCGGCGCCGGAGTTGCGGTCCCTTGGGACGCGGACGATGGAGTAAAACGCGACATCGCGGGAGATCACGAGGCGGTTTCGAGCCGCGCGAAGCAGGCACATCACCCTGACGACCAGCCCGCCCCAAGTGGCCGCCCCGACATCGTCTTCATCGTAGGCGACAACCACAACGCCGAAACGATGAGCTGCGCGGGGCATCCCATCATCGAGACTCCGGCCTTGGACCGCCTGGCGCGCGAGGGCGTGCGATTCGAGAATGCGTTCAACACGACCTCGCTGTGCAGTCCTTCGCGCGCGAGCATTCTCACCGGCGCATACGCGCACTCCCACGGTGTCAAGAACAACCACACTCCTTGGACCGGCGAGATGCCTACCTTCCTCGAACACCTGAGCAACGCTGGCTACGCCACCGCATTCATCGGCAAGTGGCACATGCCGGGGGATGGCCTGCCCGAAATGCCATTCCTCGACTTGTTCGTCTCCTACACCTACCGCGAGGGTCAGGGAGCCTACTTCGACTGCCCCATGGTCGTGAATGGGCGCGAGATCGCCTCACGCAAGCCCTACATCACCGAGGAAGTCACCGACTATGCGATCGAATTCATCGAGCGGGCGGTGGCAGAGCCCGCCGAAGAGCGTCGTCCGTTCGCCGTCTACCTTGCGCACCGCCCCGGCCATCCTCCCTACCAGGCGCCCGCCGGCATTGACGGAATGTACGACGAGGCCGACGTCCGAGAGACCCTTCCTCCGAACGTGGATGCGTGGTGGTTTGGGAAGACGAACGGCAACGTGTTTCAGGGCACGATGATGGGCTCGTACTTCGACCAGTACCGTGGATATCTGGAGACTCTCACTGCGATGGACGAGGACATCGGCCGGCTGCTCGAGCGCATCGACGAGCTCGGTCTGAGCGAGAACACCGTCGTCGTCTACATGGGCGACAACGGCCAGCAGTGGGGAACGCACGGCCGCCACGGCATCCGCGAACCCTACGCAGACAGCGCGAGACTGCCCTTGATCGTGCGCGCTCCGTGGCTCATCCCGGACCCCGGCACGCGCCGCGAGCAGATCGCCCTCAACATCGACATCGCCCCGACGCTCTTGGAGGTGGCCGGCCTCGATCCTCCCCATCACGTCGACGGAGAGAGCCTCGTGCCGATCTTGCGCAACGGCATAGCAAAGAGCCGCGACGCGTTCTTAATGGAGTTCTGGCGCTACTTCCCAGAGAACACGCCTTCATACCGCGGGGTGCGCACTCAAACGCACATGTACATCGAGTTCGAAAAGGGACGGGAGCCCTGGCTGTTCGACATCGCGAGAGATCCAGATGAGCTGCACAATCTCTACACTACGCCGGAGGGGAACCAAGTCCTCCCGGATTTGCTCGAGTTGCTCGAACGTCTGTAGGCCGGAAACGGGTTGTAGAGGGTCTCCCCGAAGGGGGGCGGCGTGGTCCCAAAGTGTTCCAAGAAGCCGGCCTTGACCATGGTTGTCGGGGCCCGCTACGCACAGCGTTGTCCAGTGGAGTTTGGGACGAAGATGGAGGCGGTGATTGCTGCATGAGCACCCGAAAACAGGTAGAAAATGCTGAGCGCAAACCTGCAAATCTACCAAAGAACATCGCGCGTGCGGAACACCGTTCACTCAACAACCCGTGGGTGCGTTCAAGGCGGCGCGCGTACGCGCTTTGTCTAAGTTGTCGGAGATTCGACGATTCGATTGAACCGACTTACGTGTCCGTCGCTGGTAGCCTCTTGGTACACGAGCGCGAGTCTTTTTTCGTCGAACTTCTCAAAGAAATGGTCCCAGCCGATGGGCTCGAGGTCGCTCGCTCCCTCGCTCTCGGGGAACTGGAGGCGGATCACTCCGGCTCCGGTTCGCTCGGTTCCTGGCACGTGCGCAGGCTGACCGCCCCGCGCTTCCGTCCATTTACGTATGGTCTCGTGGTCTCTGGTCGTTCTCGTAATTCCTGACATGGATCTGAATTTCCTTTCGTGTCGCTGACGAGGGCCGGAGCGCTCCCTTCGGAGCGCGCTATAGGCGTCGCAAAGATTCGTCGCTCGAACCTCATGAGGTGCGTCGACTCGGTGAACATCGACCGTTGCAGTCGCCCGCGCACATCTTCGCCCGTCCGTTCAATGGGAACACGACGAGGTGCACTCAGCAGGCTCTCCCCCAAGTCCGCGTGAGCATAAAAACTACCACATTCGCAGCAAAAACACAAGTTCTTGGGGGAGGAACAGATCGACCGAGGTTGCCCAGAAAGTCGGAATGTCACGCAAGCGCGTCGGCTCTTTGACCGATAAGCGTGCCCCGCATGTACGTCGCGGCTCACGTCTCGCGGCGGACGACGTTTTGAGGAACGACCGGGGCTTGCACCAAGTCCAACGACCCCGTAGGCCGAGCGCAAGCCGATGACCACTACCCTTTACCAGTTCGCGCTCTGCCCCTTCTGCAACAAGGTTCGTGCTGGACTTCAGCTCAAGGGCATCCCGTTCGAAGAGGTCGAGGTGAGCCCCCGGTCCAAGGTCGAGTTGCCTCCGCTACCCGAAGGGGCGCCGAAGAAGGTCCCAGTCCTCGAGGTCGGAGATACCGTCTTGTGGGACTCGACGCAGATTCTATCGCAGCTCGACGAAGCATTTCCGGAAACAGTTCGTCTCACCCCAACCGACGAAGCCACGCGTGCGAGCGCCGACGCGATGGAACAATGGGTGGACGAGGAGTTCATCCAGTCTCTCCCGCCGGTGCTCTATGGAACGTGGCGCGAAGCCAGCAAGGCCTCCAAAATCATTGCGCAGCACAGTCGCTTTGGCGCTGGCGAGGGTTTGGCCGTCAAGCTTGGCGGTCCGGTGATCATGCATGCGGTCGCGAAACGCATCCTCAAGCGGAATGGACGCACCGACGCACACGCTTGGGTCCGCGAAAACTTGGACTACTTCGAGCAAGCGCTGGGAGAACGAGATTTCGTTTGCGGCGATGTCTTGAGTGTCGCTGACGTTGCGATGCACGGCGCACTCACCTGCGTCAGCGCGTTTCCGATCTTCGAAAACGTCCAATCGCGACCTCGGCTCTATGCATGGTTCGAGCGGGTCGAGGCGATGAAGGAGCCAACTGCCGACGTCGCCCAGCAAAGCAGCGGATGTTGAAAGAGGAATGATGAAGTCGATGGCCGCTCGACGAACCGTCAGAAGCACCCTCAGGGCACCGAGCAAAAAGAAACGCCCCTAGGGGCTCGGGGTGCCGATAGAGGCGGTCCTTGGCTCGCCCGGTTTTGGTCTTGAGCTCTATCAACGTTGGCAAGTCCAACACGAGGAATTCGGCGCCCTCATCGCAGGGCCGATTCTTGTGGGCGCAGCCGACGATTGGCAAGCTCACGTACGCGGGCGTCCAGCTCGTCTAGCAGGGTCTTGAGCCGGGAAACGTTTTCGGGACTTCTTCGATGAACGATGTCGAGGTCCTCAGTCGTGATCGGTGCGCCGTGAAGCACTGCAGCAGCGCCGCCCACTACGATGAACTCCACCCCCGCATCCACGAGGCGTCGAAGAAGCTCGCCAACGTCAGCGTACCCTGGACTTGGCATCTCTGAAGGCCTGGAGCGAAGCGGCGGAACGCATCGAAGCACGCAGTCGGTCCAGCGGCGAAAACGAAAGCGCCCATTGGATCAGCGCGCGGTCGACCTCGCGCGCAGCCGCCCGTACGAGCTCTTCGACATCAGGCGCTTCCTCCGGCTCGTCAGACACCCGTGGAGGCTACACCGCTTGCGCCGCGGGAGCCAACCGGGGGACCTTGTCGCCGGCCGATCGAGTACGCTGGCACTGAATCCGGCACAGACGGGAAAAGGCCGGCTCGAAAGAGCCGGCTTTGACCAAGGTTGCAGGGGCCGGATGTGAACCGACGACCTTCGGGTTATGAGTTCAGGAAGCCCGGTTTTCACAGTCCATTACAACACATCCGAATCACTC
>DASRZF010000309.1:0-3373 GCA_035686645.1 Polyangiales bacterium
GCCTGATCGAGGTCGTGAGTAGAGCGGCCGATCTTCATTTCTCCCACAACACACCGAGCCTCTCGTACGGAAAGGTCGTCCTGGCCCAGATGCAAGCCATCTGCGTGGACGAGGCGCGCGATATCAGCGCGGTCGTTGATCACGAAGGGAACTTCAGCGTGGGTGCACGCAGATCGCATACGCTTCGCGATCGCCAAGAAGGTGGCGTCGTCTGCGTGCTTGGCCCGAAGCTGCACGAAAGCGCAGCCGGCGTTCAACGCCTTGAACGTGAGCTCGAGCGGATGATCCGCAGCATCGAGGTCGATGATGGCGTAGAGCGAATCAATCAACGGGGTCGTCTCCCGTCAGCTTGCGATAGAGCTCCGGACGGCGATCTCGGAAGAACCCCCAGTTCGCCCGATAGCGTCCGAGGCTCTCCCGGTCGAAAGCGACGGTCGCCACGCCTTCCTCGTCTCGACCGAGCTCCGCTCGAATCTCGCCCCGCTGGTCACAGACGAACGAGGTACCGAAGAAGGTGAGATCGCCTTCTACGCCGATTCGGTTGGCCGCAGCGACGGGCATCGCGTTGGCCACTGCGTGCCCCAGCATGACCCGTCGCCAGGGCGCTGCGCTGTCCTCTTCAGGTGCAGTTGGCTCGCTGCCGATCGCCGTCGGGTAGAGCAAAATCTCCGCACCTTGAAGCGCCATGCTCCGCGCGGCTTCCGGAAACCATTGATCCCAGCAAATGCCGACGCCAATCGCGCCGTGGCGTGTCTTCCAAACGCGAAACCCGGTGTCGCCAGGACGAAAGTAGAATTTCTCCTCGTAGCCCGGTCCGTCTGGAATGTGGCTCTTTCTATAAACGCCAAGCTCCGTACCGTCGGCGTCGATCGTCACTATACTGTTGTAGTAGACCTGCCCGGCGCGCTCGAAAAACGAGACCGGAAGGACGACGTCGAGCTCTCTTGCGAGGTCGCGCATTCGCGCCACGGTCGGATGCCCCTCGAGTGGTGCCGCGAGACCGAACGCGTGCTCATCTTCCGACTGCGGAAAGTATGGGCCTTCGAAAAGCTCGGGCGTGAGGATGATCTTCGCACCGCGCGTGGCAGCATCGCGAATCAAGGATTCGATGCGGTCGACGTTGGCTTCTCTGCTGCCTCCGAGGGCGCATTGAACGATGCCGATCGAGATGGATGAGGCGGTCATGGTGCGACGGGCTGGGCTTGTGTGACGCAGTGAAAGACTCCGCCTCCCCATAGCAGGTCCCGTGCCGGTAGGCCGATGACCTCTCGTCGAGGGAACGCGTTGGCGAGCTC
This sequence comes from Polyangiales bacterium, assembly GCA_035686645.1. GTDB lineage: Bacteria > Myxococcota_A > Polyangia > Polyangiales > Houyiibacteriaceae > SG8-38. The sequence goes on from DASRZF010000309.1 coordinate 1,296, forward strand.
CTTGATCGCGAGCTCGTCCTCAGGGACCTGGTAGGTGGGCACGATCACCGCCTCGTTCGCGATGTAGAAATTACAATAACTCGCCGGCAGAGGGGCTCCATCGGGAGCCTTTACCTCCGGCGGCGCTGGAAGAGAGAGCACCTCGAACCCGCTTGCGAGCAGCTGCTGCTCGATCGACGCGAGAACTCCTGCGTTGGGGGCCCCTGGCCTGCTTCGCATCGACGCAACCGTATCGGTCGCGACGAACCGCGCAATCATGTCGATATGTCCGTCCGTGTGATCGTGCTCGAGGCCACGCTCGAGCCATACGAGTCGCTCCATCGAAACCAGCTCACCGAGGGCCTTCTCGAAGGCGTCCCGCGTCAATCCGGGGTTTCGGTTCTCGTTCAGTGCGCATGAGGCTGTCGTCAAGATGGTTCCCGAACCGTTCGATTCGAGCGCGCCACCCTCTAGGAACAGATCGCAATCGAATCGTCGCGCAGCGAGTCGATCCGTCAGCCATCCTCTGACTCGATCGTCGGATGGCATCAGGTACTTCCCCCCCCAGCCGTTGAACTCGAAGCAAAGGGCTCCGAGTGACCTGCTCGAGGTGTGCCCGAGCAGAGGCGCCGTGTCGCGCAGCCAGCAATCGCCGTAGTCTGTCCTCACGTACTCGACGTTGCGCAGATCACCGATCAACGAGCGAGCCCGCTCCTCGAGTCGATCGTTCTGCACCAACAGGTTCACCGGCTCGTTCCCGGCGTCGGCAATGCTTTGGCAAAGAGCCGCCACGGAGCGCTGCGCATCGGGAAGATTGAATGGCCACTCCTCCTCGAGATGAGGAAATCCAAGCCAGCATGCCGCGTGGGGCTCCCACTCGGCCGGAAGCCGAAGTCGTTCTTTCACGGCCGGAATCTACCACGGCACGGCCCGCGCCTCACCGAAGCGAGCGATCATCGCGTCCACGTGCTCGAGCAGCGCGCGCCTGCGCTGGGCGAGGCCGTCCAGCTGCTTGTCATTCAAGACCGGAGCGAGGGGATCAGCACTCAAACGCTTTGAAAAACGCTCGATATCGAGGCTCCGCACGGCTTCGACCGTCGAACGCCGAAAACGCTGCACGGCCTTCAAACGCGCCTCCATGAGGCCGAGGCGCTGGTTCCCGAGCCAGAACCCTGCACCGTTGTCCAAGTAGACGAGAGGCCCGCCCTCTCCGCGCGAACGAACGTTCGTAAAGTCTCCTCCCCAGCGGTCGACGTTCTGTGTGAGGTAGTCGAAGACGATCAAATCGGAGAGCTCCGCGGGCCGTTCCTCGGTGTCCGGGGATTGCGCGATAGGACGCCGCGTGTCGGTGGCCTCACGGATCCCCGGGCGGTGATTGAGGTCGGAGCGATAGTCCACGGGGCGCTGGTACGGTGTGATCGGCAGAGCGCTCTGAACACGGATCCAACGCTCCCAGTTGCGTCCCATGCGAACGCGCTTGAGTGGCTCGGGGATCCACCAGATGAATGCACCCTTGATCGTGCCGTCAGGCGCGATTCCGAGCTCGGAGATTCGCTCGTCGCCATTTGCAGCAGCTCGCAGCTGGCTCCATTGAAACCTGCGCCCGGTCGTCGGTGGAACGCGACCGAGACCGAGCTCGCGATCCAAGTAGTAGGCCGCGATTTCGGAATACCAATGCGCCGCTGAGAACGTCTGCTGGGGTTTGAAGTAGCCCTGCGTTCCGTCTGCGAGTGTGATCTGGAAGGCAAGGCTGCGGCCCCCCTTGCCCTTCTTTACCTCGACGATTTCCGCCGATCGGAGCGACTCGATCCTTTGAGCATCCGGCTCTCCCAGGAATGAATCCGGCGCCTGCTGAGAAGCGCCGACAAGCGGCCAAATCAGCAACAGCAATGGCATGAATGGAGCGCCTCGATGCACCGCGCCAGCCTACTGCTCAATGTTCAGAAACCCCATTTTTGCGCTAGAAGGGGCGTCCGAGGGTTCTCGCCACTGGTCCGGTTTCCCTAGACCTTGGTGGACGCGTCGAGTCCTAGGAGATCGATCTCGCGTCCCAGGGATCGCGCCCTAGCCTCGTCGTAGATCGCGCGTGCAAGGGATAC
>DASRZF010000310.1:0-28446 GCA_035686645.1 Polyangiales bacterium
TCCGCTGGCGCGCCGGCATCCGGCTCGTCGGCCAGCGTAGCCGAGGCGCACACGAGCACAAGGATCACGAGGATCGCTGGGGCCAGGGAACGCATCGGCCGCAGAATGCCAGCCGATGAGGGTTCGGAGCTAGTTTTCCAAGTTGCTGATGTCGATTTCGTCGATCTTCGCAGCCTGGATGTCCGCATCGCAGTACGGCATGTCGTTCCAGCTCTTGTCGGAGTAGACCTGGGTCAGGTCCGCGTAGTGGGCCGACGCGGGGTTCGTCGACTGCGAGTAGGTCAACACCGCGTATGCGTCTGGACATTCGGTTTCATCCCAGGTGACGGTCTGGATGTAGCTGTTGCCCGTGGGAATGTCCGCGTAGCCCACGTGTTGGACAAAGCGCGAGCTGATCACGCTGAACATGAACCGTCCCGAGCCACCGTGGATCGGGATGTCCTCCCCGGTCTAAGTCGCTCGGTCACCCGAACGAGGCCGCGACCCTACCAGGAGCCACCGATTCGTGCAGTCGCTTTTTCCGGGGCTATCGCCCGAGGCGATACTTGACGATCCCGGGCAGGCTCCTGCCCATGTCAGCGACGAGCTTCGCCCAGCTGAATCGGTCCACCCATTCGGTGATGAGCCCGTCCTGGACGCGGAACTCCCCCTGCACGGGGAGGTGCATCGTTAGGCCGCCTCCCTCGAAAATGTCGACTCTGTCCGTGTAAACGACCCCATCTCCGCGCTCGTGGATGTCGAAGTACTGAACCTCGAATCGCTTCGCGTCCTTGAACATCCCCTCGAGCACCTTCTTGAACCGGGCTTTGTCGGTAGCCGTCTTCCAAGGGACGTTGACCCAGCGGATTTTCGGCGCGGCCAGTGACACGGCGGAATCCAAATCGAGCCGTTCCAGCGCGGCAACAAAAGCCCTCACGACCTCCTCTGCCGACTTCGCGCTCGTTCCGTCCGCCCGGACTTCAGCTGTGCTTTGCATCATAGACTAACTATAGGGGCATCGCGTGTGGCGAAAAGGGGCGATGGTCGAATCCTTTGGGCGCGGAGCTCCCATGCTCGCAAAGTTTGTGATACTTCAGTCGCCCATGTGGGTTCTGCCGCGGTCCCGACTGCTCCTCTCGCTACTGGTATCGATGCTCGCGTTCCTTGCGGCCTGTGCTCACTTGCCCAAGCGGTCGCCACTCCCCGCTGAGGAGATCGACGCAGCCCAGGTGCTCGGAATTCCAAGGGCCCGCATGTGGGGGGACCAGCCTCCGCCGTGGGAACACGAGTGGATCGAGAAGAGCAAGACCGAGCTGAAGGAGCGGTACTCCGGTGTTTACGGCCGTCCTCAGACGTACCTGGCGATTTCAGGCGGCGGAGAGAACGGTGCCTTCGTGGCCGGACTTCTTCAGGGCTGGAGCGAATCTGGAGACCGGCCCGTTTTCACGACCGTGACAGGCATCAGCGCCGGCGCGCTCGTCGCACCTTTTGCCTTCCTAGGTTCCGAGTATGACGAGGTATTGCGACGCGTCTCGATGGACCTTCGGCCCGAGGACGTCTACAAAAAGCGCGGCATGATCCGAGCGCTTCGGACGGACTCCTTGGCGACCACTGAACCGCTTGAGGCCTTGATCGCGAAGTATGTCGATGAGGAGGTCATGGAAAAGATCGCGGCGGCTCATCGGGACGGCCGCGTTCTGAACATCGGCACTGCAAATCTGGACTCGATGCGACCGGTGATTTGGCGCATCGGCGCCATCGCCAACAGCGGCCATCCGGGCGCGCTGGCTTTGATTCGCAAGATCTTGCTGGCCTCAGCGTCCGTGCCTGCTGCGTTCTCCCCGGTGCTGATCCAGGTCGAAGTGGATGGGAAGACCTACGACGAGCTGCACGTCGACGGTGGAGCCGCTTCGCAAGTGTTCCTCTATCCGGTGGGGCTCGATTACGAGATGGTCCTCGAGAAGCTCGAGGTCCCGGGTAGACCCAAGGTCTACGTCATCCGCAACTCACGGCTCGAACCGATATACAAGCAGGTTCCAAACCGGCTTTTTCCTCTCGCCGGCCGTTCGCTCGAGTCCTTGGTTCGAACTCAGGGGATCGGAGACCTCTACCGTATCTACCTCGAAACCTGCCGCGACGGTCTGGACTTCAACTTGGCCTACATACCCTCGGACTTCACCGAGGAGCCGAAGAGTGAGTTCGACACCGAGTACATGAAGAAACTCTACGATCTGGCCTACGAACGGGCGAAAAACGGCTACGCTTGGGATAAGATGCCCCCCGAGCTCGAGCGCGCGCCGCTCCAGTGCCGATGACGCCGCAAGATGGCGCTTGCTGGTCCGCGCGCCGGCTCTAAGCTCCAAAGATGCGAACTCTCTTCCTCTCCTTGGCCCTCATGGTTTTCGTGCTGGGCTGCAAAGATGCCAGCCCGGCCGCGGCCACCGAGCCGGGGCCCAGCGACGCCCCAGCCGTAAAGGCCGAGATTTCAGAAATCTCCGTCGATGATGCCAGCAAGGCGCTCGAGTCGGGGGCCATCGCCGTGGATGCAAACTCCGCTTCGACGCGCGAAAAGAACGGCACGGTTCCCGACGCGATCATTCTCACCTCGTCGTACAAGTACGACCTGGCGCAGCTCCCCGAAGACAAGAGCAAGGATTTGATCTTCTATTGCTCAAACACCAATTGCACCGCCTCCGACGCCGCCGCCGAACGCGCCTCGAGCAATGGCTATGAAAAGGTCAGCATCATGCGCGAAGGCATCAAGGGCTGGAAACAAGCCGGCAAGCCGACCAAGCCGTACCCGCAGAGCTAAGGGTTCTCGCGCGAAGGGTCCGTTGGGTGCAGCTCGCCCCTGGCCTCAGCGCTCTACGAGCGCGAGAAGGATTCGATCCGGGGCGTCTTCGAATCTTCCGTTCGACATCACTACGATCGTGTCGCCTGGTTTTGCTTCGGCTGCGGCCGCATCGATGATCTCATCCACGGTCGCGCAAGCGTGCGCTTTCCTTCCGCTTCGCGTGATCGCCTCTGCGATCGCTGCGATGTCGAGCTTCTCATCCGCTGGGATTTCACTCCGCCCAACCGGGGCCAAGATGCTGACGTCAGCGGACACAAAAGCGTCTGGATACGCCTCCTCGTGCAAGCGCCTCGAGGCGGTCGCGCTTCTAGGCTCGAACACGGCGATGAGCCTGCCACCTGCACGTTCGCGAAATGCGAGGAGTGTCTCTTTCACAGCGGTCGGGTGATGCGCGAAATCATCGTAGACCTCGATGCCCTTGGTGATGCCGACGAGCTCTTGCCGGCGCTTGCTCCCCCGAAAGCCCGGGAGTGCAGCGATCAGCCGATCGAGCGGTGCACCGGCCGCTTCACTCCCCATCGCCAAAGCAGCCACCGTATTTCGCGCATTGTGACGTCCGCGAAGCGGTAAGCTCGCACGACCACAAAGCGACCCGCCGCCGAAGAGGTCGATCGCGCCCCCTGGGGCCCGGATTCCGAGCCACATCGGCTCCACGTCCCCGCACTCGTCACCGTCGAGCGCGTAGAATCGAACCTTGCAATGCGCGTCAGCGGCGACCTCGCGGACGCGTGGGTCACCGGCCCAGGCAAACAGCCAGCCATCTTTCGGGATCAGCTCGACGAATCTTCGAAACGCGGCCAGATACGCGGCCTCATCGGGGAAGATGTCGACGTGATCGTACTCGATCGAGGTGAGAATCGCGGCGCTTGGACGGTAGCTCCAGAACTTCGGCACCTTCTCGAAGAACGCGCTGTCGTACTCATCGCCTTCGATCACGAATGGTGCGCCTACGGCGCCAAGGCGTGAGCTACGGTCGAAGTTCAAGGGGATTCCGCCGATGAAGAATCCGGCGTCGCTCCCTGTTTGCCGAAGCAGGTACGCCAGCAGCGTCGAGGTCGTCGTCTTTCCGTGCGTGCCTGCCACCACCAGGGGCTTGCGTTCCAAGAGCACGTTTTCAGCCAGCGCGCCCGGCATCGAAACCGTCTTGATCTCGCGCTTGATCGCCTCTCGGGCCTCGGCGTTGTCCGGCCTGCAGACGTTGCCCACAATCACGAGGTCGGGTCTCGAGTCGAGGTTCGAGGCCTGCCAACCCCGAAGACATTCGATTCCGAGCGATTCCAAATACGGACCGACCGGCGGATCGAATGCGATGTCGCTGCCGCTTACGCGATGCCCTGCTTCGACGAGCAGCGCGGCCAGCGCACTCATCCCCGTTCCGGCGACACCGATCAGATGAACATGCATCTAGGCTCCGCTAACCCACAATTGCCGAGCAATATCGACCCAGGTGTTGACACTGTCACGACTGGGCCCATTATGAAGTGTAGGTGGAGAAAAAGACGAAAAACCTTGTCGACCGTGTCCGCGATGTCATGGACACGCTCGTTGAAGCTCTGGAAGGTTTGCTCAACCCGCCTCCTGCTCTGGTGCCGGTGCGTGTGCGCCCGCAGTACCCTGCCATCAAGCGCCGCCGCTAAGGGGGGCTCACTCTGCGGCTGCGATTTGCTCCGCTGCTTGCACCGTGACGGGCACGCCGCTGAAGGCGGCATTACCACTGATGAGGTCGATGAACTGATCGTCCGTGAGATCGTTCACGCTCACGCCAGGATGGCCGCTCGCGACACTCAATCGCACTCCGTCGCGACCGTGACCGAATCCGTGAGGTAGGCTCACTACGCCTTGCATCATGTCTGATGTGACCTCGGCCTTGGCGGACACCTCTCCGACACGCGAAGTGATGGTTACCGTGTCGCCGGACTGCACGCCGATCTTCGCCGCATCGTCCGGATTCATCATGAGCGTGCAACGTAGCTTACCTTTCATCAGACGCGCCGTATTGTGCATCCAGGAGTTGTTGCTCCTGAGGTGCCGGCGGCCGATGAGCAAGAGCTTCCCCTCCGGCGTCGGTAAGGCCTCGGCGGCGAACCGAGCACGGAGGCGTTCGAGGTCTTCGACGAAAAGATCGGGTGCCAGGTCGATTGCGCCATGCGCTTCGGGGACGCGATCCGGCAATGCGCTTTGCAGCGGTCCGAGGTCCACTCCGTGCGGTTCCTTCCTGAGCTTGCCCAACGAGAGACCGGTGCCAAGTGGGTTGAGCCGCTTGCCGTAGGGTCCGAGTCGAAGGCCCAGGTCTAGCACGCGCTCGGGTCCCGCTTTCTGAACGGCACGGATCGAGAGGTACTCCTTGCTGAGCTTCCCGTGCCGCTTGGCGGCCATCCGGCAGCTCAGCTCGCTCAAGATCTGCCAATCGTCCAGCTCGTCCTTCGAGTTGGTGAACGGAGGCGCCGAGTAGTTTGCGGTATTGCGAACGGCGACGAGATAGAGGGCGAGGTCGTAGTGGCTTCGCTGAATAGGAGACACGGGCGGCAGGATCAGGTCGGCGTGGCGGCTCGTTTCGTTGATGAAGAAGTCGATAGCGAGTGAAAACTCGAGCGACTCGAACGCCTGGTCCAGCCTGCCGCCATTGGGGGTGGACAATATGGGATTTCCAGCGAGGGTCACCATCGCTCGAATCTGCCCCTCGCCTTCGGTCAGGATCTCCTCGGCCATCACCGAGGATGGAAGCTCACCGCCGAATTCCGGGAGTCCGCGTACCCGGCTTCGCCAGCGGCCGTAGGAGCCGCGGCCGATACCAAAGCCCCCGATCTTCTTCAGGGTATCGATCGCAGGCGTCGCGAACATCGAGCCACCGGGCTCATCGAGATTGCCGGTCGCTGCGTTGACAGCGTTGACGAGCCACATGTTGAGCCCGCCGAACTCCTGGGTGCAGGCGCCCATTCTGCCGTATGCGACGGCCTTCGGAGCAGCTTGCATTTCGCGCGCGAGGCGCTTCACCGTCGCCGCGGGCACGCCTGTGATCGATTCACTCGATTCGGGCGGATAGGCCTTGGCGATGTCGAGGAGGCGATCGAGGTTTTTCACGTGCGGCTCGAGCCGACCGAGATCGACCCCTGAGGCACAGACCTCGTGGAGCAGGCCCAGAAGGAAGAGCGCGTCGGTACCCGGCTGAATGAAAATGTGCTCATCGGCGATTCGTGCGGTCTCCGAGCGGCGCGGGTCGACCACGATCACCTTTCCGCCTCGCTCTTGAATCCCCTCGAGACGCTTCTTGATGCCCGGCGCGGACATGATGCTCCCGTTCGACGCCAGCGGATTGGCGCCGATCAACATCATGAAGTCGGTGCGATCGACATCGGGGACCGGGAACAAGAGCTGGTGCCCGTACATGAAGTACGAGGCCAGCATCAGCGGCCACTGGTCACATGAGCTCGCCGAGAATCGGTTCTTGGTCCCGAGCGCACGAAAGAACGCGGGCCCGTATAACATGGTGCCGAAGTTGTGAGCATTGGGGTTGCCGAAGTAGAGACCCACTGCGCTCCGCCCATGCTTCTCCTGGATCTGGTGAATCCGATCGACGGCCATGTCGAAGGCCTCGTCCCAGGAGATCGGCTCCCAACGGTCACCCACCTTGCGAACTGGCTGCTTCAATCGATCCGGATCGTCATAGAGGTCCTTCAACGCTGTCGCCTTCGGACAGATGTGCCCGCGGCTGAATACGTCCCGCTCGTCGCCACGAATCGAAACGACTTCGGCGCCATCGAGCTCGACCTCGAGCCCACACATGGCTTCGCAGAGGTTGCAGGTTCGGTAATGGGTGCTGGTCATCGGCGAAGCATACCCGAGCATCGGCTCCAGGCGTAGCCGCGGCGCTCAGCCGCTCTCAAACGAGAACGAGACGCCGTTCGAGTCCACTTTGATCGTATCTCCAGCGGTGAAGCGACCTTCCAGCAAAGCCTCCGCCAAAGGGTCCTGAAGCTCCCGAACGAGGACCCGCTTGAGGGGACGGGCCCCAAACGCGGGCTCGTAACCAAGGTCGATCAGTCGTGTTTTTGCCGCATCGGTTAGCTTCAATTCGAGCTCCTGCTGCACGAGCAGCGCTCGAATCTGCCCGAGTTGAATCCCGAGAATCTGCCGGATCGCGTCCTTGTCGAGGCGATCGAAGATCAGGATCTCATCGACACGGTTGAGGAACTCCGGTCGAAAGTAGTCGCGCAGGCGGTCTTGGATCGCTTCGCGCAGCGCAGTGTCCGAACCATCGTGTTCGAGGATGAGCTCGCTTCCGACGTTCGACGTCATGATGATCACGGTGTCGTGGAAGCGCGCGACCCTGCCGCGCGAATCGCTCAGCCTCCCGTCCTCCAGCACTTGCAGCAGGATGTTGAACACGTCGGGATGGGCCTTCTCGATTTCGTCGAAGAGCACGACCGAGTAAGGCCTACGGCGTACTGCCTCCGTTAGAAACCCGCCCGCTTCGCTGTCTACGTACCCGGGTGGCGCCCCGAGTAGGCGCGCCACCATGTGCTTTTCCATGAACTCGCTCATGTCGAGGCGAGTGAGAGCGGCCTCGTCGTCGAAGAGAAATTCAGCAAGCGCTTTTGCGAGCTCGGTCTTACCGACACCCGTAGGTCCGAGGAACAGAAACGAGCCTATCGGACGTTTGGGATCTCGGAGACCCACCCGGCCCCGCCGAACGGCCTTGCTCACGGCGCTCACTGCCTGCTCCTGCCCGACGACCCGTTCGCGGAGTCGGCTTTCCATGTGCAGGAGCTTTTCGGCTTCCTCTTCCATCATCTTGGCTGCCGGGATGCCGGTCCAGAGCGACACCACCGCTGCCACGTCTTCGGGGCCGACGGCCTGATCGGAGCCATCGCCGTCGAGGCCGAGACGCACCCGGGCCGCGCTTTCATCGATGAGGTCGATGGCGCTCTTTGGAAGTACGCGGCCAGCGACGTAGCGGCGCGCGAATCGTACGGCGGCCTCGAGGGCCTGATCGGCGATTCGGACGCCGTGTGCAGATTCGAACCTAGGCCGTACCCCTTCGAGGATCGCCAGGGCCTCGTCCGCAGACGGCTCCTCGACCTGGATCGACACGAACCTTCGTGACAGCGCGCTCGCATCGTCGTCGATCTCACGAAGCTCGTCTGGAGTGCATCGCGCGAGCGCGTGGACCTCGCCGCGGCTCAATGCGCTGGCAAGCATGTCGCCTGCGCCTCCCTTGGCCCGAAGAAACGATGCCAAGTTGGGTAGGAAGAGAATCACCCGTCCACCCGAGTCGCGGACCGCGTCGAGAATCGCTCGCATGCGTTCCTCGAGCTCACCTCGGAGTTTCGTCCCTGCAACGAGCGAGCCGGCGTCGAGTGCGATGATCCGTTTGTCCGCCAGCATCTCGGGGACTTCGCCTGCCGCAATGCGAGACGCGAGCGCCTCGACCAGAGCGGTGCGCCCCGTTCCGATCTCACCTACGAGCAAGGGGTTGTTTTCCTCTCGACGCGCCAGAACCTGAAGCATGCGTCGAAGCTCGGCGTCTCGGCCAACGAAGGGATCGAACGCATCCTGCGTGGCCAGGCGTGTGAGGTCGCGGCCGTACACTTCGAGGATGCCCCCGTCGCCCACCGGCGTGGCCCCTGCGCTTCTGGTCCTGGCCGGCAGAGATTCGCGCAAGATCGCACTGCTCAAGCCGGAGGCGCGCAGGACCAACCGAACCAGGCCTGCGGGTTCCTGCGCGCATGCCAGGAGCAGATCGGCCGGAGTGACCGGCAGGCCAGCGTGCCGGGTCGCTTCGAGCTCCGCGCGTGACAAGAGCTCCAAGAAGCCCGACGAAAGATAGGCCTCCACACCCTCGCTCGTTCTTGCGAGGCGGCGCAGGGCCCATTCGGCCTCCACGATGGCATTGCGAGGCTCGACCCCCGCGGCTTCGAGCGCCGATTGCGCCACCGGCGACTCGTCGACCAGCGTGTACCAGAGATGGATCGTCTCGACTTCCGCGTGTCGGCGCTCGTCCGCGAGTTGCTGCGCTGCCGCGACGTATCGACGTGCGTCGTCGTCATACGAGTCCAGGCGCAGAGTGAGCTTCTTCAAGCCTTGGAGTCCGCAGCTTTCTTCGCCTTCACGAACCGAAGCCTCAGATCGTAGAGAACTTCCGTGATGAGACGTTCTTCCTCGCCTGTGAGGTTGCCACGCGTCTTCGCTTCGAGCAGCGCGATGCAGTCGATCGATTGCTTGGCGTGGGCAAGACCGAGGGTCGAATCCTCTTCGGCACCGGGCAGATCACCCAGGTGCATCAGCGCGGACGTGCTGAGCGACAGGATGAACGTGTTGAAGTCGATGTGCGGAGGTGCCTCGTCGTCCTCATTCATGGGCGCTACTCCGCTCTGGATTGGTCTGTAGAGTCACCCGGGTCAATCTCGACCCGTTCATAGTCGCCTTCGCAGTCGGCCAGGTTCGCGAGATGCTGCTCGTACTCTTCCTTTGTGACCAAGCCCTTCGCGATGTTCCGTTCCACGATGCGCTTGTCCATCAACTTGTTTCCCAAGGTTGCCATGCGGCCGAGTGTAGATTCGCCCCACCCGCTGTCAACTCAGCCCTCGGTGCGCCTGCCAATGAGGTGCCGAGACCCCACGCCTGTCGCCTGAGGCACACAAGTTTGACAGTCCCCAGCCCACCCCCGATCCTGAAATCGTGCTCAGGGGGGTTCCACCATCGGCTGACCAGTTGCGCGAGCTGGAGATTCTCATTCGCGCCTACCATCCGCTCTTGCTCGTGGACACCCTCGAAGAGGAGCGGGTTCACGCTTTGCTCGAACATGCGGCGGAGCGCACGAGCCTGCCGCTCTTTTCCTGGACCCAGGTCGACGGTCTTCGTCGCGAGCTGCCGGACCCGGGCCAGACCCCCGAAACCGGACCGCCTCAGAAGGCACTGGCGTTCATCGAGCGGTCGAACCTAGAAGCGATTTTTCACCTGCGCGGGCTCGGTCCGTATCTGCACGAGCCCGCGATCATCGCTCAGATCAAGAACATCCACAAAAAGTACTTCGGTCATCGCGGAGCGCTTGTGGTCTCCGGTCATGGCATCGACATGCCTCCAAGCATCGAGCATTTATTCACGCCGATGAACCTGCACGCGCCCTCGGCCGAGGCGTACCATTCGTTCGTTCAAGCGGTCTTGCGAGACTTGGCCAAGCGACTGCACGTCAAGGTTCAGCTTTCGAGCGCCGACGTGTCCAAGCTGCTCTCGGCCCTGCACGGGCTCACCTTTTTCGAGGTGCAGAAGATCATCACGCAGGCCGTCATCGAGGACGGGGTGCTCGGGCGCGAAGACATCGTAAAAGTGCTCGATGCCAAGCGGCAGATCATCGAACGCTCGGGCGTTCTCGAGTACTTTCCGCATGAGCACGACATGGGGGAGGTCGCCGGCCTCGGAGAGCTCAAGGCCTGGCTACGGAAGCGCCAAGCCGCGTTCGAAGACCCGAAGCGTGCCAAGGAGTATGGACTCACTCCACCAAAGGGGCTGATGCTGATCGGAGTTCAGGGCTGCGGAAAGAGTCTTTGTGCCAAGGCGGTCGCGGCGGAGTGGAAGCTCCCCTTGATTCGCCTCGATCCTTCCAATCTTTACAACCGCTACGTCGGCGAGAGCGAGAAGAACCTCAAGCGGGCGATCAAGCTCGCCGAGGCCATGGCTCCCGTGGTCCTCTGGATCGACGAAATCGAAAAAGCCCTCTCGCAAGAAGATGCCGAGGGCGGACCTGCGCAGCGAATCTTCGGCACCTTCCTCGCATGGCTTCAGGACAAGAAGGAGAGCGTGTTCGTCATCGCAACGGCGAATGACATCTCGAAGCTTCCTCCCGAGCTCATGCGAAAGGGTCGCTTCGACGAGATCTTCTTCGTCGACCTCCCGACCGGGGAGGCGCGCGAAAAAATCATTCGGATTCATCTCGAACGCAGGAAGCGGGATCCCGCAAAGTTCGACATCGCCCGGCTGGCCCGGATCAGTGACGGATTCAGCGGCGCCGAGCTCGAACAAGCGGTGGTATCCGCGCTCTACACGGCGTTCTCGAAGCAAGAGGACCTCACGACCGAAGGGGTCGTCGAGGAGATCGAGATGACCAAGCCGCTCTCGGTCACCATGGCTGAGCGAATCGACTCGCTGCGCGCCTGGGCCAAGGACCGCGCCGTCTTCGCCGGCTGAGCCCGCCCGGATGGCGGCCAGGGCCGGCATGCCGTAGGTTCCCGTTCTTGGATTGAGAGGTCTTGGATGCGTCGTTGCCCGTTTCTCGCGATCGCCGCGCTTGCGGTTTTCTTGTCTGCTTGCGGTAGTGAGGCGACGAGCGTTGCCGGTTCGGGTGGCTCAGGCGGCAACGACAGCGCTCGTGGACCCGTCGTCGACACCGACTCGGGGCCGGTGGCGGGCGTCGAGAACGATGGCGTCATCTCCTATCGCGGCATCCCCTACGCGGCCCCGCCAGTAGGCGATCTCCGATGGCAGCCCCCCGTAGATCCCTCTCGATGGGCAGACGTGCTCCAAGCCACTGAAAAGCCGAGCATCTGCCCTCAGGAATCATTCGCTGGCCTCCCCGTGCCGGGCTTCATGCCAAGCGAAGATTGCCTCTACCTGAATGTGGATGCCCCGGTCGAAGGCTCGGACTTGCCGGTCATGGTCTGGATCCACGGTGGCGGCTTCACGCTCGGAGAAGGTGTGCAAACCGATGGCGGAACCGCCGGTGACCTGATCGCGCGTGAGGCCGGTCTAGTCGTCGTGAGCATGAACTACCGACTTGGGCAGCTCGGATTTCTCGCGCACGCCGCGCTCAGCGATGAGAGCGCGGATGGAGCCTCCGGCAACTATGGGCTCATGGATCAGGCCGCTGCGCTCAGATGGGTTCGGCAAAACATCGCAGCGTTTGGAGGCGACCCGACGAACGTCACCATCTTTGGCGAGTCCGCTGGGGCATTCAGTGTCTGTAGCCACCTCGCCTCCACGTCGAGCGCCGGACTTTTCGAGAAGGCGATTCTGCAAAGCGGCTCTTGCGAACGGCCCTGGCCCACGCTTGCTGCGGCCGAAGCTCAGGGGACGGCATTTGCCGCTGCCCTCGGGTGTGACTCCGAGGACGACGTGCTTGGCTGCATGCGTGCCAAGTCCGCCGACGAGGTGCTTGCCGCCTTGCCGCCGGCGCCCAATTTCGGCTTCAGCCCGAGCGACGAAGCATCGGGCAGATGGGGTCCAGTCTTCGATGGTTTCTTCTTCGCAGAGCAACCGCGGGATTCGTTCGTCTCTGGTGAGTTCAACCAGGTTCCGACCCTGATCGGCTTCACCCGCGAAGAAGCGCGTCTTTTCGTCTGGTTGGGTCAGATCTCCGACCCGCCCCTAGAGGTGACGGCGGACAACTACATTTCGCTGATCGCCTACTTCCTAGGCGGAGACCAGGAGCTCGCCGCTAGTGCAGCCGAGGAGTATCCCCTCGAAGACTATGCAGAGCCTGCGCTTGCCCTTGCCGCGGTGGCTACCGACATGATCTTCCGCTGCCCGGGCAAGCTCGAGGCCACGAAGCTCTCGGGCTACGTGCCCACGCACCTCTATCAGTTCGAGTATCCGGATGGACACTCGCAGCTCGAAGTGGCCCTGCCGTTCATCGGTGCATCCTTACCGAGCTATGATCTCGCCGCGTTTCACGGTTCGGACATCCCCTACGTCTTCGGATACGATCCGCTTCTCGAGATCGACTTCGAAAACTTCGCGACCACGCTCAACAGTTGGGCTCCTGACACCAGGGACGAAGCACTGTGGCTTGAAATGCTCGGCTACTTCGCTCGCTTTGCAGCAAGCGGCGACCCCAACGTCGAGGGCGCCGTCGACTGGCCGGTGTACGACCCGGAAACCGACAGGCATCTGGTTCTCGACGCCGAGCCATCTCTCGGCGAGAACGCGGCCCCGAATTGCACCTTTTGGGAAGGCGAGGACTATCTCGTGCCGGAGCTATCTCTCGAACCGCTACTCAGCCTGCAATGAGATTCAGCCGGCGGCGTTGAGCTCGCGCTGGTTGAACTCGTGCTCTTCGCGCAGGCCTTCCATCGTCGTCTTGGCGACGAACTCCTCGAGCTTCTTCCGGATGAGCGGAACCTTCGCGGTGACTTCGAACTCGATGTCGTAGGTGCAACCGCTGCCGCTCGGTGAGATGCTGATGTTCGAGTCGATCTTACCTGGTGTTCCGACGACGTCGATATGGCTCCTACAAGTCTTATTGTCGCCGGCATCCCGCCATTCTCGACGCTCGACTATCGTATTCGTTGCGCTGAAGAGCTTCTTCGCGAATCCTGGAAGGTCGCTATCGATCTCACGTGTGGACGTGATGACCAGCGTTCCGCCGGATTCCTCGACTTGAATGCGGACGTTTTTTTCGCCCGACGCTTCGCAACGCTTTTTGATCCGCTCGGGATCGGTGACGAAGCGATAAACGGTGTCGATGTCTTGCGCGTAGTTGATGGTCAGATGCGGCATATCTTGCTCCCGGTACGAAGACGAGAGCCTAACACGCCTGCGGCGAAGATCGAGAGGCTAGGCGCCAAACACGACGTGCAGAATCACTTGCGCAACCGCGAAATAGACGATGAGACCCAATACGTCGACGACCGAAGCGATGAACGGCGTCGAAGAGACGGCCGGGTCGAGACCTGCTCGTCGTATCAGCAGTGGCAGGAGCGATCCAATCATGGTGCTCAAGGTGACGATCGCGAGAATGCTCAATCCCACTGCCGTTGCGATCGCGAGTGGGGCGACCGTTTCGCCTGCAAACCAGCCCCGGACGAAGCCGATCAGACCGAGTGCAATCCCGAGCGAAAGGCCGATTAGGAGCTCCCGGCCTGCCACTCTTGCCCAATCGCCAGGCCGGAGCTCGCCGACTGCCATCGCGCGGATGATCAGCGTTGCAGACTGCGAGCCGGCGTTTCCGCCGGAGGCGATGATCAGGGGGATGAAGAGGACGAGCTCGACCGTCGCTGCGAGCATGTCACGGTTCTCCCGAATCACCGTGGCGGTCAGCAGTTGCGCGAGAAAGAGAAGCACGAGCCAGGACCCGCGCTTCCACACGAACTCCGCCCATCCGGTTGCAAAGTAAGAGTCCTCCAGAGGTACGACGCCGCCCATTTTCTGTGCGTCTTCGGTCGCCTCTTCGATCACGACGTCGACCACATCGTCGATGGTGACCACGCCGAGCATGCGTGAAAGATTGTCGACCACCGGGAGTGCGGCCAAATCGTAGCGGGCCATCGCGTGTGCGACCTTTTCTTGATCGTCGAACGCCGAAACTTGGAAGACGTTCTCCGTCATGATCTCTGAGAGAGGCTGCCCAGGCTCGCTCAGGATTAGGTCCCGCAGCGAGACGACACCCAGCAGCTCGCCGTTGGGCCGGCAGACGTAGATGTAATATAGCATCTCGGCCATCTCTTCGCGTCCGAAGCGCCGAGCTGCTTCCATGGCTTCCCAGACCTTCGTCTCCGGAGGAAGCGCAGCGAACTCGGTGGTCATCAAACCACCAGCCGTCTCCGGCTCGTATCGCTCGAGCTCGCGGACTTCTTCTGCCGCTTCCGGCTCGCGTCGTTCGAGAGCCGCAAGCAGGGATCTGGCGTCCTCCTCCTCGAGCTCCTGAAGCAGATCGACGCGATCGTCGGGGTCCATTTCCCCGAGGAGCTCGACCGCCCTTCCGGTGTCGATCGCGCTGAAGATCAAGACCTGACGCTGCGGGCTCAGGCGCTCCACCACATCCGCAGCCGCTTCGGTCGGCAGTGCGCGCACGAGCACCACGGCCTCGTGCGCCGACAGGTCCTCTAGAAGCTCTGCGATGTCCTCCGGGTGGAACTCGGAGACCGCCTCGCGAACGGCTTCTGGCCCGATCGCGATCGCATCTTGAAGGTCCGGTCCTATGAGAGGCGCCAAGCGCATCGCGGCTGATTCTGTCGCATGCGGAGAGCTGCCGCAGCAAAATTCTCGCTCAAGCCGGTTCTCGTTTGGAGCGAAATCGGATGTTGAGAAGCTCGACCATCAACGCAAAGGCCATCGCAAAGTAGATGTAGCCCTTGTTGACGTGCTGCCCGAGGCCTTCGGCCGTCAGCAAGACTCCGATGAGCAGGAGGAAGGACAAGGCCAGGATCTTCATCGATGGATACTTGTTGACGAAGTCACCGATCTGTTTGGCGAACAGAAGCATCACTCCGATCGCGATGACCACCGCTGTGACCATCACCTCGATATGCTCCGCCATGCCCACTGCGGTGATCACGGAGTCGAGCGAGAAGATGATGTCGAGGACCATGATCTGTCCGACGACGCCCGGCAGACCGCTGAACCAGCCCTGGATGTCTCCCTGGTGCTCGCCCTCGACTTTGTTGTAGATCTCTTGGGCGCTCTTGGCGATGAGGAACAGGCCGCCGCCGAGCAGGATGAGATCGCGACCCGAGAACGGATGGCCGACGACTTCGAACAACGGCTGAGTAAGCTGCATTACCCAGTTGATCGTCATCAGCAGGGCGATTCGGGTTACCATCGCTCCCATCAGGCCGAGGCGGTACGCAAGCGCCTGCTTCTCGACTGGAAGTCGCGACGCCAGGATCGCGATGAACACGATGTTGTCGATGCCCAGTACGATTTCGAGCAGCGTCAACGTCAGCAACGCGACCCATGCATCCGGATTGGTGACTAGCTCGAGCATGTTCGCGGCCATTCTTAGCTTGACTCACCCATTCGCCGCAAACCCCTCTTGGCAGCCGTCGTCTGCCGAGGTACGCCCAGGCCTATGGCATATCGATTTGCGACCATCGCGGCGCACGCCGGGAGACTCAGCGAGCGGCCCGGCGACCCGGTCACCGCTCCGATCACTCTTTCCACGACTTTCCTTCAGAGCGGGCCGGGAGAGTCGGAAGAGCACGCGTATAGCCGCGTCGGAAACCCGAGCCGAGATGCGCTCGAGCGCACCCTGACCGAGCTAGAAGCGGGATCGAGCGCTGCTGTGTTCTCTTCCGGATGCGCCGCGATGCATGCGGTGCTTCAGCTTCTACGCCCAGGAGAGCAACTCATCGCCTGCGGCGACGTCTATGGGGGCACTTACCGGCTAGTCGAGCAACTGGTGAAACCGATGGGCGTCGACGTGATTTGGGTGGACATGTGCGATCTCGAAGCTGTCGACGCCGCCATGAACGATCGGAGCAAAATGCTTTGGATCGAAACACCCACCAATCCCCTGCTTCGGATTTTCGATATCACGGCGCTCTCGAACCTCGCTCATGCCCGGGGCGCATGGTGCGTCGTCGACAACACCTTCGCGACACCGCTCCTGCAAAGACCTCTGCAGCTCGGTGCAGATTTCGTCGTACATTCGATGTCGAAGTATCTCAACGGGCATAGCGACGTCGTCGCGGGCGCGGTCATAAGTCAGGCCGCTGACTTGTCGGACCGTTTGCGCTTCATCCAGCGCGCCGGTGGAGCCGTGCCTTCGCCGTTCGATTGCTACCTCGTCGCACGCGGGATCAAGACGCTCCCGATACGCATGACGCGTCATTGCGAAAGCGCGGAAGCCCTCGCCCAGTGGCTAAAGCAAAGGGCGGGTGTGGACGAGGTGCACTATCCGGGCCTCGAAGCGCATCCCCAGCATGAGCTCGCGGCTCGCCAGATGAGCGCCTTCGGTGGAATGCTCTCGTTCGAGGTCTCGGGTGGCCTCGAGCGCGCCCGCTCGGTGCTTCAGCGGGTCCGTCTTTTTTCTCTTGCCGAGAGCCTGGGCGGGGTCGAGTCGCTGATCGGCCAGCCGGCCCTGATGAGCCACGCCTCGATGCCCGAGGACGTTCGCAAGACACAGGGAATCCGGGATGGCCTGATTCGGGTGTCCGTCGGCCTGGAGGACGTCGAAGACCTGCGCGAGGACCTCGATCAGGCCCTTTCGACGCCATAGTTGCCGGGCTTTGGCGCTCTCGCTAACCTGATCGCGTGGGGTTAGGCATGAACATGACGAGGCGTTCGATCTGCGTGCTGCTGCCGTTGCTGGCGCTGTCCTGCGCCGAGGGCACTTCTCCGGTCACGGTGGACGCACAGTGGAATCTCACCTGTCCAGCGGACAGCGAGGTCGGGTGCGGCGCTCTGGCTCCCGAAACCTGCCTCGGTCCGATCGGTCAGCGTACGATCGCGGGGGAATTCCGGGAGATCTCGTGCACGGGCGATCCAATCATCGCCGTGTGCAACTCCGTGGAGCGCGCGGACGGTACGACTTTCATCGAGCTCGAAGCCAACGTCGGTAACGACTTCGCGTTCGAGCTCACGGCAATCGTCAACAGGAACGACGACTCCGTAGGAGCCACGTGCGACGTAACCATCGTCGAGGACCAACTACCTTACGACGTTGGCGCTTGCGGTCGGGAACCGCCGTCGATGGACCAGCCTTGTCAGCTCACGAACATCAGCACCGACGGCGCTGAAGTCTCCTTCGACCTTCAATGTGCTTCGCTCTTGAGCAGCACGTCCAGCCTCGGATTCGACGTAGGGGCCGTCGGTGGTGGTCCCACGACAATCCGATTCCAGAACTGCACTGGCAGTTTCTAGAGCGGCTTCTGAGAGTGGTCCTTGCCGTCGAAGCGAAGAGCTGTCGGCTTCTCATCGACGACGGTGTGAACCTCGACCGGGCGTGTCCAAACCCGGCTGAGCGCCTTGAGAACCTCTTTGGCCCAATCGAGCCGCAGATCGGCGCCCTGGTGCGTGTGTTCGAGTAGGAGCTCGGAGCGGTTTCCGTGGTTGGCGTCGACCACCGAAATCAGTGGATTTCCCGCGTTGGTGAGGCTCGTGAGGAGCTGGGTCTTCACATTCTCGAAAGTGCGGCTTTCGATCTCCCAGCGGTCGTTTCGCTGGTTGTAGCCGAACGAGTACATCTTCTGGTCGAACACAAAGTCCTCGGTGAGGTACTCGTCGATGAAAGTGACGTCGTTGTAGAGCGCGCGGACTTCGAAGATCTTTTCGCGCCCAAGGCCGGTCCTCCGGTCCCAATGTCGCCGCAGCTCCCAATCGTCGCAATCGTCCCACTCCTTGCCGAACTGCCCTTTGTTCCAGCGATCCTCGATGTGCCGAAATAGCTCGATACCGAGCTTGTAGGGGTTGAGCTGCCCCGGAGCCGTCGCGAGCACGCTGGCGCAGCGGTCCGCGTAATCCACGATCTCGCTGGCGTCGCAGATGTTCTCCGTCATGAGCCGCGAGTGCCAGTAGCTCGCCCAACCTTCGTTCATGATCTTGGTCTGCATCTGCGGCAAGAAGTAATAAGCTTCCGTTCTAACGACCGCGAGGCACTCTCGTTCCCATCGCTGAAGCGGTGCGTTTTCCAACAAGAAGCCGAGCACGTCGCGCGCGGGTTCCCTGGGGAACCGCTGCGCTTGCTCCGCCTCTTCTTCGAGCTTCTTCCTCTGAGATTCGACGAATTCCTCCGGGTTGATGAACGACTCCATGTAGTCGCGGTCGACGCGAAGAAGCTGAAGCTCTGGCTTCTCCGGGGGCTCTTTCTCCTCTGAGGTGCTTGGCGTGAGGTCCTTCGGCAAGAACGGTTTCTGAGGGTCGATCAGGTTCTCGAGACTCAGACAGGCATCGATGAATTGTTCGACGGTTTCGATGCCTATTCGGTTTGCCCACTTTCGAATTATCGAGCCGTTGTTCGCCATGGTGTCGATCCATTTGCGGACATCGGCGCTCGTTCGCGAATCTCGTCCCTGGCTGGTCATCCGGAAGCAAAAATTGTTCTTGAAGAAGTCGACGTGCGCGTAGACGTGCGCCATCACGAGCTTCTGGTCGACCATGCTGTTGCCTTCGAGCAGGTACGCGATGGCCGGGTTGTTGTTGATCACGAGCTCGTAGATTTTCGAGAGGCCATACTCGTGGCTCTTGCTCAGTCGCTCGTACTCCATCCCCCAACGCCAGTGCGGGTAGCGAGTAGGAAAACCGCCATACGCAGCGACTTCATTCATCTGGTCGTAGCTCAGCATCTCGAAAATCGTCGGAAAGAAGTCGAGCCCGACGGTTCGCGCGAACGCCTCGATACGCTGCTGCTCGTCTCGCAGGTAGTTTGGAAGCGCGGTCTTGAGGGCGAACTGGGCCACGCGCTATTTGCCTTTCCCCAGGAACACTCGAATCGACTCGACGATGGCGTCGCGGTCGTTGATCTCGCTCGTGATCAGCTGCTCGTCCCCGGAGAAGTGCTCTTTGAGGTCCTTGATGAACTGGCCGGACCCGTAAGGGCTGTCCACCTGACCGTAGCAAAACACGTTCGATGCGGGGAGCAAGAGCTTCTTCAGGATGTCCACGCAGAGCAGCGTATCGTCCACGCTCCAATTGTCGCCGTCCGAGAAATGGAACGGATAGATGTTCCACTGTTCGGAGGGATAGTTCTGCTCGATCATGTCCGCTGCGAGTCGGTACGCGGAAGAGATCATCGTGCCCCCCGATTCCCGTGTTCGAAAGAATGTGTCGCGATCGACTTCACGTGCCGCTGCATCGTGGATGATGAATCGAGTCTCGATGTCCTTGTATTGCTTGCGAAGCCAGGTATCGATCCAGAATGATTCGATGCGCACGATCTCCTTTTGTTCGTCCCCCATCGAGCCCGAAACGTCCATCATGTAGATGATCACCGCGTTGGCGACGGGCTCTTCTTCAGTCTTCCAGGATTTGTATCGCATGTCGTCGCGGGTCGGAATGATCACCGGCCGCTTAGGATCGTAGGTGCCGAGCGCGATCTGACGGCGGAGCGCGCTTCGGAACGTCCGCTTGAAATGGCGAAGCGAGTTGGGCCCGACGTTGCGAACTCCGACGTATCGATCCTTCTTGTCGACGATCGCGCTCTTGCCCTTGTTCTCGATGTTGGGGAGCTCGAGCTCTTCACCGAGGATGTCTGCAAGCTCGTCGAGTGTGAGCTCCACCTCGAGCGGGTGGTCGCCGGCTTGGTCGCCTGCTTTGCCCTGGCCGTCACCTTCCTGAGGGCTGCCCGACAAAGGGTCGCCCGGGTCTCCGTCTCCTTGAGCGACACCGCCTTGCTGTTTGTCGCCGAAGCGCAGCTTGGGGATGTCGATGTGCGGGATCGGAATCGAGACGATGTCCTTTCCCTGCCGACCGAGCAGCTCGCCCTTGGAGATGTACTTGCGGAGATTCTGGCGAATCCGACCGCGAACGATGTTGCGGAACCGGGAATGATCCTGGTCGATGCGCAGCGACACCCGTTACTCCTTTACGTCGCCCCTTGCGAAGATGCTGGCGACGTACGCGAGCACATCGGTCGCAGACGCCTCGTTATACCCATAGTACTTGATGAGCCGATTCTTGATGATGTCGATCTTGTCTTGCGTCTCTTTGTCGATCACGTTCGAAACGAAGCTCGACAGCTTGATCGAGTCCTTCTGGTCCTCGAAGAGCTTCATTTCCAACGCGCGCCGCAGCCGGTCGTTCGTTTCGTATGTGAACTTCTTCCCCTCGAGCGCGAGGTGACCGATGTAGTTCATGATCTCGCGCCGGAAGTCGTCCTTTCGAGGATCGGTGATGTCGATCTTCTCTTCGATGGACCGCATCAGCCGCTCGTCGGGCTCTTCGTCCTTGCCCGTGTACTTGTTCTTTACCTTTTGTTTCATCAGATAGGCGCGGATGTTGTCGATGTAGTTCGCGCACAGTCGGCCAATCGCTTCTTCGTCGGCGCTGATGGCTCGCTGCACCTCGTTCTTGACCATTTCATCGTACTCGGCCTTCACGACACCGATCAGCTCGGCGTAACGTTTGCCCTCTTCATCGGCAACGGTGAGCGATGCAGAAAGGCCTTTTTCGAGCTCGTTGAGCACCATGAACGGATTGATGTAGCCCTCGTTACCGTCACGAACTAGCGAGTTGCTGATCTTGTCTTGCACGTAGCGAGGCGACATCCCTTCCAGTCCCTCGCGGTTCGCCTCCTTGCGGAGCTCCTTCACGTTGTCCTGCGTATAGCCGGGGAGAATCTTTCCATCGTAGAGCTTCAGCTTCTGAAGAAGAGCGAGCTGATGCTTCTTCGGCTCTTCGAGTCGGGTGAGCACTGCCCACATCGCCGCTACCTCGAGCGTGTGAGGTGCGACGTGCTTGCCGCGCAGCCGTTCCGAGCTGAAGTCCTTTTGGTAGATCTTGATCTCTTCGCTCATCTTGGTGATGTACGGAATGTCGATCTTGATCGTCCGGTCGCGAAGCGCCTCCATGAACTCGTTGTTGATTAGCTTCTTGTATTCCGCCTCGTTCGTGTGACCGATGATCACCTCGTCGATGTCGGTTTGAGCGAACTTCTTGGGCTTGATCTTGTGTTCCTGCGTCGCGCCAAGCAGGTCGTAGAGGAAGGCGACATCGAGCTTCAAGACCTCCACGAACTCCACCACGCCGCGGTTGGCTATGTTGAATTCGCCGTCGAAGTTGAACGCGCGCGGGTCCGAGTCGGAGCCGTATTCCGCAATTTTGCGATAGTTGATGTCGCCGGTGAGCTCGGTCGAATCCTGGTTCTTCTCGTCCTTCGGCTGAAACGTACCGATACCGACTCGGTCCTGCTCGCTCAAAATCAGGCGCTTCACCTTGATGTGATTGGCCATCACTTTGGACCAGTCGCCGTTGTAACGTTCGAGCAGGCTTCGGAAGATGAATCGGCAGGCGGGGTTGAGCTCGCCGGGCACCTGAATGCGGCGCCGATCGTCGCCCAGCCGAAGCTCTTGCACCGCACGCTCTCGCCATTCGGTTGGGATCAGGCGCAGTGGCTCGTCATGCATGGGACACGGAAACACATCATCGCCACCTGCGAGCCCCGTCTGGTGCAAGTTCGTCCACTCGTACGTATAGAGAGCCCCCTCCGCCGTGCGTGAGTAACGCTCGAGCCCCTTCTTGAGCAGACGCGCGATCGTGCTCTTCGAAGAGCCGACGGGACCATGGAGCAAGATGATTCGTTTCTCGGGGCCGTAGCCTTGCGCAGCCGCGTGAAGCACGTGCACCAAACGCATCAGTGGAATGTCGAGGCCGAAGATCGCGTCCTTGCCATTCTCGATCGGATCTTTGAAGAACGGATAGCGGATGAGCCGCTTTTTGTTGTCGATGTACTCTTCTTCACCGTACGAGACGACCATGTCGTAGAGGCGCTGAAACGCGTTGCGCGTAACCTGCGGTTTCTCCCTAACGATCTGAAGGTAGTCTTCGAAGGAGCCTTCCCAGTGTAGATCCTGGTAGCTTTCGTAGTCCTGCAGGGCAGCAATCTGCTTGACCATTTCCCCCATTGCGAAGTCCTCCTTGGCGATCAGGGTATCACTAAGGCGGATCCTTGTTAACTATCGAAGCCAGGCGGCGATGCATGTGGCAACCACACATGCGAACACAAACCACCGGAGCCCCGCGGCGGGGACCTTGAGCATCAGACGCACGCCGATTCGGGCGCCGACGATCGATGCGGCAGCCAATACGATGGCCGGTGTCCACGACACCAACCCGGCCCAGGCAAATATACCGAGGGAGACCGTGCCAAAGGCGAGCGTAACCACCAACTTGAGCGCATTCCCGGTGATCAGGCTGTGACGCAGTGTCCCAATGAGGACGCCAAGCAAGAGAAAACCCACTCCCGCCTGGATGAACCCTCCGTAAACACCAGCCAGAAACAGGCCTGCATACGATTTGGGGGCTTGGTTCGGTCTCAGTATCGGTCCGTCATCGGGAATGAGTGTCTGCTTTCGAAAAGCGATCAGCGCCGCCATGACGATCATTGTCACCAGCATGATGGGCTTCAGAACCTCGCGTGGAACCCAGGTGGCAAGCAGCGCGCCGAGCACCGCTCCGAGCGTCGTGGGGATCAGGATTGGAACAACCGATCCGGTTTCCAATTTTCCCGCACGGTGCATCGCGCTGGTGCCTGCGATGCTTTGCGTGACGACTGCGAGGCGATACGTGCCGTTCGCAACGTCCGCGGGCAACCCGAGCGCCATCAGTGCCGGCAGCACGATCATTCCGCCACCGCCCGCCATCACGTTGACCACCGTCGCGAGTACCCCGGCTGCCGCGAGGATCGCCAGGCTCTGGTAACTGAGCTCCTCGACCATGAAAGTTCCGCTGTCCCACTATAGCCGGTTTTCGTTTCTAGGTACTTCGGATGCCAAAGCGTGCTAGCGTCCGCTGACGTGAAGAAGACCTACGTCTTGGATACCAATGTGGTTCTTCACGACCCGTTAGCGGTCTACAAATTCGAGGACAACGCGGTCGTCCTACCCATCTTCGTGATCGAAGAGGTGGACCAGTTCAAGAAAGAGCTCAGCGAGCTCGGACAGAACGCCCGACACCTATCACGGATTCTCGACGACCTCCGAAATCAGAACGGTCACACTCTCGACCAAGGGGTGCCGCTCGCCAGCACCGGGGGCGAGCTTCGAGTAGCAGTGCCTCCCAGAATGCCCAAGCGGGCGAGTGGCCCAGGCGAGATGGATCGCTTCATCTTGGAGATGGCGCTCGAGCTTCGCGATGAGAATCCGGAACAGCCCCTGGTGTTCGTCACCATGGATACGAACCTCCGAATTCGCGCCGACGCGCTTGGGCTCAAGGCCGAAACCTACGAGGGCGGGCGTGTTGCGATCGACGACCTCTATTCGGGCGTGATCACGGTCGACGGGGATCGGGAGTTGGTCGATAATCTGGCTCGGCGCGAGCCCGTCGAGGCGAGCGCTCTCGGCGTCGAGCTCTACCCGCATGCCGGCATCGTTCTTCGAGAGCACGACCGGCCTCGGCATACGGCGCTCGGGCGCTTCGATCCGAAGAGCGGGAACATCGTTCCGCTCCGAGTGGGAAGGGAAGGCGTCTGGCGGGTTCGTCCTCGCAACCTCGAGCAGTATTTCGCGCTCGACATGCTTCTCTCTCCCGACATCCACTTGCTGACCTTGGTAGGCAAGGCTGGCACCGGAAAGACCTTGCTCGCCATTGCAGCAGGCCTGCAATCTGTGGTCCAGGAGGGCACTTACAGTCGAATTCTGGTTTCTAGACCGATTTTCCCGATGGGCCGTGACGTGGGTTATCTGCCGGGTACAGTGGAAGAGAAGTTGAACCCTTGGATGCAACCTATCTTCGACAATCTCGAGTACATTTTCAGCAGTGGCCGTGGCCGGCTGTCGGAGCACCGAAATTACGGCGACCTGATCTCATCGGGCGTCATCCAAGTGGAACCTCTCACGTACATCCGTGGTCGCTCGCTTCCGAATCAGTTCTTGGTCGTCGACGAAGCGCAGAATCTCACGCCTCATCAAGTCAAGACCGTCATCACCCGGTGCGGTGCCGACACCAAGATCGTCCTCACCGGCGATCCTTACCAAATCGACAACCCCTATGTGGACGCTGCGAGCAACGGACTGACCGTCGTCGCCCAGCGCTTCCAGAACGAGAGCATCGGGGCCCACGTCACACTCTCGAAAGGTGAGCGCAGTGAGCTCGCAGAGCGCGCGACGCAACTTCTTTGAGCGTCCTCGCGTTCGCCTTCGGGCCGAGCTCGACGTCGCGCTTCGCCGCCTGCACGGTAAGGCGCGCTTGCTCGTCGGTTCGACCACGCACAGCGATCCTGCGGAGAGGCACAGGTTGTGCCAATGCGTGGCCAGGGGAGAGCACGCGAAACCTCGCTGGGAATGGAGGCCTGTAGCGATAGAGCGCAGCGTTTGGCGTGAGCTCGCGCGCGCACGAGAACTTGCCGAAGCTTCCGAAGCAGCAGCGCTTTATCTTCCACGCCTCGAAGAGCTCGAAATCGAGCTGCTGCTTCTGGAGTCGCTCGGCCGCAGCAAGCAAGTGCGTCCGATGGCGGCGCGGCTCTTCGGAACCGGCAGCGAGCGGCTATTCCCGGATTCGAACCACAGCATCCTCGACGCCGCTCACGAGATCCTCTCGAACGCGTCGCTCGAACAAGAAGAGAAGACGATTCCGGCTGCATCCGTCGAGGGGGTCAATCTGCGCGATTTGATGCTCGCCTATGGCAAGCACGTGGGTTTGCACATAGCGGTTCGCATCGATCCGGGTCTAATCGCCAACGCCGCCGTCGGCGAGCGCACCGTGTTCATCGCCGACAGGTGCTTTGGCGCCCACGAAGCACAGCGCCTTGCGACACACGAGGTGTATGGGCATTTGGTGTCCGGGTTCAACGGCAGGACGCAAACGCTGGGGATCTTCTCCATCGGCACGGCCGGGTCGTACGGCGACCAGGAGGGCGTTGCAATTTATCTCGAGGAGCTCGCAGGGCTCCTCGACTCCTCTCGGCAGCGGACTCTGGCTGGCCGTCTGCTGGCCACTCATGCAATGCACGCGGGCGTATCTTTCGGTGACGCGGCGAGGGTCCTCGTAAGTGAGCACGATTTCTCGCCGGAGGCAGCGGTGACCCTCTGCGAGCGAGCATTCCGCGCAGGGGGTGTAGCGCGCGACGCGGTCTATCTCACTGGCTGGTTGCGAGTGCGCCGCGCCGTCGCTCGAGGCGAAACCAATCTCGCGGAGCTCCAGCTCGGCAAGGTTTCACTGAGCGCCTTGCCGGAGCTGCGCCGTCTAGCTCGCGACGGTCTCCTGACTCAGCCGGTCTATTTGTCGAATTTGGCCAAGAGCCTTGGAAGCACGGGTGCGGGCACGAGGCTCGCCACGTTGCCTCCGAGCCTAGCGACCTCTTTGACGAGGTTGGACGCTACGTAGAAGTAAGCGTCGTTCGCCATGATGAACACAGTCTCGATCTCGGGGCTGAGATGTCGGTTCATGTTTGCCATTTGAAGCTCGTACTCGAAATCCGCGACGGCTCGAAGACCGCGGAGGATGATGCGGGCGTTCCTCCGTCGCGCGTAACCGACCAAGAGGCCATCGAAGTTGTCCACGTCGATTCGCCCGGGTTCGACCCCCATGTCGTCCGCTGATTCACGGATCATCTCCATTCGTTCTGCCACGCTGAAGAGGGGTTTCTTGTTGTCGTTGTTGAGTACGGCGACGATGATCTTTTCGAACGCCACGAGCCCACTCTTCAGAATGGCAGTGTGGCCCTTCGTGATCGGATCGAAGGAACCTGGATAAATCGCGATGCCTCTCACTGCGGACCTTTCCCGGGTGCGTAGACGCCCAAGCTGATACCGGTCTGACCATAGCGGTAGTCTGCTTCAGGCGCGAGCCCCTTTGGCCATCTCCAGTCGTGCGTGGCTGAGTGCTCGACCACCAGCAAAGCCCCTGGCGCCAGGCGCCCCGAGGCTGTGAGAGCATTCAGCAGCGCTGATACCGAGTCGGTGTCCGAGTAGGGTGCATCTGCAAACAGCAGAGTGAAGCTCGACTCCGTTGCGGGAAGCTTGCGGATTACGCCGGACGGATCAGCGAGCAGATCGAGGCGAATCGTTCGAATTTTTCCTGCCAACCCTAGCTCTTTTGCGCTCTGGTTGATCTGTCGAATCGCGCCAGGGTCCTGCTCGACCAGCACTGAGTGCTTGGCTCCACGCGAGAGTGCCTCGAAGCTGAGGGCGCCCGTGCCGGCGAAGAGGTCGAGCACCTGCGCGTCGCCAAACGCATTGCGCGCTTCCAGAGCCGAACCGAGTGCTTCCCGGACCCGATCCGAAGTCGGTCGCGTGCCGCGGCCGAGCGGTGCACTGAACCGTCGGCCAGAGAGCCGTCCTCCGACTATGCGCATGACCTCAGCACCTGGTGCCCAGACCCGCCAAAGCCGCATCCATGACCAAAAACACTCATCGCAATGCCTCGTGCCGAATTGCTTTGGAGCACAGCGAGCAACGCTCTTCAACTCCGAAATGCGTTGCGAATCACTTTGGAAAACGACCGCGAAGACTGAAGCTCGGAGCCGAATGCGCGTCTGAAGGGGGAATTGTACTACCCACTGCCAGATGCTACGCAGAGCGAGCGTTCAGGAAAGCCTGCCGACATGCGGAAGATTTGCCTTCGTTGCGGTTCGAAGTTCGGGAGCCGCGCCGAATACTGCCCGCACGACGGCAGTCTTCTCGTCACCGATGATGAGATCCCGGACCCATTGATCGGAACGGTCTTGCTCGAACAGTTCCGGATCGACGAGCAGATCGGTACCGGCGGGATGGGGACGGTCTATCGCGCAAATCAGACCACGGTCGGGCGCGACGTGGCCATCAAGGTCTTGAGGGCCGAGCTGGCGCGTGACGAGCAGGCAGTGTTTCGATTCGAGCGTGAAGCTCGGGTCGCGATCTCCCTCGACCACCCGAACCTCGTCCGAGTGTTTCTCTCCGGTCGGCTGAAGGATGGACGCCTCTACATCGTGATGGAGCTTCTCGAAGGCAGATCGCTCGCCGACGAGCTCGATCAGGAAGGGGTGCCGTCTCTCGAACGCGTGCTGATCATGATCATGAAGCTGTGCGCCGGTCTAGGCGCTGTACACGCGGCCGGTATCGTCCACCGGGACATCAAACCGGAGAACGTCTACTTGGTGCGGCGGGGGAGGGACAACGATTTCGTGAAGCTCGTGGACTTCGGCATCGCTCGCATCCTCGCAGGGGAAGGCATTGGGCCGACCACGACGCAAAGCGGCCGCGTCTTCGGAACGGCGACCTACATTTCTCCCGAGGCTGCAACCGGTGAGGAGACCGACCAGCGGAGCGACATCTATTCGATGGGGGTGCTCTCGTACCAACTCTTGACCGGAGAGCTTCCGTTCGAGGGCAAAACCGCAGGCGCGGTCCTGATGCAGCATGTGCATCAGGAACCGCCGCTGCTCCAGACCGTGGGCCGCGGCGTGGAGGTTCCCGATGACCTCGCAGGTGTCGTCATGCGCGCGCTCAGCAAAGACCCCGATGCGCGCCAACAATCGCTTGCCGAGTTCCTGAATGCGCTTTCGCAGGCGGCGGGTGAGGCCGGGCTTCTCAACGACGCGCGCGCTCTTCTGTTTGGAACGATATGGGGTGAGGATTTGGCTGCCCCGGGCTCATATCTGGCCGAGCTGCTCGGTTCGAGTGCCCCTCCGGGCTCGCCTTCCGCCCTGGCCGAAACGCAACCTGCGCAATTGGGTCGTGACCCAAAGGAAGAGGCCCTGCTCTCGTCTGCGCCAAAACCGTTCGGCACTACGGCGTACGACCTGGTGGCTCCCGTGCGTAAGGCCAACGGTCGAAAGCACCGCTGGCTCTGGGCTTCGCTCGGGCTGCTCTGCCTGATCATGATCGGCCTGGTCGTGGGAGCCTGGTGGTTGCAGCGCCCGCCCCGGGCCACCATCGATGAGACAATCGCCGAGCCCGTGCTGGCTCCGCCGGCGGTCGAGATCGGTGTCTCGAACGAGACCGAACAGCAGAAGCCACCCGTCGAGAAAGCGGTTCCGGACGAACCCGTTTTGGAGGCGAAGGTGGAGCCGAATCCGAAGAAGAAGAAAAGAACGACGACGAAGCGAACGGGAGTGGAAGCAGGGACAGCGGCAGCGGCAGCGGCAGCGGCAGCTACAGAGATAGGGACAGCGGCAGAGACAGGGACAGGGACAGAGACAGGGACAGGGACAGGGACAGGGACAGAGACAGCGACTGGGGAGGGTGCTGCGCCCGATGATGGGATCGATTGGAGCGTTCCTGATTTTCCTCAGGAGCCGCCAGCAGCTGCGAACGCGGCGCCGAGCGAAC
>DASRZF010000311.1:0-14427 GCA_035686645.1 Polyangiales bacterium
CCTGCTCGCCGACCACCGTCATGCTAGAACTGACGCGCGGCCGTGCCAAATCTTTAGACGAGACGCCCATTTTTGCCTAATGCTTGCGCTCGCGAGTGCTGCTTCGTCGAATGGACCTGGCCGCTGAACGCAGGTAAGCTGCCGTACAGCACCGTGGTGTTGGAGCTGCTTCTCATGCCAAGAATCCCAGCATTTCTGCGCTCAACTCGCGTATGCCTGATCCTTTCTCTCGGCCTCTCGAGTTGTGCGACGGACACCACAGCGCCGGTTGGCGAATGGCCAACGGCAAGCCCGGAGCAGCAAGGTTTCGACTCCGCAGAGATCGCGGCGGTCGTCGAGGAGATCGACTCCAAAGGACTTCCGGTCGATAGCTTGCAGGTCGTGCGCAATGGCGTGCTGATTCTCGACGCTTACTTCTATCCGTATCTCGGCGACCGTCCTCATGACCTGGCCTCGGTCACCAAGAGTGTGACATCGACGTTGGTCGGCATCGCCGTCGACCAGGGTCTGCTGACGCTCGACCAGAATCTAATCGCCTCGTTTCCGGAATTGGTGCCCGTGCCACCGACGGATGGCAAAGAGGACATCGAGCTCAGTCATCTATTGACGATGACCTCCGGTTTGGACTGCGGGCGGTTGCCAGGCGAGCAGGAGCTCAACGCGATGCTGGGCAGCGACGACTTCGTCGAGTACGCGCTCGGGATTCCCATGGCCGCGCCACCAGGAGGAGAGTTCGCTTACTGCAGCCCGGGCACACATCTGATGTCTGCGATGCTCGCGGATGCCGCTGATTCGAACACACTCGAATTTGCTCAGGAGAACCTATTCGGCCCTCTGGGAATTACAGAGCTGGTATGGCCGACGGACCCGCAGGGCGTGAACCGTGGCTGGGGCGATCTGCAACTCTACCCGCTCGACTTGGCAAAGGTGGGTCAGCTGTTCTTGGACGGCGGCGAGTGGAACGGCGAGCGCATCGTGTCCAAGAGTTGGGTCGACGAAGCGACCCGGGCCCACGTGCTCGCGGACACCGACGGCACCGGCTACGGCTATCAGTGGTGGCGGCCAGCCGCATTCGAAGGCGTGTACCAGGCGATCGGTCGCGGAGGACAGAGCATGATCGTCTGGCCGGACAAGAACGTCGTCGCGGTCTTCACCGGACGCGGGGTCGACACAACAGGTGAGGTGGCACTGGCCTTGGCCGCGGCGCTGAAGGGCGACGAGCCCCTTCCCCCCAACCGCGAGGGCAATGCCCGACTGAACACGGCGATTCAAGAAGCCTCCGAACCGCCGCCGGTTCAGCCGATCGCTCCGCTACCGCCGATGGCCGAAGAGGTTTCGGGGAAGGTGTACCGCCTCGCGCCGAACCAGTTCGACGTGAAATGCATCACGCTCCGTTTCGACTCCCCTTCGGAGGTCTGGTTCGACCTCAGCCTCGGCACTGGTGAGTTCGAGCTTCCCGTGGGAATGGACGGTGTGCCGCGATTCTCCGACACCGGACCCACGGGGATCCCTGTGGGGGTCCTCGGTGAATGGACCGAGCCCAGCCTGTTCTCGATGCAGTACGACGAGGTTGCTGGACCCAATCACCTTCGAATTCGAGGTGATTTCGGTGACAGCGCGGAGACGGTCGAGCTCGAGTTCACCGACCCGGGAGAGTACTTCCCTGCGCAGACGGTACAGGGCTCGGCGGCCGCGAGCTGCAACTGAAGCGCTTGATTTAACTGGCTAATTACGATTCTCCGAATCTTTTGTTGACGAAACGAACGGTCGTACTATTATCGTCACATGGGCAAAGGTGAGGACACTAAAGCAGCCATCGTCGACCAGGCGCTCAATCTCGTGAGCACGGTTGGCCTGGAAAAGCTCACCATCGGAGCGCTGGCGAGCGCCACGGGCATGTCCAAGAGCGGCCTCTTCGCTCACTTCGATTCGAAGGAACAACTCCAGCTACAGGTCCTCGATGAGGCGCGGAAGCGCTTCGTCGACGCGGTGATCGCGCCAGCCCTGAAGAAGCCTCGAGGGGAGGCACGCATTCGGGCCTTGTTCGAGAACACGATGCAGAAGTGGGAAACGGCGCTCCCCGGGGGCTGCGTGTTTAGCGCCGTTGCCGCCGAGCTCGACGACCAGCCTGGGCCGGCGCGCGACTATCTCGTCGAGGTTCAGAAGGACTACCAGGATGTCGTGAAGCGCGCCGCGCAGGTCGCCATCGATGTCGGCGAGTTCCGGAAGAACCTGGACCTCGGGCAGTTCGCCTTCGAGTTCGGATCAATCACCGCAGCCTATCACCACTTTGGCCGGCTCCTGCACGACTCCAGAGCCGAGCAGCATGCCTATAGCGCGTTCGAAGCGCTGCTTTCGCGTTCGCACTGAGGAGGGAGACGATGACCACTGTCACTGCCGATACAACAAGACGACCCATTAAAAGCACGATCGTTCGTTCTAATAACTTCCCGCCGCCATGGATGAGATCGACATTTTCCGCGGCGAGTCAGCTCGCACCCGGGCTCACGGCAAGAGTCGCCGCGAGGCTGTTTCGAAGGACACGGAGGCGAAACGCCCGACCCGGGGAGCGCGAGGTGCTGCGGGGGGCGACCGAGATGACGCTCGCAGGCATGAACGCCTGGTCCTGGGGCGAAGGCCCCACGATTCTCCTCGTGCACGGTTGGAACGGCCGGGCCACGCAGCTCGGCGCCTTCGTTTCACCGCTGATGACTCGTGGCTACCGAGTGGTGGCGTTCGATGCCTTCGGCCACGGTGAGTCGCCGGGGAACTACCTCTCGCTCCCCGAGCTCGCAACCTGCATTCGTCAAGTCACCGATGAGCTCGGGGGCGTGTACGGCATCGTCGCCCACTCGCTCGGTGGAGCGGCAACTACGTTCGCCTTGGCCAAAGGTCTGGAGATCGAGCGTGCGGTCTTCGTTTCGCCGCCGGCCGACCCCAGAGAGTTCCTCGCCGCCTTCAGCGCTGCACTGGGTGTCAGCGACGAAGTTCGGACGCTTACGATGCGGGGGCTCGAAGAGCGCGTTGGAACCGCGATGGAGGGCATGCGGGCGACTGCGTTGGCGCCGTCGATGCGAACGCCGCTTCTCGTCATCCACGACCGAGACGACAAAGAAGTACCGGCGCGCGTTGGTCAGAGCATTGTCGAAGCCTGGCCCGGAGCCGAGCTCATCCTCACTCGGGGCCTGGGACACCAGCGAATTCTTCGCGATGCGACCGTAACTCATTTCGCGGTTCGTTTCATCGATGCACCAAAGCATCGGCAAGCGGCCGCCTGAATCAAGAAAGGCAGAGAACCATGAATACCGAAATCAGAGACCCTCAATTCGCAATCTCCATCAATGAAATCGCAAACGCGATCCGATGGCCGGATCCCTCATTCGCGCTGAGTCCTATCGAAGCCGCGATCGACGTGCTGGTCGCGTTCTATGACGCGTTCGCCCGGCCCGACCGCGTGATTCTCGAGCACGCTCTCAAGGGGATCGCGTTTTGAATCGACACGAGCCGATGACCCGAAACCAGGAAGCCGCTCAGGGGGCGATGCAGACCAAGACAGTCGAGCTGCCGCTCGTCCCCGCTTCCGTCATCGATTCGCAGGCATAGCCCTCACGGCAGTCCGAATTTGTCTCGCAATCGACCAGGCAAAGCCATCCGAGCGTGGTTTCCGCACAGGACGAGCCAGAAGGGCAGAGGTTGGAGCTCGGGCAAGAGATCGTACAGATGCCGTCGGGAAAGAGCGCGCCCTTCTGACAGAGCCCTTCGTCACATTCGAGGTTGTCCTCGCAAGGCCCCCCGACGAGCGTACTCTCGTTTCCGGCAGTGCCGGGCGGACGGTCATCGCCGCAGCCCGTTGTGAGGAGCAGGGCAAGCAACAAAGACGCAGCCGTGGCTAGGAACCTCATGTCGGCCGGACGATAGATCAAGGAGAGCGGCCGAACCAGCGCCGCCGGGCCCTGCCATGTAACATTCCTGTCACCTTTTTGGCGGCTCCGCTCAACGACGCTCTTCGAGCTCGGAGATCCGGGTTTCGATGCGAACGTCCTCTTCGAACGGCTCGCGACCTGCTAAACCGAATTCGGGCAACGCTGGCTCTTACCGGCACCTACCCCTTTGTCTACAAGTGAGACCGGAAGTGCCGGCTGAGCTCGTTCGCCGCTGCATCGATTTGTTCCGACCGATCGTAGAAATCGATGTGGTTCTCGGTGTCGAGCCAAACCTCGTCCTTGAGACCAGCGAGCGACTTGAAGAACTTTCTCGCGAGCGGAGGGGCCGCGGCGCGTTCTGAGTGAACCATGATGGTGGGCACCGTGATGTCGTAAGCCGAGCTCTGCGCGTCCCATGGAAGCGTGTGCTCACCGGACATCACCGCGAATTGGTTCACGTAGTTGGGAACCACACCGCGTTCAGTACCGTAGTACTCGAACGCCTCGTGAAGTGGCATGGCAACGTCACCATCTCCCACGGCAGGTATCGCCAGAGCCTCGCGCGTGTCCTCGTAGTGCTCGCGCGCATCGATTGCCTCCTCGAGCCGCGGTTCGTACGCGTCGCCGAACCAGCGTCGCTGAATCAACGCGTCATGAAAGAAACCGGCCACGGTGCCCCATGCCTTGCACCGGTCGTCACCCGCGACGGCCGGTGCAAGATAGCCCGCGCCAGCGCAGACACCCACGGCACCGATTCGATTCGGATCGACCTCCGGACGGCTCGCAACGAATCCAAACGCGGCGCGGAAGTCCTCGACCTTGCGGCCCGGGTGCTCGTACTGTCGCGGCTCGCCTCCGCTCTCGCCGAAATGCCGGTGGTCGAATGCAAGCGTGACGAATCCACGCGCGGCCAACGCCATTGCATAATTACCCGTGGCTTGCTCCTTGACGCTGGTCATCGGGCCAGCGAAGACCAGAGCGGCCGAGGCATGCGCACCTACCGGCACGCGCAAGACTCCGACTACATCGACGGACTCGACCTCGAATGCAACTCGCTCTTCTCGAATCTTGGAGGCCACCATGAGGTCTCAACGTCGGTCTACATACGTTCCCGTCAAGTGTCGACAAGGAATCAAGATGCTGAGAGCCCCCGTCCCTGATCTTGGAGGGCAGGATGCGAGTGGGACTTCAGGGCCTCGGACCCGTCGGTGCAAAGGGAGCGCATGGGTGTCTTCTCGCCCGCCTTCCACTCGCAGAGCTCGGCGACTCGCTCGAAACCCTCTTCGCTCGGGCGAATCCAAACGAATGTTTGCTCCCCGAGGCGGATGGTGCACTCCGGGTCGGCAAACGCGAGCGACCAGAAGCCACCGTTGTAGAGGGTAACGGGACCTACTTGCTCGCACTGCGGCTGGTGTGTGTGCCCAAAAACCACACGACGCGCGCCAGTGATCTTGAAGATCAGGTCGGCGAGCTGCTCGGTGAGAAGCGGTGTCTCGAACACCGTCGGTCGGACCGAGGACGCGTACGCGAGATACGGAAGCATGAAGATCAAACTCGGAACGAAGACCCAAAGAGGGCTGATCGGCCAGGCGATGTTGATGAGCAGCACGACCTGCCAAGAGAGGAATAGCGCGGCCAGCAAGAAGAAAGCACGGTCGAGCCAGAGCTCCCGCGCGATCCGGAAGGGGTTGTTCGTGGCCGACGGAACGTGAAGTGCGTTGAGCTTTCGAACCATCGAAGGCGTGGCCTGCGACTTCGTCGCAATCGACCGAACCTTGTCGTCGACCAGCATGGGATCGCGCATCGCCGGGAGCCAGTGCGTCCGCAAAGAGACCCACAGTGTCGCGTATGCCCCCCAGAGCCAGGTCCAAATCAGCAGCGGTTGCGTTCGGAGCATGTATCGGAAGAAGAACCGGAGGTAAGCGACGGCACCCATGATGTAGTTTTCGGACTGGTGGGGGTTGAAGTACCCCATGCCGTTCAGCATGTAACGCGCCGCCAAGTCTCCGAACGGGATTCTGACGCGCGGCTGCCCACGAACTTCGATCAAGGGGTCGATCGGATCACGCACTACGCAGTTGGGGTCATACTGGTGGCCGTGGCTCACGTACGTGTCCCCGCCGCTGATGTAGAACCAATTGCAGAATACGATCGGGTCGTCGTCCTCTTCCTCGTTGATGTTCGAAGGTAGGGGTGCGCCGAGGGCGTCGCAGATCATGCGTTGCACCGAAGGCCAGTAGAGCTCGACGTCGTGGTTTCCGATGATGAACACTGCACGGTGACCGCGTGCAATGAACCGCCCGAGGCGCTCGAACCAAAGAGGATGGTCCTCGATGATGCGTTGCATCTTGAACTGGCTCTTCCACTCCTCACTACCCAAGCCACGGGAGCGCTCGAGCCACTCGATGTGTCGATTCTCGTTGGGGAGGGCTGTGACGCTATCGAAATCGAAGATGTCGCCATTGAGCAGAAGCTCGATCGGCCCGTTCGTCTTTTCCTCGATATGATCGAGGAATGCGGCGAAGTCCTGGTCGATGAAGAACTCCCGACGCTTGTATGCCATCCACAGAGGTCGATCGGGATGAGGCTCTTCCGCCTCCGTGAGATGCATGTCGGAGACGACGAACGTATGGAGGTTCGATTCCATCGGGGCTCCTCCATTGTGTCAGGCCTCGGAGCCGGACTCCAGCTAACGGGCTCCGAGCTCGGCTTCCGAGGGCGGCTACCTGCTCATTTACCCTGGGAGGCTAGGTGTCGCTTGCGGCCTATGAACAGATGGGCGAGCAGTAAGAGGGTCAGTCCCGTCGCGAAAATCGTGACGTACAGGGTGCCGAGACCGGGCCCCGCTTCCGTGAGGAAGTTCGCGATTTGCTTCTTTCCCAACATGACCGGGGTGAACGGATCCACGGTCACGGGCGCCCTAGGGTCCAGATTGTGCCCGAAGGTGTAGAGCTTGTAATACAAACGCCCGAAACCGAAGAGCCCCGCATAGGTCGTCATCACGAGCAAGTCGATCATGGAGCTGACTTTGCCGATGACCGCAGTCCGCAGCGCAAAAATAATCATCGCGGCGAACAGGAACGGAATCCAGTCCAGGTCGCTCAGCGCTGCTCTGTCGAGCGGCGCCATGCCGATGTAGTGGTTCAGAACGTTGATCTCTTGAACGTCGTTCCCGTCGTTCCCACCCTCTACCTTGTACGAGTAGATGTAGAGGTCGAGCCCCTCCGGATATTGCGGCGCCTTCATGTTGATGTACCACATGGGCGCGGTGAAGCTCAGCCCTACGAAGATCGTGAGAAGCGCGAGCACGACGCGGGCCCAAGGGAAAATGGGCTCGTCCAAGAATCGATAGAATGCGTCCATTGCCTTTGACATTGTGCCTCCTCCTGGGCCTTCACTTCTTAAACGACGTCACCGCGTTGCAGCGTCCTGAGCCCGCTCAGCCAAGCGAGCGTCCCGAGCACCGTGGGCCAACCGACACCGAGGGCGTAGAGACCCCAGCTTCCAATTCGATTGGCAAGATAGAAGCCGACCGGTCCGAGAACGCTGAGCTCTGGGTCGGCGGATGAGAGCAAAGCCATTCGGATGCTCTGGACGGGGTTGAGCGCCGCGAGAGCGAAGACGACTCTGGGCTCCATCCGCCATTGCAGCATCATCCCAGCTAAGGCGAAATCCATCAGCGCAATCCCCGCCACCCAGATCAGCAGCAAGTACATCGTCGCGCGCGCCGAGTTCTGCACGTGGGTCGACACCCAGAGGCCGAGCCCGCAGAACGACCAGACCAGGACGGAGCAAAGTAGGAGACAGTGTCCGATGAAGCTCCAGGCGATCTGCTGGCCGAACGCGAATCGGCCAAACAACCCCACGGCGGCCATCAGCAGCGCGAGAGGTAGAAGCAAGACGAGGAACCGGACGCTCGAAATCGCGCTGAAGAAAGCGCCGCGGGAGATCGGCTGGCTGAACAGGATCTCCAAAGTACCGTCGTCCCTCGCCTTGTTCACCACTTGGCCGGTCGCGATCAGAGACATCAGCGGCAAGAGCACGAGCAAGGCGTGCACGTACGAGACGAGCACTCTATCGGTGCCGGTGAACCCAAAGACCGTCGACTCGCGCATGCCGACCAGCAGAAACACCCCCGCAAGCACTGCATAGACGACGACGCAGAACAGCAGCCAGCGAGACCTGAGAACCTCCGCCAGATCGAGCTGGGCGACCGCCCAATAGGATCGCAGCTGACGATTCATGAGCCTCCGTCCCAGCGTTGGGGGCGGTTCATGACCTGGGCCTTGGCCCAGTCGATGTTCTGCGCTTCAGGTGCGGTGCCGGGAACCGCTCGAATTCCGTAGCCCATCGGGGAATCTTCGACGGGGAGAAAACCCACCTCGGACTCACTGAGCCAGCCTTCGCCCTCGTGATTCCTGAAGTAGAGCGCATGGATGATGACCGGGTGCGACTGAAGGTAGTCGAAGAGGCAACCGGGATCGTCGAAGTTCATCACGCCGCCATCACTGGTCTGGAGCTGCGCAGCGAAACGTGGGTCGCCCACGTGCATCTTGCAGTGTTGGCAGACCTCGCTATCCCAGACCACCGGGACCGGCCCCTCTGGAGGCGTAACCTCGTTGAAGCGCATGAACCCGACGACCACCACGACGAGGGCGAGCGCGAGCAAGAGGGCCTTCATGAGCTTACTGGCCATCGTCGCTCCCGCCTTGCCGGTCGAGCTGCACCGCGTCGGCATCGCGCACGAGCAAGTTCATGATCCGTCCTTCCAGGCCATCCGAGAGCTGGGCGACGAGCTCGAGCTTTTCAGCACGGGTGGCCGTACGTGTCCACCAGCCTGCAACGCCAGGCTGAAAGCCCAAACTCTCGAGGTCCTCGCTGCCCGCGCCGTTCTTCATCTGTACGTCGATGGTGCTGAGAGTCATGCGATCCAGGTAATCCTCGGTCGGCCCGAAGTAAGCTAGCGTGCCCTCTTCCAGCACCATGACTTGATCGACCAGCGTGCGAATCTCCTCGAGCCGATGCGAGCAGAGGATCAGGGTCGCGTCCTTGGTTCGCTCCGACAACAAGTGGAATAGATCGCGTCGCGACTGCGTGTCGAGGCTTGCCGTCGGTTCGTCGAGCACGTAGAGCGAGGCTTGGCTGGCCAGCGCGAGCGCGATCAAGGTCTTCTGCTTGGCGCCACCCGAGAGATTGCAAAACGCTTGGCGCCCCACGGCCCCGAGGTCGATGCCGACTTCCGCTCCGCAGGCGAGAACCGCGTCCGGCGACATCTCCCGCACTCGAGTGATCGCTTTGACCACTTCGCCCACGGAGGCGCCGAACTTTGGCGCGATCTGCGGAACGTAGGCGATGCGATCAGCGAGCTCCATCTGGCGCTTCTTCTCTCCATCGAGGAGAAGCTCGCCCTCACAATTGAGCAAGCCGAGGATGATCCGGATCAAGGTCGACTTCCCGGAAGCGTTGGGACCGATGAGGCCGACCTTGGAGCCGCTCGGAATCGTGAAGTCGATTCCCCGAAGCGCTTGGACTTTGCCGAAGCGCTTTCGCACCGCTTTGCCTTCAACGCGCATCGAGGATTTTCCAATCTACTGCGCTCATACGGGGGCGAGGATCGATCAAGGTCGTCTCGGGCTCGATCATCGGGAACAAGGAGCTGATCGCGTCCAAAAGCTCCAGCGTGATTGCGCCACGGAAGAACTGCAGCTGCGGATACGTGCTCTCGAGCTGGCTACTCAGCCGCCGAAGCTCGTAGGGGATGTCGCCAAAGCCGTCGCGATCCATATCGTACCCGGCGTAGTCGTCGAAAGAGTTTCCCCTCCACTCGACCTCGAGCGCGTTGCCGCCACCCTCGACCTGAAGCTGAGAGTGATTGCTCACGAACTGATTGCCGCGAAAAGCATTCCGCGTTTCGCTCGAATGCATGAGCACCGCCACGTCGGAGTGAAAGAACGCGTTGTTCTCGAACGTGTTGAAGTCGTCCGGCTCGAGCGGAGCAGTGTCCATGTAAACGCCCTTGGTGTTTGCGATGAAGGCGTTGTCAGCGACCGTCAAGTTGCCCGACTCCTTGATACCGAGCCCCATTCCGCCGGGCCCGGAGGAGCGCGCCAAGAGGTTCTCGCGCAGAGTGAGATTGCGGCTGTACATGATGAAGATGCCGACGACGTTGTCGAGATAGCGGTTGCCTTCCACGTGGTTCTCGTGGCTGTACATGAAGTGTGTTCCGTACCGGCTTCGGACCACGGTGTTCCGTACGAGTCGGTTGTTGCTCGAATACCAAACCACCATGTCGCGGCAGCCGATGACTTGGTTGTCACGCACCTCCGAGTGCCGAGTTTCCCAAAGGCGAATTCCATCGCCGCGAAGCCCGAGCGGCCCCTCGTCCGGGCCTTGAACCACGTTGTTGAGGATCGCGGCGCGGTTGGATTTTTCGATGAGCAAGCCAAACGCGGCGTTCTGCACGCGTAGACCCTCGACACGGACGTCATCTGCGACCACGTGAACCGCCGCGTCCAAGGTATCGAAGCGTCCACCGCTTCCATCGACGGTGAAACCTGAGAGCGAGCTGCCGTCGGCTTGCACCTCGATCGTCGTCCCCTCCCCGGCCGAACGAACTACCGCATCTCGAGGGCCCCATATCTCGACGCTCTTCGCGACGCTCAATGGGCCCGAGTACGAACCGGACTCGAGGCAGAGGGCCGCCCCCTCCTCGGCACCGTCTACGACCGCCTGCAGGTTTGCGCCCGCAGCAACGACCTCACAGTCGTTCGGCCGCGGCGGCGGTGCGAGCGCCGCCTCCTTGCCAAGAGGCGGCGCAGCTTCGGTCGCACACGCCGCTACGGTCATGAGCACCAGGAAGCACACACACGCATGGTTTCGAGCGTTCAGCTCCAAGCCGACGCGTGCGGCGCTTCGGCTCAACTGGGTTCCACCAAGAGGTACCCCGCCATCTCGAGGTGGAGGGCCGAGCAGAACTCGGTGCAGTAGAACGGGAACGTGCCCTCTTTGTCCGCCAGGAACGTGATGTCGACGTGCTTGCCGGGTTCGAGGCTGCTGTGAACGTTGTACGAACCGATTGTGAACCCATGAGTCGCGTCATGGGCCTGCTCCACGTTCGTGATGTGGAGGTGCACGTTGTCGCCCTTTTTGACGCGAATGATGTCCGGGGTGAAGTGGCTGCGCACCGAGGTCATGTAGACGTGGACGTCTTTGCCCTCGCGCTCGATGCGCTCTTCCTTGGCCTTCACGGCGTTTGGACTGTGCGCCTGGGTCACGACGTCATAGCCAGAAGGCTTGTACACATCGACGGGGTCCAACTTGTCGGCCTTGATCAT
The DNA here is from genome assembly GCA_035686645.1 of Polyangiales bacterium. Classification (GTDB taxonomy): domain Bacteria; phylum Myxococcota_A; class Polyangia; order Polyangiales; family Houyiibacteriaceae; genus SG8-38. The sequence continues at coordinate 11,258 of DASRZF010000311.1, forward strand.
CTGCGCGTAGTGCGGCTCTCCGAGCGGAAGCGGCATGTCGTAGATGAGCTGCATCGGCTCGCTATTGATGTTGATCAGCTGGAAGTTCTGGGGGAGCAAAGGACCGACTTTGGAGAAGCGGTCCAGCGCCCACTTGTTCATTGCGATCAGGTACCCGCCATCCGGACTGACCGTGTCGCCCTCGGCCGCTACGATGTGACCGACGTTGTAGTGAACCTTGACCTTCTCGAGAACCTTGAGGTCCTTGAGTGACCATTTGGCCACCGTCGATTCGATGAAAACGGAGGTGTAGGCGTTGCCCTTGTCGTCGTACTGAGTGTGCAGCGGGCCGAGGCCGATCTCGACCTGGCCACGAATGCTGTCGTTGAACGGCAAAATGGGCACACCGTATTGGTCCTTGCCGTCGTACTTCTTGGCCTCGATGAGACCCTTGAGCTTCTCGAAGCTGTACACCGTCGCGTGCGTGTCGAGCTTGCCCGAAACGACGAGCTCCTTGCCATCCGGCGTGACGTCCACTCCGTGGGGGCTCTTCGGCTCGCCAACCAGGTGCAAGAGGCCTTCAGCATTCGTGGTTTCGAGGGAAATCACGTCCATGCCAGCGATCTTCGTCGTCTTGCCCGCCTTGTACACCGACTCGGCCTTCTTGAGATCGATGATGTGCAGATAGTCCATGTCGTTCTGAGAGGCGCCGGACTCCATGGGCGGGTTGCCTTCCATGGTGCCGCCCCAGGCCATCTCGGTGTTGAACGAGTTGATGAACACCCAGCCTTCGCTGTCGAGCTTTCCAGCATCCGCGAGGTCCTGCATGTACGGAGGAAGCTCCATAGCGAAGGAATTCGCTCGATCGATTTTGCCCTTCTCGCGGTCGAACTTCCAGAAGATCACCGCGCCGCGGTACTTGTCTTGGAAGTTTTCGATCGGCTCGTAGCCACCGCCCAGAGGTGCCGGGTACTGGCTAGACTCGACGACGTACTCGGTATTTGGAGTGACGAAAGTTGCGCCATGATCGCTCTGGATCAGCGTGGAGGTGACGATCTCTCTGGTGACGAAATCGTGAAGATCGATCACCGCAATGCGAGCGTTGGCCTTGTCGTTCACGAAGATGAACTTGCCGTCGTACTCGCCGTTGGTCTCGGAGAGCGCCGGATGGTGCATGTCACCCCAGGTCATCTCCTTGCCGAAACGGCTCCCTCCCGCGAGGACCTCGCCGGACTGATCGCCGTAGCCGTAGCCCTGCCAGGGTTCCGGCGTGAAGACGCCGATGTACTTGAGTATGCGCATGGACGGTACGCCGATGACGATCAGGTTTCCGCCGTGACCCCCGGAAGCGAAGGTCAGATAGGCGTCCTTCTTCCCGGTGGGCGTATAGGTCTGGAGCGCCGCACTCACGTCGGCCTCGGAGAGCCCGCGCTGCTTCATCAAATCCGCCGTCGAGCTCGCCGGTGCCTGAGACACCTGAGCTGCCTGCTGCGGCCCACATCCAATGCTGACCACCGCAGCACAGAGAGCTGCGACACCCGATGCGCAAAGCGCACCCATCCTCTTGAACCTCATCACAACTCCTCACTTCCCTCAGCGAAAGGGAAATCCTCCAAAACGGCCCCCCTCAGCGAAAGGGGAGCTCTCCTCGTTTTCGTGAGGCCACCCCCAAGCGATGGGGAGACCTCCACGCCAGAGCGCAGTGCAATATCTAAGCCAGGAACCTGTTACTTCGCGAGGTCGCGAACGTACTTGACCAGCTCGGCCACCACCTCGGGCTTGGCGTCGAGATCCGGGTTGGCGGGCATGCTCGGAGACTTGCCGACCGCGGAGCCGCCGTACACGATGATCTTCTGAAGATGCTCGTCGGTGACCGACGCCTGCCACTCGGCCGAAGTAAAATCACGTGGTTTTGGTTCGAGCGCAGCCGAGCCGGGGCCATCGCCCATCCCGCTTTCACCGTGGCAAACCGTGCAGCGGCTCTGGAAGATCTCAGCGGCCTCTGCGACGGGGTCGCTCGCAGGCTCTGCGGCTGGCGCCGGTGCGGGGGCGGGCTCTGCTGCTTTCTGCTCAGCGGGCGCGGCGTCCTTCGGGGTGCATCCCGAAATCCCGACGATCAATCCGATGAGCAACCCAATCCATTTCGCGCGCATAGAGCCTCCTAATTGGGCGGCAGTCTAGGCTCAGAGGAGGTGGGATCAAGGCATATTGAGGAGAAAAAATTGCGCCCAAATCGCGCCAAGCGAAGGATTTGCGCGGCGCGCTGAAACCCCACTTTTCGAATTCCGACGCGGAAATTGTATGTCTATACTCCGCTCGCGCTTGGTGGCGTTTCCTAGTCAGGGGAGGATGTGATGAGAGGTTTTGTGAAAATCACGGTCATTGGTGGGCTTCTCTGCGGGCTCCTCGTTGCTGGATGCAAGAAGCAAGAAGCTGCGCCCGCGGAGCCCACTCCGAGTGAAGTGGCACCGGCGCAAGAAGTGTCGAACATTCCCCCGCTGAACGAGAACAACATCGTCAGCATTGCGATCAATTCCAAGGATCATACGACTCTGGTCGCCGCAATTAAGGCGGCAGACTACGTCACCTCGGTGGCGGCTTCCGGTCCGTTAACGGTTTTCGCACCCACCAACGAGGCATTCGCCAAGCTTCCAGAGGGGACCGTCGAGAACCTGGTCAAGCCAGAGAACGTGGCCACGCTGAGGAACATCCTGCAATACCACGTCACCACGTCGGCACTTCAGCTCGATTGGTTCAAGGACGGCCAGACCGTCTCGATGGCGAACGGCAAGAGGACGACCATGAACGTCAAGGACGGCAAGGTGACGATCAACGGGGCGAACATCCTCGCCACGATCCCCGCTGAGAACGGGATCGTGTATGTGATCGACTCCGTGCTCCTTCCGCCCGAGAAATAGGCCGCGCCGATGACGCTCGACTCAGCGTGGTCGCTTGTCCGCGGCCTGCGGGTCGTCGCAGCTCTGCTCAGCATGACGCCGCTGTTCGCTTGCACGAACGGTGGCGTTTCCGATGTCCCATTGGACGCCGGTATGGACGCCGGTCCGCTGGAACCCGTGGAAGACGGCACATATTTCGTGCATGACGACGACGAGCGCGTCGTCATCTTGCGCGGCATGAACATCATGAGCTCCGCGAAGGGGCATCCAGAAAGGCTGCCGAACCTCGAAGAA
>DASRZF010000312.1:0-17334 GCA_035686645.1 Polyangiales bacterium
GCTCAAACCTGAGCTATACTCCCCGCGTCAAGATGCAAGTCGCTCGGACCCGCCTACAAGTAGACGTTCGCAGACAGCAGCTCCGCGAGCTCGGGCTCGAGCTGCTCGTCCAGATGTCAGGCGTCGTGTTCTCCGTCGTCCTCCACCCCGTGACACCGTGACGAGGCCCCGCTGGTTCGTTCACCTCGTCCTCGTCGGCGCATTGGCGCTTGCCTGGAGCTGCACGAAAAAGCCCCCGCCCGCCCAATCTTCGCGAACCCTCGCTCCCGGGTCAGCAAACCAGGCGGTACAGACGGAAACGCCCGAACCGCTCGACTGGAGTCAATTCGACTCGACGTCCCTGAGGAACCCCAGCGATGGAGCTCTTCGGGGCGGCGTTCCACTTCCGTTGGCCGCCCCCGGGCTGCGGTTCAACCCGAAGAGGGACCCCAAGACGCGTTTCGGCACGGTCGAGGTCGTTCGCGGGCTCCTCGCTGCGGGCAGCCGAGTCGACGAGGCGCTTCAGGGGCTTCCGATCACGATCAACGACCTCAGCTATGCGGAAGGCGGGCCGATCCCACATCATCGCTCGCACCAAAGCGGCCGCGACGTCGATGTGCTGTTCTATCAACTGGGACCTGACGGAGCCCCGATTGAAAGTGTGGGCGCGTTTTTCGACCCCAGCGGTGAAGGCGTCGATTTTCGCGACCTATCAAATCCTTCGGACGATGTCGCCCTCAGCCTCGACATCCCACGCAACTGGCTGTTTCTTCGCTCGCTCATCGAAGACGAAGACGCGCAGCTTCAGCAAATCTACCTGGCAGAGCATCTGCGCGCGCTTCTGCTCGACTACGCGCGTCGCGAAGGGGAGCCCAGCGCTGCAGTCGAACGTTTCGCCGAGATGAGCTGCCAACCCAGTTATCCGCACGACGATCACTTCCATTTCCGATTCTTCTGCGCTCCGGACGACATCGCCAAGGGCTGCCTAGACTCCCCACCCATGTATCCGTGGCAGCTCCAGAAGCTGGAGGCATCCGGGGTTCGCCCGCGTCCCCTTGCCCCGAACCGCGCCGAAGCGAGGGCCCGGATCGTCACGCACGAAGAGGCTCGGGAAGCGGCAGGACCCATGGACGCGGAAGTCGAACGCTGGCTCGATCGACGAAAGAACTGGCTGAAGCGGCCCCATCCGGGACGAACCTATTGTCCTTGAGCGGGCGGCCATCCCTCGATGCGCTAGAGTGGCCCGTGCCCGATTTCAAATGGATCAGCAAGCATGCGGAGCTCGAAGAGCTCGTCGATGAGCTGACTCGAGCCGACGCATATGCACTCGATACCGAGTTTCACCGGGAGCGAACCTATCTGCCCGAGCTTGCCGTCGTTCAGCTCGCGACGCGTGAGCGCATCGCACTCGTCGATGCGCTCGCGGTCGACGTGAGCCCACTTCGCCGAGCGCTCGAAAGCGAGGCGATCTGCGTCATGCATGCGGGTTCTCAGGACCTCGAGATTCTCGATCTAGTGTGCGGAACGGTGCCCAAGCGCATGTTCGACACCCAGGTCGCTGCCCTTTTCTGCGGCTATCGTACGAGCGCGCTCGGGAAACTCGTTGAAGGATTCCTGGGGGTCCAGCTCGACAAGAGCGCGCAGCTGAGCGACTGGACACGCCGCCCCCTGCCCGAAGCAGACCTGCGCTACGCGGCCTCCGATGTCGCGCATCTGCTCGAGCTGCGCGCGGCCCTCGTGGGTCGCCTCGAGCAGCGCGGACGCCTCGATTGGGCCGAGGAAGAGATCGAAGAGCAGCGCATCAAGGACCGTTCACCAGCCGATCCTGACACGCTATGGTGGAAGCTTCGTGGCAAAACGAAGCTCGGGGGCAAAGCGCGGGGCGTGGCGCAGGAGCTCGCCAAGTGGCGCGACGCAACGGCCAGGAAGCAGAACCGCCCAGCTCGGACGGTGCTCTCGGATATGGCCCTTCTCGCCCTGTCCCAGCGCCCGGCACGAACCGCCGAGCAACTAAGAGCCGTTCGCAACTTCGACCTGCGCCGCTTCAAGCATACCGAGGAGCTTCTCGGGGCCATCCGGCGAGGTAGCGAGCTCCCGACGAGCGCGCTCCGCCTACCCCCCAAAAAGCCCGAGAACCTGCCCAGTGTCGAAGGCGTGATCGCGCTCTGTCTCGCGTGGCTCAGCCAGCGAGCGGCCCAAGAGGATCTCGACACGAGCGTGCTGGGCACACGGGACGACGTGACTCGCCTGGTTCTTCGCCAGCCGTCCCGTCTTTCGAGCGGCTGGCGCGACACCCTGGTGGGATGCGACTTGCGTTCGATCATCGAGGGGATGGCCGCGCTCGGCGTCAACGGGACCGAGCTCGAGCTCGTCAATCGCGCACCCTCCTGATTCGCGCTACATTGTCGGAATGGCTGTGGCCAAAGGCGGGCGTATCGTTTTGCTCCTGGCATCGGTCGTCGTGATCGGGGCGGGCATCAAGCTCGCGGCGCCCCTGCTCGTGCCCGTGCTCGTGGCTTCGTTCATCGCGATCGTAACCGCTCCGCTGGTGATGTGGCTTTGCGATCGCGGCCTCCCCCGGCTTCTCTCGGTGCTCTCAGGGCTCATGCTGGATGTCACGGCCGGTACTGTCCTCGGGTTCTCTCTCGCTGCAGCGGTCGCGACCTTCACCGATCGCGCCCCGGAGTACGCGGCAATGCTCGCCGGGAAGCAGGAAGCCCTCGAGCTCTGGCTCACCAATTACGGGATCCACTTGGAAGCGATCTACGACTTCTCAGAACCTACGTGGATGCTGAATTTTGCGACGAACATGGCGCAGTCCGCCGCATCGTTCGTGTCGCAGATCATTCTGGTCCTCTTGATCGTAGCGTTCATGCTTTTCGAAGCGACAGGTCTTCGTGAGAAGCTAGGCAGAATCGCGACTCCCGCTCAGATCAACGAGCTCTCGGAGGCCGCGCGCGAGGTCAACACGTACCTGGTGGCGAAGACCGTGATGAGCCTTCTTACCGGTGTGCTGGTGTTCGTCTGGTGCTGGTGGCGCGGCGTGGATGTCCCTGTCCTCTGGGGATTGTTGGCGTACCTGCTCAACTACATCCCGACCGTTGGTCAGATCATCGCAGCGATTCCCGCGATCACGCTCGCCCTCATACAGTTCGGCCCGGGGGAGGCTTTGGTCGTCGCGGCGGGCTTCGGCGGCATCAATTTGGCGATCGGCGCGATGGAACCCCGGGTCATGGGTCAGGCGCTTGGTCTGTCCTCCCTGGTCGTTCTCGTCTCGATGGTGGTCTGGGGCTGGTTGCTCGGCCCCGTCGGCGCGCTGGTCTCCGCACCGCTCACGATGGTGATCAAGCATGCCTTGGCGCACAGCGACGATTTACGATGGCTGGCCGTCCTCCTCGGTCGCGCTCCGAGGCCCGCGGGCAAGGCCGGCGCAAACACCGCAGACCCTTCAGACGAGCTCAGCCGCGCCTGAGAGCTTCGCCGGCTCGTTCTGCAAACCGGCGCAGCACCTGCGCCGCGGCCGCGCTCGGCGTCGCTCGACCATTGCCCACCTCGTCTTCGAGCTGGGCGATCAGCGCAGACAGCTCGGGATCCCCTCGAAGCGCACGCCGCAAGCCGTTCTCCACCATGTCCCACATCCATCGGACCTGCTGCGACTGGCGCCTCTGCTGAAACGCGCCCGACGCTTCCAAGTCCGCGCGGCTCTGCACCACCGAGGCCCAGAGCTCGCTCAGGCCGGTCTTCTCGAGCGCGCTGCAGGTCACGACCGGCGGGACCGTGTCGCCACGCATGAGCCGTAATGCGCTCTGATAAGAGGCCTGCGCCCGCATGGCACGCGAGCGATTGTCGCCGTCGGCCTTGTTGATCGCCAGCAAGTCTGCAACCTCGAGAATGCCGCGCTTAATGCCTTGGAGCTCGTCGCCGGCGCCGGCGATCAGGAGCACGACGAAGAAATCGACCATCCCGGCGACGATGGTCTCCGACTGCCCCACGCCAACCGTTTCGACGAGCACTACGTCGAAGCCCGCCGCTTCGCACAAGAGAATCGTCTCGCGAGTCTTGCGCGCCACCCCACCCAGGGTACCGCTCGTCGGCGAGGGGCGGATGAAGGCGCCCGGGTCGATGCTCAGCGACGACATTCGCGTTTTGTCGCCCAAGATGCTTCCGCCGCTGACGCTGCTCGTCGGATCGACGGCCAGGACGGCGACTCGATGCCCTCGAGACGTGAGCATCGTTCCGAGCGCGTCGATGAATGTGCTCTTCCCGGCGCCCGGGACGCCGCTGATGCCTACCCGGTGTGCCCCACCGGTATCGGGTAGCAGTGCTTCGAGAACTTCCTGCGCAAGCTCGGCATGGGCCGGTTGCTCGCTCTCAATCAAGGTGATCGCTCGCGCCAGGATCGCACGATCACCGCCCCGCACTCCGTCGACATAAGCTTGCGCGGAAAGGCGTTTCACGACCCCCCGAGTTGCGCATCGATCTTTTCGAGGAGCTCGATCGCTGCTTCTGCAATCACCGTTCCAGGACCGAATATCGCGACGGCGCCGGCTTTCAGCAGCGCGTCGTAGTCCGAGGGAGGGATGACGCCACCAACCACGACGAGAATGTCTTCGCGGCCCTGGTCTCTCAGTGCCTGCTTCAACTGCGGCACCAGCGTCAAGTGACCGGCGGCCAGGGAGCTTGCACCGACGACATGCACGTCGTTCTCGATCGCTTGCTTCGCGCTCTCCTCCGGGGTCTGAAACAGCGGACCGATGTCGACATCGAACCCGAGGTCTGCAAACGCGGTCGCGATCACTTTCTGACCCCGGTCGTGGCCATCTTGGCCCATCTTGGCGACCAGAATACGTGGCCGACGGCCGTGCCTCAGAAGGAACTCGTCGCTCCTTGCGCGCACGCGGTCTACGGCCTCCGAATCTTTGCCCACTTCGCTTCGATACACGCCTTCGATACTCCGAATCGTCGCTTGATAACGGCCCCAGACGCGCTCGAGCGCGTCACTGATCTCTCCGACGGTACCCCGATGCCTGGCGGCGTCGATCGCCAACTCGAGCAGATTGCCGTCACCAGTCTCCGCGCACTTCGTCAATGCCTCAAGTTTCGGTCGGAGGGCGGCTTCGTCGCGCTCCGCTCGCAGCTCTCGAAGACGCGCGATTTGCGCTTCCCGGACCGCGGTATTGTCGACCTTCAGAACCTCGATCGCGTCTTCTTTTTCGAGCCGGTACTTGTTGATTCCTACGATAGTTTGCTGCCCGGAGTCGATGCGTGCCTGGGTTCGCGCCGCAGCCTCCTCGATCCGAAGCTTGGGGAGCCCGGCTTCGATCGCCTTGGTCATCCCACCGAGCTCCTCGACCTCTTTGATGTGCGCCCAGGCTGCCCGAGCAAGCTCGTGGGTCAATCGCTCGACGTAGTAACTCCCGCCCCATGGGTCGATGACCTTGGTGGTGCCACTCTCGAGCTGAAGATAGAGCTGGGTGTTGCGAGCAATGCGCGCGCTGAAATCCGTGGGAAGCGCGATCGCCTCGTCGAGCGAGTTGGTGTGGAGACTCTGAGTGTGACCCTGCGTCGCCGCCATGGCTTCGATGCACGTGCGAACCACGTTATTGTAGGGGTCTTGCGCCGTGAGACTCCATCCTGAAGTTTGGCAATGCGTGCGGAGCGCGAGGCTCTTCGGGTTCTTTGGTCCGAACTGCTCGATCAACTTGGCCCAGAGGAGGCGCCCAGCCCTGAGCTTTGCGACCTCCATGAAGAAGTTCGTGCCCACGGCCCAAAAGAAGCTGATGCGGGGCGCGAACTCATCGACACCGAGGCCCGCGGCCATCCCCGTACGGACGTACTCGAGACCGTCCGCCAGCGTGTAGCCGAGCTCCAAGTCCTGTGTCGCTCCAGCCTCCTGCATGTGATAGCCGCTCACGCTGATGCTGTTGAAGCGGGGCATGTGGGCGGCGGTGTACTTGAAGATGTCCGCAACGATCCGCATCGAAGGCGACGGCGGATAGATGTACGTGTTGCGCACCATGAACTCTTTGAGAATGTCGTTCTGAATGGTGCCGGTGAGCTGCTTGGAATCGACGCCCTGCTCTTCGGCCGCCACGACATAGAGCGCAAGAATGGGCAGGACCGCCCCGTTCATGGTCATCGAAACGCTCATTTGGTCGAGCGGGATGGCATCGAAGAGGATGCGCATGTCCTTGATCGAATCGATCGCGACCCCCGCCATGCCGACGTCCCCTGCCACCCTCGGGTGATCGGAGTCGTAGCCACGGTGAGTAGCCAAATCAAATGCGATCGAGAGGCCCTTCTGGCCCGCGGCGAGGTTGCGTCGATAAAACGCATTGCTGGCTTCGGCCGTCGAGAAGCCGGAGTACTGGCGAATCGTCCAGGGCCGGCGAACATACATCGTCGAGTACGGTCCACGCAGGTACGGCGGAAGGCCGGGCATCGTGTCGAGATGCGTAACGGGATCGAGATCCTCTGCCGTGTAGACGGGCTTGACCTCGATGCCTTCGGGCGTTTTCCACCGTTGCTCGGCCAGCTCTCCGGCCGACGCCTTCCAGTCCGCAATCGAACTGCTGCCACCTTCCTGCGTGGCGTCGAAATCGATCGTGCTGAAGTCGGGAAGGCGGCTCATGGTTTCACCCCGATCGAATCGAGAACCCGGCTCATCACACTGAGCACGTCAGCGCCCACGAAGATGAAATCGCTCGCCCCGGCCTCGCGAAGTCTGCTCTCTCGGTCGCCCGGGCGGCCCGCGACCAGAACGACGGGGCACCCAGCTGTCTTGAGCTCAGCGATCGCCGGCTCGAGCATCGTCTCGTAGTCCTCGTCGCTGCCTGCGATCACCGCCAGCGACGCCCCGGACTCGTTCCATGCGGACGCGAGTGAGCTCGCCTCACTGAAACCCGCATTACCTTTCGCGTCGATCCCGGCCGCGGCCAGCAGGTTCTGGGTCCATGTAGAACGCGCCTTGTGTGATGGAGTCGGTCCGAGGTTCGCGAGGAATGCGAGCAGCGGGGAGCGGGCGCGATCGCTCCTCGCTCGGAGCTCCTCCCAGATTTCTGACTGCCTCCACTGCAGAATCGGCTCGAGGTGAAAGTCAGGCTGTCCGTGCTGCAGCACGGTGGCGATGCTGTACATGTCGGCCCCGTCGCTGGCCGCCGCAACGCAGGCCTCGGTAAGGGCGCCAGCGGGGCGTTCCAGATCGTTGGCGAGCTTCACGAGCGCGAGTAAGCGGTCTCGGTGCGCACCGAGCTCGAGCGCGTCGAGCGACGCCTTGAACGAGGCCTGCACTTCCTCTTCAGAAACGGGCTCGCGCTGAACCGCGTCTTCTCGGAGATTTGGAAATTCGCTCACTCCCACGATAGGCGTCTTGCGCCGGGCGAGATCTTGCTCCCGGGCATCCGCGACTTCGCTCACTGCATCGATGAGCTTGCCCGACCCGAGCGCGGCAACGATTCCCCCCCCGCCCTCGATCGATTGGAGCTCGGCCCAGGCGGCGCGAGCAAGGTCGTTCGTCAGTGATTCGACGAACCAGCTGCCCCCTGCCGGATCGGCAACCTTGCCGAGATGGGCCTCCTCCCGAAGCACGACTTGGGTGTTGCGCGCTACCCTCTGCGCCAGCTCATCGGCCGGCCCAATCGCACAATCGAAGGGCTGCGTCGCGACACTCCGCGCACCTCCGAGCACTGCCGCGGTACATTCTGCCGTTGCGCGAAGCATGTTGACCCAGGGGTCCCGCTGGGCCTTCGTGAAGCGCGAAGTTCGGGCGTGTATGTGCATGGCTCCCGCGTTGGGCTCAGCGCCCGCCGCGACGACCACCTTGGCCCAGAGCCATCGTGCCGCGCGAAGCTTCGCAATCTCAGTAAAAAAATCGCCAGACACCGAGTAACTGAAAGCGATTTGGCGAGCCGCCGAGTCGACGCCCATGCCGCCGTCGACGAGCTGCCTGAGATATTCGATGCCGGTCGCGATGCTGTACGCCAGCTCCTGAACCGTGCTCGCCCCGCCGCCATGGTAGGGCTCGCTCGACACCTCTACGGCGCGCAAACCCTCAGCATTCTGAGAGCACCAGCTTGCCAAGTCGCGCAGCTCCGAGAACCTGGCTCGAAGGCCTCCTTGCAGCCTCCCCTCCTCCGCAATTAGGCCCACCGGATCGAAACCGAAGCAGCCGTCCAGCAACGCGTACGAAACGCCGCGGCGCTTTGCGACGGCGAGCAGGCCGGCCGCCACGGCGAGCGCATCGGAACCGGCATCGAGCCAGATCGAGGTCTTCTCGAGATGCACCGACTCGAGAAGCCCGTCGAGGCTATCGATGGTCAGCACCCTACAGCCGTTGCGGGGTCCGAGACGAAGATAGAGCGCTTCGACACCGCGCTCCAGGTCCTCTGCGATCAGTTTCTTGCAGACGCTCGGACGCGGGTCGTCGTATTCTTGGCGGATCGTCCAGCCGCCGAGCGGCGCCGCGCCACGCAGATAAGGGAACACGCCAGGCAGTCCGGGAGCGCGGAGGTCCCTTGCATCATCAGCCGTGTATAACGGTTCGAGCTTCAGACCACCTGGGAGGGTCGAACGCAGCGCATCGAGCGAGACGCTCTTGAGGTCTGCCTCCACCTTGGCGATCCAGTCGGCCTTGCTCAGAGGTGGAAACGCATTCATTCGCTCGTCGGGATTCACCACAGCGAGAACTAAATAGACTAGAGAGATTGCAGCCGCAACGCGCGCCTAGGGCCGCCTCGAATCCAAGGGGTCCGCGTCGCGCAGCCCTGCCCAGAACTCCTCTACCGGTCCGACGCGGTCCTTGAGGTCCACATAGGCGTCGCTCACGTTGACCAGCACGTAGCCCACGCCATTCTCACGGCCTAGACGCGTGTGAATCCGCGCTAGATCGACAGCGCTCATCCCGGAGGACACGACCACCATCACGCGGTGGGCGAGACGCGCCGCACGCCGAAGCACGGGACCGCTGAGCGGCCCGTTCCACGCGAGCGCCACGCCGGTGACTTCACCGACCACGCGCGAATTCGGCGGGTTCGAGGGACGCGGGCCCGTGATGTCGTCTTCGCCGTTGCCGAGAAGCCTCACTGCGGCGCGCATGACGGCATCGGATGCACTGGCGGGGGGCATTTCCGTGGCTACGTGAACTGCGCGCCCGACGCGCGGCTCGGTCTGCTCCGTCTGCTCCGTCGCGATGGGAACGGGCCTCGTCAAGAGGAACGCCTCCTCGTCGGGGGCCGAGTCGCGCGCCGAGGAAGCTGCACCGGAAGTGCCAAGGCTCTCGTTCACGGGTACGACCATGCGCACGCTGGCTCGCGCGCGACGTTTACGCCGAAATGGCTCGGGTCCTGAAGACGAGCTGGGAGCGTCGGACGTTGTCGGCGAGCCCGTGCTCGAGGCTGCGGCCGATGGCGGATGGGACGACTGTACCGCCGGCAAGCCGACCATCGTCTTCTTCCGGGGCGGCCTCGACGGTGAAGGCCCCGGAGTGCTCGACTGAGGAGGCGGTGTTTGTATGACGCGCCCCGGAGGCATAGAGGGCATTCCTTGTGCCGAGAGTCGTCGCGGCGGAGCCACTGGCGGTGGGGTCAGGTGCCGCCCATATCCACCGGGCGGTGGCGTCACCAAGGACGCACCGTAAGGCCTGCTGCTGGCGCGCTCATCGATATCGAGGATCGCCGCTGCAAGCCACGGCGCTTGGGCAAGGCGCATCGCGAACGAAAGCGCGATCTCTCGTTCCGCGTCCGTGGCCGGCACCACCAGTGTGCGCCCGGCTCCGTAGATTCCATGATCCTCGAGCTCGTCGACGAAGGTATCGAGGGCGGTGGAATCACGGGGCCAGACGCTCGTTCCGAGCACCGGCCCGTTCCCCCACCAGGCTACTTCCCGCGGCGCCTCCAAAGTCAAGCTCCGCAGCTGGCGCGTGATGACCACCAGCGCGAAAATGGTGACCGTGAGCAGGGGCAATAAGATGAGAAGCGCAACATACAACGGAGAGGGCGTCGACGCCTCGGGCACGGCCGGCGAAGACAGGACGCGGAAGCCAGTCAGCGGGCCCATCGCAGCATCACGAAGCACGGCGGAGCGCTCGCTCAGCGACTTCACGCGATCGCTCGCTGCTTCCAGCTCGCCCACGATCCGGCGCGCCTCGCCCTCTTCGGGTGCAAGCGACTCGGTCTCGGCCTTGTTGGCTTTCAAGAGGACCCGGAGCGCGGATTCCCGTTCTTTCGCTGCGGCAAAGGCCGCGCGCGCCGTGGCGATTTCTTGGTCGACCGTTGCGCGCGCTGGGTTCGAGATGACCGTCTGCTCACCGAGCTCGCTCTTCTCGCCCTTTCTCTGCGCTTGCAGGCTCTCGACTCGCTGCGTGAGGGCCTGAACCGTCGGATGCTGATCACTCAGGGACGCGCGGGCAGCCGCGAGCTCGGAACGCGCCTCGGAGAGCGGACTATCGATCGGCGAGCCCTTCTTGGCGCTCGAGACGATCTGCCGAGGGAGATCCTCCTGAGCCCTCTCGAGCTCTTCGATTCGGGCCTGCTGTGCAAGCACCTCGACGGCGGCTTCATCCGCTTGCGAACGAAGCAGCGCCGCACGCTTCAAGAGTTGATCCTGCTCCTGGAGCAAATTGGGCTTGCCACTCTTCCGGCGAAAGGCGTCGTATTCTTGAGTGGCCTGGTCTCGCCGGGCCTTGGCGCTTTCGAGTGCAACGCGCGTCTCGGCGCTGAGGATCTCGAGCCTCCGCGCGTTGAAGCTCGCTTGATGTTCGAGAAAGACCTCGAGCATCGCGGTCGCCATGGCGTGCGCCTCCTCTGCATCACCTGCCCGCGCGGAGATGCGCAGCGAGGTTCGCAATTCGTCTTCAACCGTCGCATCGAGGTGGCGTTCGAGATTCGTGAGCGAACCGCTCCAATTGATGCGGTCGCGCACCTCGCGAAGTCGTTCCTGCGCCATCGCTGAAGCAGCGGAAGCATCTGCTGTCGTCTCCTGCTCCTTGCGCTCTAGAACGGGTGTTCCCTCGTACAAGAGCTGCGCGGAGGACTCGAACGTGCGCGGCACGAAGAACGACCCCAGGATGGAGACTCCCGCGGCGATCAGGAATGCCTTGAGCAGCGGCTTTCGGTGCTCCGCGAGAATGCGGAGGAGCCGCCGCGGCTCGACCGGGAGGCCGGGACGCTTGGGCCTGGCGGCCGACTCATTCCCGTCTTCTAGGTCGTATGTGCCCTCGTCCAAGTCGCTCCTTCTACCCTAAAGAGCATGGCGGTGCAGACGCCCCTTGGGCAAGTCGACATCCTTAGTGAGACTGCTAACTTCGCGGCCGACGATGCGCCCATGGGTCGAAAAGCTATTGGCCGCCTGGGGAATCGCCTGGGTTTCGCTGCTGCTCGGAAGGGCGCTCTGGAGGCTCACTCCGCTGGCGATGGAACCCTGGACCGAGGACATGATGACCCCTGCACAAAAGGGGATCTACATCGCCTGGCTCGTGGCCAATGCCTATCTAGAGGGGTACCGGGGATTCCAGCTGCGATTCTCGCCCCGTGTCGTTTCGCGCGCCATCTATCTTGCGCAGAATCCGAGGCCCCTCTGGGTGATCTTGGCCCTTCCGTTTTGCATGAGCCTCTTCCACTCCACACGTCGCCAAAAGACGGTGAGCTGGGTCTTCATCGGAGCAATCGTGCTCCTGGTTTGGTCTGTCAGATCGCTCCCGCAGCCCTGGCGAGGGATCGTCGACGGGGGCGTCGTCCTCGGCCTTGCCTGGGGGCTTGCTGTGATTTGGTGGCTATTTCTGCGCTACCTTCTGGGTGCAAAAGTCCAGCTACCGCCCGATTTGCCGACTCCACAGCTGGTTGAAAAACAGCCCGCGCCCGGTTGATCTGTCGTTTTTTTCCATAAATCTGCCCAGATGGATAAAGAAAACGCTATAAAAAGCAGGCTGAACGGGCTCTCAGCCTTGGCACCTGGGTTGACTAATGGTCAAACTGGCACTTGAGGGGATACGGGGCACACTGGGTCTCGCCAAAATGGGAAAGCAGCACACAAATGGGGGAACGAGATCTAGGCTGGTGCCCTGGGTCTGTGGCCTAATTGCGGCGTTCTTGGTTTGGCTCTCGGGATCGTTCGGCACCTCCGCGTCCGCCGAGCTTCCGATGACCGGCGACCCCGTCCTCCGCGAAGCGCAGCACGCCGAGTCGCACGCCGAGCCCAGCGACGAGGACCTCGAGAGGATTGCCCGGATGCCTCGCAGCGTCGCGCCCTCAGACCTCGAGCCGAACCCGAGCGTCTCGGTCGGCTACCCGAACCGCGGACTGCTTCGCTTCGGAATGCGCATCAACGACGACAAAGATCTGCGCGTGAAAGTCGGGTCGCTCGACTCTCGGCACGGCACCGGGGAGCTGGTTCGCTTGATCGAACATGCCGCCCATGAAGTCGCTTTCCGCTACCCGCGCGCCGAGCTCACGGTGGGTGACCTCTCTCGATCTGGGGGCGGTCGATTCCGGCCGCACGTTTCGCACCAGAGCGGCCGTGATGTCGACATCGGGTTCTACATGCTCGATCGGCGCGCAACGCCGGTGAACGTGCACATGTTCGTTCTGTTCAACAATCAAGGCATCGGTAGGCAATGGGGCAACCTCTACAAGTTCGATGCGGCACGCAACTGGGCGCTCATCGAATCATTGCTCAGCCATCCTACGACCGACGTTCAGCACATCTTCGTATCGAATTCGATCAAACGTCGCCTCCTCGATCAAGCGATCAAGGAAGGCGCGAACCCGGACTTGCTGATGCGCGCGAAGCGGGTGATCACGCAGCCGCGCCACGGCGCTCCGCACCGCAGTCACTTCCACGTTCGGGTCTACTGCGCGGATGACGATCAGCCGATGTGCAAGGACCGCCCGCCCTTCTACGCGTGGCACCAAAGCGCCCACGAAGCACCCGCCGTCAGCGCTCTTTCGCCCAATGATTCATGAGCTGGAAGGGTCACTTCTGGACCCTCGGCCCGTTTCTTCGTCATAACCTGCTCCCGCCAGAGGTCCCAGAATGGCAACGCTGGGAAACGAGTGTGCGGGACGGTGTGGTCGGGACGCTCGATCTGAGCGGGCGACTCAGCCAGGATGGGCAGGCCGACACCATCGTGGTGATCGTGCATGGGCTCGGAGGCAGCGCGACGAGCTACTACGCGCGACAAGCAGCCCAGGCTGCTGCCCGTGTCGGGATCGATAGCTTACGGCTCAACCTTCGCGGTGCAGATCGCGGCGGAGCAGACTACTACCACGCTGGGCTCACCGATGATCTCGATGCCGCGCTCAAAAGCCCCGCGCTCGCCCGCTATCAGAACATCTTCCTTCTGGGGTATTCGCTCGGTGGCAACATGATGCTCCGCTATCTCGCCGGTTCTCCGGATCCGCGGGTGCGGGCCGCGGCTGCGGTTTGCTCGCCGATCGACTTGAAGCCCGGCGCCCGGGCAATCGACCGACCGCGCGGGCTCTTCTATCGAAGGCACATCTTGAGCGCGCTGAAGGACATCTACAGTCAGGTCGCTGCGCGCCGCGAGGTTCCTCTGCCACTGGAGCAGGCGGTCCGTATCGATACGATCGAGAGCTGGGACGAGCGCGTGATTTCGCCGCGTCACGGTTTCGCGGGCGCCGAGGATTACTGGGCGCGAACCAGTGCTTGCAACATACTCGAGGAGATCAAAACGCCCACGCTCTTCATCGCAAGCGAGCGTGACCCGATGGTGCCGATCGACACGGTGCTGCCTTGGCTTCAGACTGCGAGCCAATTACGGTGGGTCGTCACCCCAAAGGGGGGTCACGTGGGCTTCCCGCAGAAAGTGAACCTGGGTCTGGGCTCAGGGGGTACCGTCGAAGACCAAATCCTCCAATGGATGCAGGCACCCACATAGCAAACCGGGCGACCCTCGCGGCCGCCCTCTGCTGTTGCTTCATAGGCGGCTGTCGACGTGAGGAGACCCCTCGTGAAATGCCTCAGCGCCCCGCGTCTTGTCCGGAAACGCGGCAGGTCGAACCGCCCTTGGCCAACGTCGCACCCGAGCACGAAACCCTGGCCTATTGGCTCGAACGGGGTGAGGCTCGAGGGGGGCTCGACAAGCTGCTCCTCAGCCCCGCGGGAGTGCGTAGGCACAACGCCGCACTTCGAGAACCGCGCGACGGCGAGCCGATCGGACAAGCGGACCTAAGGGCGCCCGTCGATCGATCGACCCTCGACGCTGAGGTCGAGGAACGCTTGGCCTATCTGCGGAAGCGGATCGAAGCGGCTGAGCTCGTCAACGCCAGCGGGCACGCAATGAGCGCGGCGGAGTTGGCGTATTTTGCGCTTCCGGCGTCCGCGCCAAGCGTCCAAGCGGTCGAACAGTGGAACCTCATCGAAGATCTGACGCCCCTTCGTTGCGGCCCTTACGATGGCGGTTTGCACACTCGCCCCGTCGACTTGGACTTCGATCGGAATCGATGCAGCACGATGCGCCAAGGTGAAATCGTTCAGGTCTTGGCGCGCTGGCCAAATGGAATGGCTCTGGCGCGAACGCCCTACGCTCTCGGTTGGGTCGCGAGTGACGCCCTCTCCTCGCCTCTCGATCGCGAGCTGCTCGAAGACCGGCTCGAACGAAAGGAGCTCCTGCCTTTCACGCGGCGTGCCCTGCTGAGCGAGGCATTTTCGATGCTCGGTGAGCCGTACGGCTGGGGCGGCAAAGACGGAGGCTACGATTGCTCCAGGTTTCTCTTGGAGGTCTTTGGACGATTCGGGATCGACCTGCCCCGTCACAGTGCGCGGCAGGCGGAAGCAGGGACGTTCAGTCTCGACGTGTCCGAGGTCGAAGACCTCAACGAGAAGAAGCTCTTGATCGAAGCCGCGGCACGGCGAGGCATCGTCCTGTTGCACTTCCCGGGACACATCATGCTTTACCTCGGCACGACGGAAGCCGGCACGCCCATGGCGATGCACGCCTTTTCGGAATACCTCACGCCGTGCACCGAAACCGGGCTCGAGACCGTGAACCGCGTCGACCGTGTGGCGGTGAGCGACCTCAGCCTCGGCGCGGGAAGCTCCCGCAATGACTTTCTCCGCCGAATCACACGGGTCACCGTGCTGGGGGGTGCGCCCGGTCCCGCGCTGAGCGCGGATGCCGAGCTCCGCGCGAGCGCGCCCATCTCATTTCCCGAGGACCGCTGCGCCGATACTAAGCGATTTGCGATTTTCCACACGCCGCAGAGGCCGAACCCGTCTCAGCCGTTGCGCGTGATTGTCACGAGCGACGCGGATCCCGGGCCGGCATCGCTCGTCCTCTTCGCCCCGGACGGGTCGCAGGTCATTCCTGATTCGCATCGGCTCGACGGACCGCCGCATGGGCGCTGGATCGAAGTCGAAGCGCCCACAGCAGGCGAATGGACCGCCTTGTTCGCAGACGGCGACCGGGTACACGCGTGCGAGCGCATCACCGTCCGCAAGCATCCGGCGCAACCGGTTCGACGCGCTTTCCAGGCGCCGGCATGGGAGCCGCGCCGGCAGTGGGGTCACGACACCGAGAATCTCTACGCTGCTTTCGTCGAGCAGCTGTTCCGTGAACCCGCCGGAGAAGATGTGACCTGGTCGAGCTTGCAGGAGCTGATCGGATCGCCCGAGAGCAACTTGCTCTACGATCACAATCTCCCGGGAGAGGACGCGCTGCTCGACCTGGAACCCGATTGCGCCGACCTGCCGTACTTCCTGCGCGCCTACTTTGCTTGGAAGCTCGGTTTGCCCTTCGCCTACCGCACATGCACCCGAGGCACGAAAGCATCCCCTCCAGTCTGCGAGCCCACCGTGCTGAGCAACCTCGATTCGGTCCCCGACAGCAACGAGGCAGATGCGTTCCGAAGGTTCGTCCGCCGCATGGCCGGAACGGTGCACTCGTCGAGCCCCCGCACGGTTCCGAGCGACGATCAGACGGACCTCTACCCCGTTCGACTGAATAGGCGGGCCATGCCACCAGGAACCGTCTTTGCCGATCCCTACGGCCACGTGCTCGTCGTCGCCCGTTGGAAGCCCCAGGGTGTGACCGACTACGGGGTCTTGATGGGCGCCGACGCCCAACCTGACGGGACCGTAGGACGGCGACGCTTCTGGCGCGGCTCCTTCTTGTTTACTCCCAATACCGAGCTTGTCGGCGCCGGATTCAAGGCATGGCGACCCGTTCGATACGACCCGAGCGTTCTGCCGGGCGCCGTGACCGGGAACGCGGATGGGAACATCGAAGGCGCGCCGGAGCCAGCTGCCGCACCCCAGCCCTGGGCGATCCCGAGCAACGAGGAGCTTCGCAAGGCAGGCGGAACCCGCGCATGGTCCGACGTGCAGTACGACGGCAGCGCCGACGATTTCTACGCGACGATTGAAGGTCTCATCAACCCGCGCGCGCTCGATCCCGTGCGAATGCAAATCAGCCTGGTCGACGCGCTCGAGGAGTCTGTGCAGCGCCGCCTGAGCTCCGTGCAGAACGGCGAGGACTTCATGAAGAGCCAGGAGTATGCACCGATCGACATGCCCCACGGTGCCGCGCTGTTCCTGACCAGCGGCCCCTGGGAGGATTACTCCACACCTTCTCGGGACATGCGCCTGCTGATCAGCATCGACGCGGTGATGACGTTCCCCGACAGTGTCGGCGCCCATCCCGAACGCTTTGGGATTCCCGAAGGCGAGCAGGCCTCCGCGGCGCAGCAAGTCCGCGATGCCCTCCGAGCAGAGCTTGCGCAACGCTCATTCGAATACACACGCTCTGATGGAAGCGCCTGGGCGCTCACGCTGGGGGATCTCGTCGCTCGGGCAAAGCCAATGGAGATGGCGTACAACCCGAACGATTGCCCGGAGCTTCGCTGGGGGGCAGCAGAGGGCTCACAGGAGCACGCGACTTGCAAGAGACGGGCTCCGGCAGCGCAGCAATCGAGGATGCGGACCTACAGGAACTGGTTCGCAAAGCGGGAGCGTCCGGGTTGAGCAGCGTCGAGCCCTAGCGCCAGACCTCGACGTTGTCGTCCACTTCGTACCCGTCGGTCGTCCGTGGCTTTGGTCCCCGGGGGTACCGGGGCTCGGGGTCGTCGATATCTCGCTGCTTGGCCTCCCCGCCCTTGGGAGGATTTCCCGGCGATTCTTGAATCGGCGTGCCGCTCAGCGGGAGGGACTCGGGCGTCGGCAAGGGATCCCTCACGTTTCTGAGCTCTGGCTCGGGCGTCCCCTGAGCCGTCTCGATGGTGAGCGGAGGCTCATACTTGATCTCGATCACCGTGGAGGCAGTCTCGGACTGAGCAGTATCCTCGAGCGGGCGCAGGGCCAGGGCGCCGATTCGGCGTTTGATGCAATCGAGCGCGGCGGTCGAAA
>DASRZF010000313.1:0-2188 GCA_035686645.1 Polyangiales bacterium
TCCTTCACCGCCGCAAACTCCACCCAGAGATCGTGAAAGAAGAACGTTTCCTTGAAGTTCGACCGTTTGAAGGTCTGGTTGTTGATACCGAAGTGCATCAACAGAAACACGCGCGGGAAGATCTCACCAAACATCAGCACGTGCGCACGGCGGATTGCGACGTCACCGTACCAAGCGGGTTCCTTGCCTTCCGTCTCGCCGGGGGTAGCCGGGTCGTCCCCAATCGTCGTGCCAGGGTTCAGTTGCATCGCCCGGGTCCAGACCTGCAACCAGAGCGCCATGCGCCAATACCGCGAGCCGTCTTCGTTCAAGGCCCACTGCAGCTTCTTGGCCTCGCCGTCCTGGGCGACGAGCCCCGGACCGACGGGCTCGACCTCGTCGGTCGAATCGTCATCCGGATCGACGGGATCGAGCTCTTCCTCGGCCGTCGGTTCACGCTCGCCCTCAGGGAGCGCTTTCGTCGCCGCATCTAGCTTGGCCTGGGCTTCGTTGATCTTGGCCTGTGCTTCATCGAGCTCTTGCTGAGCCTTGCTCAGCGCCTCCTGCGAGACCTCTGCGACCTCTTCGGCTCTCACCATGTTGGGAGCCAGTCCCGACATTGCAATCCACGCCAGGGTCACGAGCCAGGCGCACCACACTCGTCGCGGCTCATCACGGCCGTTTTCCAGTCTTTGCCTCATCACAACCCTCCTATCTGCGCTGCGTCAGCCGTTCATTAATGCATGCCGGTTGGTGCCTTCGAGCCCACGGGTACGCGAATGTGTTCGACCATGTCCTGTACCTCTTGGGGAGGAGGGGGCGTGAATCGGCTCACCACGAAGGCAACTGCGAAGTTGATGAGCATGCCGAGCGCGCCGATGCCCTCGGGCGAAATCCCGAACCAGTACTGATCCGGAGTGCCACCCAGGAACTTGAAGTAGATGATGTATGCCGCCGTGAACGTGATGCCGACCAGCATGCCGCTGATCACACCTTCGCGATTGGCTCGCTTGACGAAGATGCCGAGGATGATCGCGGGGAAGAACGAAGAGCACGCGAGCCCGAACGCGAAGGCCACGACTTGTGCAACGAAACCAGGTGGGTTGATGCCGAAGTAGCCCGCGATCATCACCGCAACTCCTGCTGCGACTCGGGCTGCCAGAAGCTCCTGTTTCTCGGTGATCGAAGGCACGAACACGCGTTTGAGCAGGTCGTGACTGACCGAAGTGCTCACCACGAGAAGCAAGCCCGCAGCCGTCGAAAGAGCTGCAGCCAAGCCGCCCGCCGCGACGAGCGCGATGACCCAGGCTGGAAGACGCGCAATTTCTGGATTTGCCAGGACGATGATGTCGCGGTCGACGTAGAGCTCGTTCTCGGTTTCGGGGTTGGCGTTCGACACCATGCGTTCGCCGCTCGCACCCCGTACATCGGTGAACTCGGGCTTACTACCGGCGAGCGCGTCCCCCGCCACGTACTGAACCTTGCCATCGCCGTTCTTGTCGGCCCAAGCGAGTAGTCCCGTGTCCTCCCAAGTCTTGAACCATTGCGGTATCGACTTCTCGCCCTCGACCTGAGCGTAGCTCGCCCCGCTTACCGTCTCGATCAGGTTCGCACGCGCGAACGCAGCCACTGCCGGCGCGGTGGTGTAGAGGAGCGCGATGAAGAAGAGCGCCCAGCCAGCGCTGAGACGCGCATCCCGCACCTTGGGAACGGTGTAGAAACGCACGATGACGTGAGGCAGGCCGGCCGTGCCTGCCATGAGCGCTCCCGTGATGCATAGGACGTCCAGCATGGACTTCTTGCCCGACGTGTACTCGGCAAAACCAAGCTCCGTATTCAGTCCGTTGAGCTTGTCCAGCAGAGTGACCGTCTCTCCGTTTGCGATGCGAGAGCCGACCTCGCCACCCAGCGAGCCGCCGAAGCCTATCTGCGGAATCAAATGGTCCGTCAGCAGGATGCTGATGAAGATAGCCGGCACGAGATACGCGAAAATCAGAACGCAATACTGAGCAGCCTGAGTGTAGGTGATGCCTTTCATGCCACCGAGAACGGCGTAGAAGAACACGATCGCCATGCCGATCAGAACGCCGACATTGATGTCGACCTCCAAGAAGCGGCTGAAGACGACGCCGACACCCCGCATCTGACCCGCAACGTAGGTGAAGGAGACGAAGACCGCGCAAAGCACCGCGACGATACGGGCCGAATT
>DASRZF010000314.1:0-4106 GCA_035686645.1 Polyangiales bacterium
CTCGAGCACGTCTTGCGTGAGGTCCCGAACCGGCTGGAGGCGAACCGTGTGGGACGACGTCTCAACAGGCGTCTCGTACCGGTAAATCGTCTCATGCGTAACCTCGTACGTGTGCGAGCTGACCTTCTTCCCAAGAGCAGGCAACCCCGGAGCCGGCATCGTCCGCGCGCGTGAACCGGGGTCCGGAGAGATCCCCCCCAACCGAGCCCCACCCCGCTGCATCTGCGCCCCGCGCTGCCCCACACCCTTCCCAACCTGGGACATTCCCACATCAACCTGGGACGTCTGCGTCCGCGTCCCAACCTGGGACGCTTCAGCATCAACCTGGGAAGAACTGTGCGTGTCGAATGCGCGTTTGGGTGGTGGGGGCGGAATGGTCTCGCCTGTCTCGATCACATGACCACGGCTGATTACCCGCATCTCGCCGGGCACAAAACGCGACCAGGGTTCTCCAGACAAGGGTCGCGTGGAAATGATGGTCGACGTCCGGTTCTCGTCGAGCGAGTTCGAGAGGTCGAGCTCGAGCAAGTCCGACTCGAGCTTCTCAGAGGTTGGTGGTGGCAGGCGCCGAAGATGGTGTAACTCATTGAATCCGTTCTGATCGTGATAAGCAACCAGGTGCAACCCGTCGCTCCAGACCAAGTTGAGCGTGCCGAGTCGGTTGAGCTCATGCAGCCAAGCACGGATGGTTTGCCAGCCAATGTCAGCAAAGCTACGCGCGCCTTGAGCGCGAACCTGTCCCATCAACCAGCAAAGCGCATGCTCCGAATCCGTATGGCCGACAGGCTCGAATCCAAGTCGCTCATCGAGCGGCAGCGAGACGCTGAGATTGCGCCCGAGGTCTCCGTTGTGTGCGAAGATCCAGTCGCGTCCCGCATGGCTGCGCACGAATGGGTGGGTATCGGTGAATGATCGGCCGCGATGGGTGCCACTGTGACAAACGAAGACGCTAGACCGAAAACGGTCCCAGCGCTGGACCGCTGTGGCAACGGCCATGTCGTATTCGACGTGCGGATCCTTTAGCACCGACGCGCCAACTCCGTCCCTCGGGTACCAGGCGAAACCCCAGCCGTCGGGACGGTTGCCCTTCTTGAAGTGGATCGTCGGCGAAGCTGGGCTGTCGAAGGATATCGCGAGAAGATCACTGTTGAGCTGCTGCACCGTGGTCCTCCCCAAGAATCTGAGCCTGCAGCGCGGTCGACTGGAAAAACTCCTGCTCGATCGAAGCGCAAAGGTCGGTCAGCGAATCCACCAAATACGTAAGCTCATCGTGAAGGTCCGCTCCGATGATGGTTTGACCTTCGCGCAAAGCAACATGGCTGAGCAGCGCCTCCAAAAGAGCGGTCGACACCATCCCGATGCGATTGGAGCCGTACCCGCGAACCTGAACCAGAGAATGGCGTGCCGCACGCAGGCAATGGGACACGGAGCGCGGTAGATCCGGCTCGAATAGCAGAAAGCTCACGACCTCCCGCGCGGTCGGCGTGCCGAACGAACGCTTTTGAAACGGCTCGGTCGCGGAACAGCACGCGAGCAAAGCGGACCATTGCGCGAGGCGAATGGGGTCATCGATGGCGCCCTCGTCGGGAAACGTGTGGTAGTGCACGTCCATCAGACGCGCGGTCTGCCCTGCGCGCTCGAGGTATCGCCCGAGACGCATGAACGCCAACGGTTCGCCGTTGAGCATTGTCTCGTCAGCCTGCCCGTGAAAGAGTTCGCCCATGGCTCGGATGTGCTGATAGAAGTGGTCTCGGTCCGAGCGATAGAGCCGCCGCCCCGGTCCACCTTGAAGCCAGTGCCAGAGCGAGTTGAGCGTCTCCCACATCTCTGAGCTCACGATCTCCCGCGCCGTCCGCGCGTTCTCGCGAGCCCAGCGCACCGACTCAACCACGGACGTCGTGTTCCGGCTGTCCCAGGTTAGATATTCCTGAACCGTCTCGCCGTTCTCATCCTCGCCAAAGTGACGGAGATATTGCTCTTCCTCGCCGGCGACGACGATCATCGGGTGCCAGCGATGGAGATGCGGCAAGTCTACCCCGGGCACGAAAGCGCGATTCACCCGCAAAAGGCGCGCCATGCTTCCCGCACGTTCCATGTAGCGGTTGAGCCAGAAGCAATTGCCTGCAACCCGGGAAATCACGAAACGGGCCCTTCCAATACCCAGGTGTCCTTGGACCCGCCCCCTTGGCTCGAGTTGACGACGTACGACCCGGCCTTCAGCGCAACCCGGGTTAATCCTCCTGGCAAAACCCAGCTCCGTTTCCCGGTCAACACGAACGGCCGGAGATCAACCCGTCGAGGCGCTGCCTCCCCATCGACCCAGGTTGGGCAAGTCGAGAGCTCGACGACCGGTTGCGCGATGTAGCCGTCGGGGTTTTCACGAATCTTTACCGCGAACTCTGCGATTTCGTTTCGGCTCGCCCGTGGCCCGAACAGCATGCCGTAGCCTCCGCAGCCATCGACGGCTTTGACGACCATCTCTTTGAGGTTCTCGAGCACGCGTTGGCGATCGTCCGGCCGAGCGCAGAGGTAGGTCTCGACCTGTCCAAGAACGGGCTCCTCCCCGAGGTAGAAACGGATCATGTCGGGAACGAACGGGTACACGGCCTTGTTGTCCGCGACCCCATTTCCTGGCGCATTCGCCAAGGCGACGTTCCCGGCCGCGTAAGCGCCAACCAAACCTGGGACGCCTAGAGCGCTGTCCTCCCGAAACACGCGCGGGTCGAGGAAATCGTCGTCGATCCTCCGATAGATGACGTCGACTCGCTGAGGACCTGCCGTGGTCTTCACGTAGACGTGCAGGTCATGAACAAACAGGTCGCTCCCCTGGACGAGCTCGCAGCCCATTTGGCGGGCCAAAAAACTGTGCTCGAAGTACGCTGAGTTGTAAGGGCCTGGCGTCAGCACAACGACTCGGCTTTCGTCCGGGTCGCGCGGGGAGACACTCATGAGCGCGTCACCCAGGTGGGCGGGATAACTCTCGACGGTGCGGATGCGACTTCTCCGAAATACGCCGGGAAGTACGCGTTTCATCACGTTGCGGTTTTCCAAAACGTAACTGACACCCGACGGCGTTCGGAGATTGTCCTCGAGCACTAAGAACTCGCCCTTCGAACCCCTGATCAGGTCGATCCCGGCAATATTGACGAAAACGCCCTCGCGGGGTCGGATTCCGTGCAGCTCCTTCAAGTAGCCACTGGTGCCCAAAACGACCGCTTCAGGAATCCGCCTTTCCTTCAGGATGCGCTGCCCGTCGTAGAGGTCGGTCAGAAACATGTTCAGAGCCGTAACGCGCTGAACCAGCCCCCGCTCAATCACTTCCCAGGTTGGAGCGGAGATAACGCGCGGGATGAGGTCGAAGGGAAAGATTTTTTCTTGTCCACGAGAATCAGAATAGACAGAAAATGTGACCCCACCGCGAAAGAGGGCGCCCTCTGCGAGTTTTTGGCGAGTCATGAACTCGACACGACCGAGTTGTTCTAGCTCGGCCACCAGACCGGCGACGTCCTCACGAGGAGTTCCATCGGCTCTAAATAGCTCGTCGTAGGTCTTCGCCAGCGGCGCATAGCCATCCAGCAATGTGACGTCCGCACCGAGACCAACTACCTGCTCTGTCTCAGCTTGCATGATGATGAGACAAGATGGGCGCAGCCAGTACCGCGATCCAGCTCAACTTCAGTGACAAGCCTACTTCTTACCTCCGCGAAACAATGCCGAAATCATCGGAAACTTTCCCAGGTTCGTCTCCGCATGTCGCGTGCTGTCCACTCTCGTGACCCCCTGCAGGATCGACGTTGCTGGGACCGGGACAACTGAACCTATCGAACATCAGCTGGGCTGCCCCCCGCGGCGAACGATCGCCACTCCTGCACCCGCATCGATATGGGCTCTGCAGAGGGCACGCAGTCGCTAGCGAAGCGACCCACGCATCAGAGCGTGTGGAATAGATGAGGCATCTCAGGAGACACTTCGCCGAGAACGTCTATGGCGCGACTGGAACGCCGAAGCGGGCGACCATCCACCATGTCCCCAAGGGGAACTCCGTTTGCCTATGGCCGTTTCGCCATGCCTCGTATGCTTCTCGGTACGCCGCTCGAAAGGCTCGA
>DASRZF010000315.1:0-5099 GCA_035686645.1 Polyangiales bacterium
TGGCAGTCCTAGGCCACGTCGATGCGATCGTCTTCACTGCGGGCGTGAGCGAACACTCGGCGGACATCCGCGAGCGCGCCTGCGAGGGGCTGGAGGGGCTCGGCGTGCAACTCGATGAAGCGCGCAACCGGGCCGGTGCGAAGGGCGTCCGATCGATCCACCGTCGAGGCGCTCCGCTGGCGGTGCTGGTCGTGCCAACCAACGAGGAGCTGGAGATCGCCGAGCAAACCCTAGAGTGCATTGAAAGAGATCTTACTGAGGTTGGCGGCGAGTGAACGCGCCGTGCCGGCTTGATCGGTCGTCGACCTCGCGTATCAGATGCTGTCGGCGTTAAGGCATGCCGACCACGGACCCCTGGGCTAGGCAGGTCGGAGACGGAGAGAAATGCAGATGAGCAACATTTCAGAACGCGCGCTTTCCACAGAGGACATCGACAACATCGATGCGTACTGGCGGGCATGCAACTACCTCGCCGCCGGCATGATCTATCTTCAGGCGAACCCGCTCCTCCGCGAGCCGCTCAGGCCCGAGCACATCAAGAGTCGGCTGCTCGGCCACTGGGGCGCAAGTCCCGGTCTCTCGTTCATGTACGTGCACCTGAACCGGCTCATTCGGATGCACGATCTGAATGCCATCTTCCTGGCGGGACCCGGCCACGGCGCGCCCGGCGTGCTCGCGCCCGTGTATCTGGAGGGCACCTACTCGGAGCGCTACCCGGAGAAGAGCGAGGATGTCGACGGCATGCGACGGTTCTTCAAGCAGTTCTCTTTCCCCGGGGGCATTGGCAGCCACTGCACACCCGAGACGCCCGGCTCCATCCATGAGGGCGGTGAGCTCGGCTATAGCCTCTCGCACGCATTTGGCGCGGCGTTCGACAATCCGGATCTGCTGGTGGCGGTCGCGATCGGAGACGGCGAGTCCGAGACCGGTCCGCTGGCCACGGCCTGGCACTCGAACAAGTTTCTGAGTCCCGTCACCGACGGTGCTGTGCTGCCGATCCTTCATTTGAACGGATACAAGATCAACAACCCCACGATCCTCGCGCGCATCTCACACGAAGAGCTCGAGCAACTCTTCCGCGGCTATGGTTGGACGCCGCATTTCGTGGAAGGCGACGACCCGGCCGACATGCACCTGCGGATGGCGGCGACGCTGGAACGTTGTCTCGTTGAGATCCGCGACATTCAAGGCGAGGCGCGGGCAGCCGGAAAGGCGACGCGCGCGCGCTGGCCGATGATTGTGCTGCGTACGCCGAAGGGCTGGACCGGTCCCGCCGAGGTGGACGGCCATCGGGTCGAGGGATTCTGGCGCGCGCATCAGGTGCCTCTCACCGGCGTACGGGAGGACCCGAAACGCCTCGCCCAGCTCGAGAGCTGGCTGAAGAGCTACAGACCGGATGAGCTCTTCGACCAGACCGGGCGCCTCGTACCGGAGCTTAAGGCCCTTGCTCCTATCGGCGACCGCCGGATGAGCGCCAACCCCGTTGCGAACGGAGGATTGCTCCGCAAAGCACTGCGCATGCCGGATTTCCGCGAGTACGGGTTGAAGGTGGAGCGTCCCGCGCAGACACGCGCGGAGAACACCCGACCGCTGGGGCGACTGCTGCGCGATGTGATGCGGCGCAACCCAGACCGCTTTCGCGTGTTCGGTCCGGACGAGAACACCTCGAACAAGCTGGACGCGATCTATGAAGTGAGCAAGAAGCTTTGGCTCGCAGATTACCTGCCGGAGGACGAAGATGGCGGTGAGCTTGCCCGGGACGGCCGCGTGCTGGAAATGCTCTCCGAGCATACGCTGGAGGGCTGGCTGGAGGGCTATGTGCTCACCGGCCGCCACGGCTTCTTCTCGACTTACGAGGCCTTCGTGCACGTCATCGACTCGATGTACAACCAGCATGCGAAATGGCTCGCCATCTGCAACGAGATCCCCTGGCGTGCGCCGATCTCTTCGCTGAATCTACTGATCACCTCGACGGTGTGGCGCCAGGATCACAACGGCTTCACCCATCAGGATCCTGGCTTCTTGGACGTGGTCGTAAACAAGAACCCCGAGGTGACTCGCATCTATCTGCCGCCGGACGTGAACACGCTGTTGTCGGTGTCAGACCACTGCCTCAGGAGCATGAACAACATCAACGTCATCGTTTCCGACAAACAGAAGCATCAACAGTACATGGATATGGACGACGCGGTGAACCACTGCACGAAAGGTATCGGGACCTGGGACTGGGCCAGCAACGACCAGGGGTCAGAGCCCGATGTGGTCATGGTCGGCTGCGGCGATGTCCCCACGCAGGAGGCCCTCGCCGCCACCGCGATCCTTCGCGAGCATTTCCCGGCGCTCAAAATTCGCTTCATCAACGTGGTCGATCTGTTCAAGATGCAACCCGAGGGCGAGCATCCGCACGGCCTCTCTGATCGCGACTTCGACGGCCTGTTCACCAAAGACAAGCCGGTGATATTCAACTTCCACGGTTATCCATGGCTGATCCACCGGCTTGCCTACAGGCGCACGAATCATGCGAATCTACACGTGCGTGGCTATAAGGAGAAGGGCAACATCAACACGCCGCTGGAGCTCGCCATGGACAACGAGATCGACCGCTTCAGCCTGGCGATCGACGTCATCAACCGCGTGCCAGAGCTTCAGGTGGCCGGGGCGCACGTGAAAGACACGCTTCGTGACCGACAGATCGAATGTCGCGCGTACGCTCACCGGCACGGCGTCGACGTGCCCGAGGTAAGCGATTGGCGCTGGCCGTATTGACGAACACCGTTGTTGGGCACGGCGTTGTGGTGGCCTGTCGTTCCTCAGAACGTCGTGCGTCGCGGGGTGTGAGCCACGATGCTTGGGAAGGCGACCAGCCGGGCAGAGCTCGGACCCTTGTCAGTTTGTGGCACCCTCGAGTCAGTGGATTGCATCGCGAACTGCCGGAACCTGAACGGTTGCGGAAAATTCGGAAGCTAGGTGAGGGACGAGACGGCGGCACGGGCCGCAGAGTTCGTCGAGGAGCGGGTGAAGCGCTTCCGGCAGGGGACCAAACCGGCCTAGACTGGCACTTTCTCGGATTGTCCTCGGCGAACTCGGTTTCGATGGAATAAGGTGCGGCATGCGCGCTTCCAAGCTGTTGTTATGTGGCCTGCTGCTCATTTTCGCCTGTGGGGACAACGACGACCCCGGTCCATCGTCCGTGGCCGACGTGCTCTACGTGGGTCGCTTCGACGATTCCGATCCGGGCGCGGTTCGTCTTTCGTGGTCCGGGAGCGGCTTCGTGGTTCGCTTCCGCGGGACCGGCGCGCGGGCCACATTTCGCGGTGGACGCTACTTCACGGTGGTCGTCGACGGTGACGTCCGGCCCGATCCGCTCGCGGTGTCCGATATCGTCGGCGCGACCTACGACTTCGCCTCGAATCTCCCGGACGGCGAACACACCATCGAGGTCTACCGCCGCACCGAAGCCTCTCTTGGACCGACCGTGGTCGGCGGGGTGGAGGTCGACGGGGAGCCGCTCGCGGTGCCTCGGTCAACCCGCCAGCTGGAGATCGTGGGCGACTCGTGGAGCACGGGAGACGGCGTGGACGGTTCCGTCGAGGTCTGCGACTCGAGCGCCCAAAACCACTTCTTGACGTGGGGCGCCATCGCGGCCCGGGCGGTCGACGCCGAGCTCAGCACCGTGGCCTGGGGGGACAAGGGCATAGTCCGTGAGCCCCTGTCAGCCCTCTACGACCGAGTGGTCGGGACCGAGGCCGGCAGCACCGGGACTATCCGCCCGGCCGACGCGGTGTTCGTCTCTCTTGGCGCCAACGACTTCATCGAAGGCGAGCTGCCCAATGGGTTCGTGCCCGCCTACGCCTCGCTTCTGGAGCAGATTCGCCTTCAGCACCCCGACGCGATCATCGCTTGCATTTGGCCCGAGCTCCCCGACGCGTCGGAGACGTCGCTCGCCCGCTCGGCGATCGACGCGGCCATCGCCGAGCGCGCCGCTGCCGGCGACGCCCGGGTCACCGGGGCGGACCTCGAGCTCGATGAGCTCGTCGACTTTGCCTGCGACAACGGCCACCCCGGTGTCGAGACGCACGCCTTGATGGCCGAGAACACGATCGCGTTCCTGAGGGCCGAGCTCGGTTGGTAGCTCCGGCATTCCAGAGCTTTATCGCCAGCCTGAGGACTGCTTAGGTTTCGAGCGCGACATCTCTACGCTGGCCTCCGGCACGGTCCCACGTCGAAGCTCATCATGCTCTCATCCGAAGCCCGTCCCACCCTTCGATGAAAGCGGAAAATTGGTTCCAACTTCGCATCGTTGGGGTCACCACGAAGAATCCCCTGCACTTCGCGGGGATTTCTTTCTGTGGGTCGGGGCGTCGCGCCGACAGGGCCTTTGTTTTCGCTACGCTCTTCTTTTCGATAGTCTGTGGTAAGCCTGCAGAACTTTGGATAGGCGTATCAAATTCTTCCATTGGGCTCCGCGAACACTTTGCATTCTCGCCATTCTCTTCGTGAGCATGTTTGCCCTCGACGCCTTTGAAGGCACTCACACTCTTTGGGAACAGCTTGGGCATTTTTTCATGCACCTCATCCCTTCATTCGTCCTTTTGATCGTCTTCTTCGTGGCGACCAAATGGGAACTGATCGGGGGTATTCTCTTCACCTTGATAGGTGTTGCGTTGAGCCCGCCCTTATTCATCCTCAACTACAGGATGAACGAGTCGATAGGGATGAGTCTTGGGGTAATCATGGCGATTACCGGACCGTTCATAGTCGTAG
The DNA here is from genome assembly GCA_035686645.1 of Polyangiales bacterium. Lineage (GTDB taxonomy): Bacteria > Myxococcota_A > Polyangia > Polyangiales > Houyiibacteriaceae > SG8-38. The sequence continues at coordinate 4,765 of DASRZF010000315.1, forward strand.
GCATACTGTTCGTCATCAGTAGCAGGCTGAAAAAGAACCATCAGTAGCAAGCTGATAGCCGCTCAAGAAACGCCTTTTTCCCCCGGCCGAAAGTAGACAGAGAAGGCGTCTATCGACGACGCCAACGAAACGTGATCTCGGGCTGCAACGCCCGTGAACGGTTCGCGAGAGAGACCGAGGGCCTACTTCGTGCGCGTGGCGATCGGGTCGCCACATTCGCTGCAGCTCACCAGTTGGCTGCCGGCGAACAGCTCGTCACACAGAGTGTAGGCTTCCTCTGTGCACGTGGGATCGGGGTCGTCACACTTGCCGCAGCTCACGAGCGAGCCGCCGCC
>DASRZF010000316.1:0-4333 GCA_035686645.1 Polyangiales bacterium
GCACGAGCTCGACGGCCTCGCGCAGGTTGTCTCGCGCCTCATCGAGCGTGGCGCCCTGGGTGTTTGCACCGGGAAGCTCTTCCCCGAAAGCGATATATCCCTCGGGAACACGCCTAAACACGGCCGTGAATGCCATCTCCATCGCCATTTCTCCGAGCCTCCCAGCTGGCTAACAAGCCGCTGCAGCTGACGGCCGCAAGCTCTGCCCGCATGGGGCCATTATCGCCCGTCAGGCATGGTAGCATCCCCGGCGGCCGCAGCTGAGCGGCCATCCGTTGGATCCTATGCGCATGCAAGGGAGAGAGAGCGGGTCGCTGCGGTTAAGCTCCTTCGAAGTCGTCACACAACGGAGGAGCACGACGATGACCGCAACGACCCGCATTGAGAATGGTACTGCAGAGGGCACGACTCTCTTTGTTTCGTTCGAGCTCGGGGAATCGACCTGGCAGCTGGCCTTCACGACGGGCCGAGGGCAGAAGGCCCGTCAGAAGACGATCACGGGCCGGAAGCTGGACACAGTCATCGCGGAGCTCGAGCGCGCGCGGCGGCGCTTCGATCTGCCGGCGGGCTGCCGGGTCGCGAGCTGCTACGAGGCTGGCCGGGAAGGCTTCTGGCTGCATCGCTGGCTGGTGTCGCGTGGGATCGAGAGCCACGTAGTCGACGCGGCGAGCATCGAAGTCAATCGGAGACTGCGGCGTGCGAAGACGGATCGGCTGGATGCCTCGCGGCTGCTCTCATTGCTGGTTCGTTTCGCGGAAGGAGAGTGCAGCGTCTGGAGCGTGGTCCACGTGCCGAGCCCGGAGGACGAGGACCGGCGGCACCTTCACCGCGAGCTGCTGACGGCGAAGCGAGATCGCACACGGAACGCGAATCGGATCCAGGGCCTGCTCGCCAACCAGGGCGTCCGGGTGGACTGGCGCAAGCCGCTACCGGCGCAGCTCTCCATGCTCCGGCTCTGGGATGGCTCGTCGCTTCCCGCGGGCCTTTGCGAGCGGCTCGGCCACGAGTGGGATCGGCTCGAGCTCCTCAACCAACAAATCGAGGGACTCGAGCGCACGCGCCGCGAGCAGATCCGCGAAGCGGCCGACCCCGCCAGCGAGAAGGCGAAGCGCCTGGTCGCCCTCAAGGCCATCGGCTCGAACAGCGCCTGGCTCTACGTGATGGAGTTCTTTGGCTGGCGCAAGTTCCGCAACCGGCGCGAGGTGGGAGCGCTGGCGGGTCTGACGCCGACTCCCTACCAGAGCGGGGAGTCGAGTCGGGAGCAAGGAATCGCGAAGTCCGGCAACCGGCACGTGCGGGCGATGGCGATCGAGATCGCCTGGGGCTGGCTCCGCTTCCAGCCCAAGAGCCAGCTCGCCCGGTGGTACGAGGAGCGCTTCGGCCGCGGCAGCAGCCGGCTGCGCCGGATCGGGATCGTGGCGCTGGCGCGCAAGATCTTGATCGCGCTCTGGCGATACCTCGAGACCGGGGTTGTGCCGGAAGGCGCGGAGCTCAAGCTGGCCGCCACGGTGCGGTAGGGAAAGAAAGGACGCGACCAGAGGATCGAGCGAGTTGGTGCGGAAGGCCCGTTATTGCCGCCGGGTTCGCCACGCGAACCGACCGTTGGATGGGGTCTCCGCCACGGCACTTCCCAGTCGCCTGCGGGCGAACACAGGATGCGGTGACCGGCCTCCACAAGCGCCGGCACGGATAGAGGGTCGTCCGGGGCTCGAAGCCCTGACGCAAGAAGAAGTCGCCAGCTCGGCCGGTATTCTGCTTCATCGGCACGGATCGCCCATGTAGAATCGAGTCTCAACGGAGCTTGACAGCAACGGCCACATAGAGGGCGGCATGAGTTGCGACGAAAGCTCGATATTCCCGAAGACCGCTAACAATTCGTGGAAGAGGCCAAGCTGTGATGGCCAAGAAGCGTGATGAAGAGAGGCCGGCGGTGAGCCTCCGCGAGATTACAAGCGAGAACCTCAGGATGGTGCTCGCGCTCAGAGTCTCGGAAGAGCAGAAACAGGCGTATCCGCGCTCCAATGCTTACTCGATAGCTGAAGGACACTATCCACGTGATAGTGATCCTGTGTGGATGCGCGCAATCTATGCCGACGAAGCTCCTGTTGGGTTCATCATGACTTCCGAGGCTCGTGAAAACGGAGAGTACTTCCTTTGGCGGTTGATGATTGATCAGAATCATCAGGGCAAAGGATACGGCTCGGCGGCTGTAGGTCTGCTTGTTGCCCGAATTGAAGCCAGTGGAAACGGCAGGTACCTTGTAACCGATCATCTCGAGGAAGATGGCAATGCAGGGAGCTTCTACACTCGCCATGGGTTTCGCTACACAGGAGAAGTTCTGAGCGAAGGCGAGCTAGTAATGCGGAGAGACCTCAACGGCCGCGATGTTCGGTAGCATCCCCAGCCAGGTGAGTGCCAATCGCGGACATCCGCCCAACAAAGCGTTGAACGCGGACGTGGGAACAGCTCGCTTCAATCGAGCCAGGTAGCCTTCTGGCATCACACTTCACTGGCTCGGCGAGTACCGGCGGCGCTGTTCCCACGCTGGTTAACGCCGATCCGTTGGGCAGCGCCAAGAAGACGCCGGGCGGGCGCGCTCGGCGACGTTTGCAGCCGGCGTTATCCTTGCGGCGAGTCATCGATTCTCGGAGGCCGGCCTGATGAAGTTTCGAATCCTCGTGGAGCAAGACGAAGATGGGGCCTTCGTGGCCTCCGTGCCCTCGCTTCCCGGATGCGTCTCACAGGGGGCCACCCGCCAAGAAGCCGTCGCCAGCGTCCGCGAAGCGATCGAGGGGTACCTTGAGAGCCTTCGGGATCGAGGCGAGCCCATCCCCCCGTCAATTCACGAGGAAGTCATCGACGTCGCAGTATGAGCACGCTTCCGCGGATCTCGGGTCGCGACGCGGTGGCTGCATTCCGGCGTCTTGGATACGAGATCGACCGCCAGAAGGGCAGCCATATTGTTCTCCGCCACCCGGCGCCTCCCTTCCTCGGCTCACCATTCCCGATCATCGCGAGCTTGCAAAGGGAACGCTCCGGGCCCTGATTCGCGAGGCGGGAATCACAGTGGAAGAGTTCGTCTCTCTCGTCCGTTAGCAGCGTGCGCTGTCCAACAAGGGCTTGCAGCTGTCGGGAGCCCGGTGTGAGCTTTCGGTCCGTTTGGGTGTCTGGCATCCTGCTCAGGGGTTTCGGCGGAACTCGGACGGCCCGGGCTCTCGCAGCTGAAGCCCGATCCGTTAGACCGCGCGAGAGGCAAATGAGGCTGCTCGACTTCTGGTTCGAGTTCGGAAGCACCTACTCGTATCCGGCAGCGATGCGGATCGAGGCACTCGCCAAGTCTGAAGGTATCGCGATCGCTTGGCGCCCCTTTCTTCTCGGGCCGATCTTTCATGACCAGGGGTGGGACGACTCTCCCTTCAACATCTACCCCGCGAAGGGTCGCTATATGTGGCGCGACCTCGAGCGTGTCTGCGCACAGCAGGGTCTTCCGGTTCGCCGCCCCTCGCAGTTTCCGCGCAACGGCCTCCTTGCGGCACGGTTGGCGTTTCGCTTTCCGTCCGAGCCTTGGCTTCCCGAGTTCGTCCGCCGCGTCTACGTGGCCAACTTCGCGGAGGACCGGGACATCGCCGACTCCCAGGTGCTTGAATCCGTCCTCCAGGCGCTGGCCCAGCCCGTGGCGCTCCTCGCCGAGGCGCAGTCTGTCGAGGCCAAGGCAGGGCTTCGCTCACAGACTGAGCGGGCCGTATCCATGGGCATCTTTGGGGCCCCAAGCTTCACTGTGGGTGGTGAACTCTTCTGGGGGAACGACCGTCTCGAGGCGGCCCTCTCCTACGCGAAGTCGGAGGCAGCGAAATACGCGGTCTAACAAGGCGATGAAGCTGACGGCCATCGCTCGGGCCGACTTTGGTAGCGTCCTGGCGGCGATGCTGGTTGCCTCGCTGCTGTCGGTCAGCGGCTGGCAGCTTGTCGCTGATCCGTAAGACAGTGGGACATGCGAGTCGCCTTGTTGTCGGACATCCACGGAAACCGAATCGCCCTAGATGCCGTCATCGAGGACGCGAGGTGCTTCGGAATCGATGTCTTCTGCGCCGTTGGGGATCTCGCGGCGATCGGACCAGAACCCGTGTCGGTTCTCGAAGCGCTAGCCGAGCTCGAGAACATTACAATCGTTCGTGGCAACACTGACCGCTATATCGTGACTGGCGAAGGCCCGCCCCCAACCCTCGAGCAAGCCCAAGCCGATCCGAGGCTCGTGGACCTCCATGCTCGCGTCAGGGCATCCTTTGCTTGGACTCGTGGCTTCGTCACGTCGGCAGGATGGTTCGAGTGGCTC
>DASRZF010000317.1:0-5880 GCA_035686645.1 Polyangiales bacterium
GAACATCGACGCAGACCCCAACTCCATGAACCAGCTCGTCATGTACGAGAACCTGGTGTTCAGTGACGCGTATCCCACGCCCGGGGAGCTGAGCGACGAGGACCTCGTCCCAGGATACTTCAAGGATGCGCCGCTGCGCGACGAGAGCTCGTTCGATTCGGTTCGAACGGTGACGGACGGCACCCGCGCTGCGCGCATCGGCCGCGATGAGATGGGCGTTCCGCACATCTTCGGCGAGGCCCGGGGCGATGTGCTCTTCGGCACCGGGTACGCAACGGCGACCGACCGGATGTTTGCCATCGACGTTCTGCGACACGTGGGTCGGGGACGGATGAGCGACTTCCTCGGTCCTGCCGGCGGGAACTACTCCTCCGATCGGGGGCTCGCCCGGTTTGGTGGTTACGACGAGCCGGAGATTCAGGCTCAGATCGACCAACTCGCGCCGCGATTCGGCGAGGACGGCGTTCAGGCACAAGACGACGTCGACAATTTCGTGCGCGGAATCAATCGGTACATCGATGACATCCTGAGCGGTGCGGAAGGTGCGGAGCGCGTACCCATCGAGTACGCGGCGCTCGGTTTGGAGCTGCTTCCGTTTACGGCGCGCGATGTGCTCGCCGTCGCGGCCTTGGTGCAGTCCACGTTTGCGACCGGAGGCGGTAGCGAGCATCGGCAGGTGGAGCTCCTGCAAGGGCTTGCTGCGCTTTTTCCGGGGGATACTGCGGCAGCCTGTGAGACCTGGCGCGACATCCGTCAGGCCAACGACCCGGAGCGTCCCAATACGACCGAGGTCCCCTTCGAGACGCAGTCACCCGCCACGATCGACGAATCGGCATGCCCGCTCGACGAAGGATTCGCCGCGGCGTATCCCGGAGCCGTGCTCTTCGATGAGGGTAGCCTCGAGGAGCTCGAGCTGCTCACAATCGAGGATTGCGTTTCGCCCGAGGACGCGGGCCCTGGGGACATCGAGTGTCCGGCGCTCGGAGAGGACGTCGTCGACGACGAGGTGCCCGCAGCGAGCGCGATGATGATCTTCAGGCACGAAACGGGAGAGTCCACCTGGCTGAAGGACGGGATTCCGTATCGCCTGGGCGAACCTTCCCGTGATGCGCTGCAAACCGGTCGAGCCCGCGCGCGCGCGACCGTCGAGGGGATCCGGCTCGCGCTCAACGGGCTGAGCTTTCCGGATGCGATGTCGAACGCAATTCTGGTGAACGGGGAAGAGACTGAAGACGGGCATCCGATCGCCGTATTCGGGCCGCAAACCGGATACTTCTCGCCCCAGATGCTCGTCGAGTTCTCGCAGCAAGGCGGCGGGATCCACAGCCGCGGGATGGCGTTTGCTGGGCTTCCCTATGTCATCATCGGTCGCGGCATCGACCACGCCTGGAGTGCGACCTCTTCGGGCGACGACATTACGGACGTTCGTGTGCTCCGGCTCTGCGAGCCCGGTGGCGGCGCGCCCACGCGCGCTTCGACGAGCTATCTCTACGACGGAGTCTGTACGCCGATGCTCGAGCGAACGGACGAGTGGACGGCGGAGACCAATCTCACGACGGCGGGGACGCCCAACCAACGGGTCAGGCGCAACATTCTTCGCGCGCCCGACTATGGTCCGGTCTTTGCCACGGCGACGGTCAACGGAGCCCCGGTGGCCCTCGCGGTGCAGCGATCCACGTTCTTCGGTGAAGTCGATTCGGTGCGACCGTTTCTCGCGGCCACACGGAACGACATGGTCGACCCCGACGCCTTCTTCGATGTGTTCAACAGCCTCACCGGCACGTTCAACTGGTTCTACGTCGATGCGAACAACATCGCCTATTTCAACTCGGGCCTCTTGCCGATCCGCGCGCCAGGCATTCATCCAGACTTGCCGCAGTGGGGGACGGGCGAATTCGATTGGCAGCAGACTGGCACTGGGCGAATCAATTCGGAGTTCAGCTTCGACAACTTCGTGCCGCTGCTCGGCCACCCCCACGAGGCGAACCCAGAGAAGGGCTACTTCGCGAATTGGAACAACGCGCAGGCCCCAGGCTTCTACGCGAACGACGGACAAACCGGCTATGGCCGCCTGTACCGTTCCGAGCTCTTGTCTCGACGGCTGGATGCGTTTCGCGAGCAGCCAGGGGCCCCGGGCCTCACGCGCGCGAACATGGTTCAGATCATGATCGATGCGGGTACGACGGATCTTCGGGGGCAGGAGATACTGCCCCGCGTCTTCGAGGTACTCGGGGACGTGAGCGACCTCAGCGAATCCGAGCAGGAGATCGTATTGCTGATGAAGGACTGGGTCGCGAATGGGCCAAACGGCCTCGGAGCCATGCGACGCGACAGGAACGGGCCTGGGCTAGACACCTCGAGCCTCGAGTACGAGGACCATGCGGCGGTCGCGTTCATGGATCGCTGGTGGAACCCGATGATCGACGCCTTGCTGCCGCAGATCAAAGAGGTCGAGGACGCAGGCGTCATGATCGGCGGCCGGCACGATTCGCCCGGGGCCATCGGCTCCGCGTTTCAGGGTGGCTACTACGGTTACGTGGCGCGCGTTCTCGAGATGGCGCTCGGAGAGAGCGGGGCGCCGTACAATCGAATCGCCTGCGCGGGAACCGGCGAGCTCGTGGATTGCCGCGCGGCGCTGGTCGCGAGCCTTCAACAGACGATGTCAGACCTCGGCGCCGACATGGCGCAATGGGATCCCACGCTCGAGCAGGACGACGCGATCAACCACACGGCGCTTGGGCTGGCAGACCCACCCAACATCCACTGGCAGAATCGGCCGACCTGGCAGCAGGTCGTTCAGCCCACCGAAGACCTGTTGCAGTGACGTCGAGGACCTGGATCAGCGCTCAGGGTCGTCCGTAGAACCCGTATCCGTAGCCGTAGCGGTCGATCGGCGGGGAATAGAAGACGTCGTTGTAGTAGCTCGGTCCGTATCCAGGCCCGTAGCCATAACCGACATAGGTCCCGGTGTAGCAGTCGGAGGTACCCAGGCAGAGGACGGCCACGACCAGCAGCGTGATGCGTTGGATGGTGCGTTTCACAGGCTCGCTCCTTCTGCTTCTTCTTTGCGCGACCATTTTTGCAGGGCGATCGGTGCGCCGGTTGGATCGAGGATCAAGGCGAGGTTGCCGTCGCGGAGACTCGGATTCGGAGCGAGCACGACGGTGCCCCCAAGCGCGGACGCGCGTTCGGCAAGAGCTGCCGGGTCATCGACTCGAAGGTATGGAATCCATATCGAGCGGGTAGACTCGAACGGGTTGTCGATGACTCCTGCACGCGGTGCACCTGCACTGGTGAGAACGCGATAGTCTCCGCTCGGCCGGTCCGGGAGTTGTTCGGTCTGGTACCCAAACGCCGCTTCGTAGAACGCGACCGCGCGGTCCGCGTGGTTTGCGAGGAGCTCGTGCCAGAGCCAAGTGTGAGTCTTCGTTTCGATGTCGGGCGGGTCACCGTGCTCGGAAGCGAGGAGATGGAGCAGAGCGCCATCCGCGTCCTCGATGGTCACCACACGGCCCACCCCGGACACGTTGATCGGAGCGTCGACCTGCTTGCCGCCTGCCTCGCTGAGCGCGGCCAGGCTCTCGTCGAGGTCCGCGACCGAGATCGCGCTCAGCCAGCGTCCCGACTTCGGTGGGTTCTCGTCCTTGCTCGCGTCGAGGATGCCGCCGAGGTTGTGCCCCCGGTAGGTGATGACGCTGTATCGACCATCCTTTTTGACGTCGAACTTCCAGCCGAGGAGCTCTCCGTAGAACGTTCGCGCAGCTTCACCGTCGTTGGTGATGAGGTTGTGCCAGACGAACTTGCCGGGAAGCGCCGGTGCGTCCTGATCTTCGACCAGGGGAGGAAGGCTGGGGCTGCTGCTGCAGCCGAGGATCGAAGCCGAGCAGAGCAGGGCGACGGCCGTCAAGAGGCTTTCAATACGGACGAGCTTGGCTGATTGGGTCATGCGCCTCCTTGGCGGGGTCTTGAAACGAGCTGGACCGTACACCATCTAGCTCTTTGCGTCGAAAGCAGGTATCGACGCATGCGCAAGATATGCGCACGACCTCGAACACTGCGAAGGAGCCCCTGCATGAGCGTCCGATTTGAGACAAGGAACCACGTCGCCATCATCACCCTCGACCGACCCGAGGCGCGGAACGCCATCAACGGAGTGATGTCCACCGGCATCGAGGCGGCGCTCGACCAGTACGAATCCGACGACGCGCTTTGGGCGGCCGTGCTGACCGGAAACGGCCCAGTCTTTTGTGCTGGCGCCGACCTCAAGGAGATTGCATCGGGCAATGCGGCCGCAACGGCGACGGCGCGGGGCGGCTTCGGGGGCATCGTTCATCGCGAGCGCAGCAAACCCCTAATCGCAGCCCTCAACGGGCCGGCTCTTGCCGGTGGCTGCGAGATCGCGCTCGCCTGTGACATGATCGTCGCCTCCGACGCGTCGTTCTTCGGCCTGCCCGAGGTGAAACGATCCCTCATTGCGGTGGCAGGAGCGCTCTTTCGTCTGCCGCGCGCCATCGGCATGACGCAGGCCATGGAAGTGATCCTCACGGGCGAGCCCTTGCTGGCGGCGCGCGCGTACGAGCTCGGTCTCGTCAACCGGCTCGTTCCGGTGGACCGCGTCGTCGAGGAGGCGCTAGGGCTTGCCGAAAAGATCGCCTCGAATGCGCCGCTTGCTGTACAGGCGAGCCGGGCGCTGGCCGCGCGAGCGTTCTCCGCAGACGAGGCAACGCTCTGGACCGAAGGGTTCGAGGCGTTTCAGAAGATCATGCAGAGCGAGGACGCCAAGGAAGGTCCGCTCGCGTTCATTCAAAAGCGCGCGCCATCTTGGAAAGCGCGATGAGCGCTCAGCTGGGTGTTAAGCCGCGTCCAAAGTCGCTTCGCCGGGAGTCCAGCCACAAGCGGTGAGCCCGCCTGTTTGCAGGGCATCGAGCACTCGGAGCACTTCGTCGACATTTCTACCGACGGAGAGGTCGTTGACGCTCACGAAGCGGATGATTCCTTCGGGGTCGACGATGTACGTCGCTCTCAGACAGACGCCGGCGTCCGGGTGCAGAATGCCAAGGGCCGTCGAAAGCTCGCGCTTGGTATCAGCTAGCATGGGGAAGGGGAGCTTCTTGAGATCGGGATGGTCGTTTCGCCAGGCCAGATGGACGTAGTGCGTATCGGTGCTGCCCCCCAAGACCTGGGCGTTGCGTTCTTCGAATGCCGCGTTCTTTCGGCCGAAGTCGGCGATCTCCGTCGGGCAAACGAACGTGAAGTCCATCGGCCAGAAGAATATGACCTGCCATTTGTCGGGGTCAGAGCGGTTCGTAATCTCTTCGAACTCCTTCCCTGGCTCGGTGCTCACCACCGCTTGGAGTGAGAACTCTGGGAATGGATCACCTACAGTATGCATGTTTCCTCCTTGTGAAACGGCAACTAGTATTTGGATTTGGTCTGGCGCTTTTCCTTGCGCTTCTTTCCGCGGACCAGGACTTGGTAGTCGCGGACGTCAAAGCCTTCGAGCTGCTCGACTCGTGACACCTTCAAGGTGTCCCAAGGCAAGTCGTAAATCTTGCCGCTGTCTTCATCGATGAAGTGGTGGTGCTTGTCGACGTTTGGGTCGAAGACGAGGCGACCTTCGGTGAGGACCAGATGACGGATCAGGCCCTTCTCCACGAAGAGGTTGAGCGTGTTGTACACGGTCGCGCGAGACACCATGGGGAACGCGCGCTTCACCTTTTCCCAGACCTCATCGGCCGAGGGATGATCCTTCGTGTGCAGAACGTAGCCGGCGATGGCGACGCGCTGCGCCGACGGCTTGACGCCGTGCGTTTCGAGGGTCGTCGTGTCGTCGCTCAGCATAAAACTAGATATAGTCTAAAGTTAGACGATGTCAACGAA
>DASRZF010000318.1:0-9847 GCA_035686645.1 Polyangiales bacterium
GGCCGATATGCATCTCTCAAGGGCATCATGCAGGCCAAGAAGAAGCCCATCGATAAGATGTCGCTCAGCGACCTCGGCGTCGATGCGAGCAAGGCGCTCAACTACACCAAGTTCGAGCTGCCGCCGGCCCGCACGGGCGAAACGACGTTCGTCGCGGACGTCACGGAGCTCGTCGACAAGCTCCACAACACCGCCAAGGTCATCTAAGCCTCGAGAAACGGAAAGGAAGCATCAGACATGGCTAATGTTCTCGTTGTTGCGGAGTTGCTTGAGGGCAAGGCACGCAAAACCACTCTTTGCGCGGTGACGGCCGCAAAACAGATCGCGGAAGGAACCGGCGGCTCATTCGACATTCTCGCCATTGGAGAGGGTGCAGCTGCGGCAGCCGCAGAGCTCGCAGGCTACGGCGCAGGCAAGGTGCTGAAGGCGGAAATCGCTGGCGGTTACGTATGCGAAAAATACGCGGCCACCGTCGCAGAGACCGGCAAGGCATATGACGTGCTGGTCGCCTGTGCGAGCGCGTATGGCAAGGACCTCCTCCCGCGCGCGGCCGCGAAGCTCGATGCCGGTGTTGCTTCCGATATCTCGGCGGTGCACACGGATGGCGGAAAGCTCTCGTACACGCGACCGATGTACGCGGGCAACGTGTCTGGCACGGTCGAGATTCTGAGCGAGAAGCAGGTAGTCACTGTGCGTCAGTCGGAGTTCGCCGCCGCGGAAGCCTCAGGCGGAGCGAGCCCCTCCGAGGATGTTGCGCTTCAGACCGATCCGGCAGCGGGGAAGGTGGAGTTCCTGGGCGTCGAGGTCGTGAAGAGCGAGCGTCCGGATCTCACGGAGGCCGACATCGTCGTCTCCGGCGGCCGTGCACTCAAGAGCTCGGAGAACTTCACCAACGTGATCGAGCCGCTAGTCGACGCGCTCGGGGCCGCCATGGGTGCGTCCCGTGCCGCTTGCGATGCGGGATACGTCTCCCCCGAGCTCCAGGTCGGTCAGACCGGCAAGGTGGTCGCGCCAAAGCTGTATGTCGCCATTGGTATCTCCGGAGCGATTCAGCACTTGGCCGGCATGAAGGGCAGCAAGACGATCGTGGCGATCAACAAAGACAAGGAAGCCCCGATCGCCCAGGTTGCGGACTACTTCCTCGTTGCGGACCTCTTCGACGCCGTTCCGGCCTTGACGGAAGCCGTGAAAAAGCTCTGAGCCCCGGGGCCAGATAATCGAGAAATCCAGCTCGAGAAGCCCGGGAGTCTAGCCTCCCGGGCTTTTTTGTGGCTTTGAGCGGCGGCGATCGGTCACAATTCAGAGATGGCGTGGTCTCTCGTTGTTCCGGCGACACTCGGCGCGGTGCTTGCGGTGCTCGCAGTGCTGGGGCTGCAGCGCAGACGTGCAAAAAAAGCGACTGACCGTTCAGGTTCCAGCCGCCCGCCCCTCGCTGCGGAGAAGGGACCTTCGGAGGGAGCCAAGCGAGGCAAGCCCGAGCCCGCCCCAGTGAAGAGCTGCCCGGTGTGCCTTGGGGAGTTCTCGCCGAAGAATCGGTTCTGCGTCCGAGATGGCGCCGAATTGACCGATGGACGCTCCGAGGGCTCGTTTGCGCAAGGCATGATCTGCCCGACGTGCCGGCGCGGCTATCCCTTCGATTCGCGCTTCTGCCCCGAAGATGCAGATGATCTGGTGCCGTACGGGCTCTTCGGGGCTGCCAGCGCGACCCGCCCTTCCCTCCGGCTCGATGCCAACAAGATCTGCCCCGAATGTGGGGTTCGCCACGCCCCCGCTCACTCCTTCTGCGGCAACGACGGGACCGAGCTGGTGGTGGTCAATTAGAAAAGACCCAAGGATTCGACGAGATGAGGGTCCAAGCACGCGAGCAGAACCTTCGTGGACTTCTTGCTTGGCATGGGACAGGACCGCTATGATCGCGGTCCTAAAGGGGAATCTTCGATCCGGCTGATATCGAGTCATTTGTCGACTGGATTTGGGCAGGAGGGAGACGGGGGCAACAGATGAAGATCGTTTGCGATAGCTGCGGGGCCAAATACTCGATCGCCGACGAAAAGGTCGCGGGAAAAATCTTCAAGATCCGGTGCAAGAAGTGCTCATCGGTACTCGAAGTTCGCGGTGACCAGACCGGCGCACATCCTTTCGAAGAGACGAGCCCAGCGCAGGAGCAGGGCGGTGATTCGACCTGGTACATCGTCGTCGACGGAGAGCAGAAAGGACCTTTGCCTCCGATCGAGCTGAGTCAGTTGTTTGCCAAGGGCAGCGTCGGCTTGGACTCGTACGTTTGGAAGGAAGGCTTCGACGATTGGAAGGTCGCGGGCGACGTTCCAGAGCTGACTCAAATATTTGGCGGCGGTGCAGGACGAGCGAAGGCAGCGCCGAGCGAAATCGACGACACTTCTTCGTTTGGCACCGGCGGCGATCTGTTCGGTGACGGCAGCGGACGCGAACCGACCAGCGAGATCGAAACCGACGGAAACATGTTTGCCGGGTTTGATGAAAGCCCCACCCCGACCGGATCGCAGGATTCGCCCTTCGCTGCAGCGGCAGGAAACGACGCAAGCGGCGGATTGGGGATGGGTCTCGGAGGAGCCGGCATGGGCGCATCGGCGCCACAGCGCATGACCGGCCAACGCAACGAGAACTCCGTCCTCTTCTCGCTCAGCAATCTTCAGCAGCTCGCGTCACGCGGTGGCTCAGCAGCAGAGTCGGCCCCAGTGGCGAGCCGCGCATCGGTGGCCGCAAGCGCACAAGGCGCTCCACAAGCCGCGGGTGAGGGCTCCGGTCTGATCGACATTCGGTCGCTCGCGAAATCGACCACACCTGGCACCAGGGCAGCGCCTTCGCAGGCGGTCGACGATCTGCTTTCACTCGGAACCAGCGGAGCGGCGCTCGGCACACCATTGCTTGGTCCGGCCCCGCTCGAGACATCCGATGGAAATCGCTGGCTCTGGATCGGCGGCGCCGCGATCGCGGTGATCGCCATCGTGGGTGCAGGCATTGGCGTGGGCATGGCGCTCGGAGGATCAGACGACGACGCGCTCGAGATCACCGCCGAGCCGGCGCAGCAACCCAGCCAACCGGTCCCAGGATCGAGCGCGATCGCGGCCGCAGCGCAGGCGCCTGCGGAACCGCCAGGTCAGGCCCTCGCCGTCGCAGAGCCCATCGAAGCGGCGACGATCGAAGAGGACCCCATCGAAGAAGAGGCTGCCCCCTCGATCGAGACACCGGAGCCACGCAAACGAACCTCGACCAGCTCGCAACGCCGCCAGCGCCCGACTCGGAGCTCCGGGACTCGCAGCGAGGCTGAGGCGTCACCTCCGCCGAAGACGCGTTCGGGCAACAACCTCGATGCACTGATGGACGAAGTCGTCGGCGGTTCGTCACCGTCGAAGCCCAAGCAGGCTACGAAGTCATCGAGCCCGAGCGACTCGAGCCTCCCAGACGCACCTTCGCGTGACGACGTGAAGACCGCCCTTCAAGGCGTGAGCGGTGCCGTCAAAGGCTGCAAGCAAGACGAGGGCGGAACGGCCACCGTCGACGTGACATTCAGCGGGTCCTCGGGCCGCGCCACCGGCGCGAAGGTGGCCTCCGGTCCGTTCAAGGGCACCCCGGTTGGCTCGTGCATCGAATCCGCGGTCAAACGCGCACGCGTTCCGCGATTCAAGCAATCGACCTTCAAGGTGACCTTCCCCTACCGGATCTGACGATCAGCCAAGGCTCTCGAGGAAACGGACGCCGGTTGCAACGCCGAAGCCGGTGCCTCCCTTGGGAAGCCGACCATGCGCGCGCTCGACGAATGCCGGGCCCGCGATGTCGAGGTGCATCCAGGTGGTTTCGCCGACGAACTCCTTGAGGAAAAGCGCCGCCGTGATCGAGCCGCCGAAGCGGCCACCGATGTGCTTGATATCCGCGATCGAGCTCTTGAGCGTGGAGCGAAGATCGGAATCGAGAGGCATACGCCAAAACGCTTCATCCTCCCCTTGCGCAGCGTCGAGGTACTTCGATGCAAGCGCATCGTCATCGGTGTAAAGCGCGGCTCGCCAGGGACCGAGGGCGACCAGGCACGCACCTGTGAGTGTCGCGTGATCGATCATGTAGTCTGGCTTGAGCTTGCGCACGGCCCAGGTCAGCACGTCGGCGAGCACCAAGCGCCCCTCGGCGTCGGTGTTGATGACCTCGACTGTCTTGCCCTCCAAAGATTTGTACACGTCGCCGGGCCGGTAGGCCTTGGCGCCGGTCATGTTCTCGGTGGAGCCGACCAGCGCGTGCACCTCGACGGGTAGCTTGAGCCGCGCAGCAGCAAACACGATGCCGAGCGTGGAGGCGGCGCCTGCCATGTCGCACTTCATGTCCACCATGGAGGCCGCGGGCTTGATGCACAGGCCGCCCGCATCGAAGGTGAGGCCCTTACCGACGAATACGACTTTCTTCTTCGCACGTGCGGGCTTGTAGACCACGTGAACCACTCTCGGCTCGATGGCGCTTCCCTTGTTCACCGCGAGCAAGAGGTTCATCCCTTCCTTCTCGATGCGGGTCTTGTTCCAGACGCGACAAGACAGCCCGAGCTTTTTGGATTCGCTCGACGCGGCGCGTGCCAAGGTGACCGGATTCAAATCGTTCGGGGGACAGTTCACCAAATCTCGGGCGAAGTTGACGCTCTCGGCGATGGCCTTGCCTGCTCGCACAGCGGCATTGAGGCCCGGAGCGCCCTTGCGCGCACCGAGAATCACGGCGGACCCGAGCGTCGAGTCCGCGGCCTTGTCGCTCTTGTACTCGGTGTAGCGATACGCTCCCGCGACCAGGCCTTGGGAAGCCGCGCGGACCGATTCCGAGGTGACCTCTGGCAGCTCGACCGCGCCGCTCTTTTGCGCACCCGCGGTGGTCGCAAGTGCATGACCTAGATTCCAGGCGATCTTCTGGGCATCTTTCGAATCGCCGATGCCCACGAGGAGCAGCCAACGAGACTTGGCCTTACCTCCGGCCGCGACTTTGAGCGTCTGGGTCGGCTTGCCCTCGAATCGTTCGTCCGAAGCAAGTGGCTTGATGCTGCCCTTGCCGGTCACGACCTCGATGCGCCCGAGGGCTCGATTGAAGTTCGTCTTCCCGGATGGAATGGCAAGCGCAACGATGTCGACGTTGGAATTATCCCAGGTGCCCTCAGACAGTGAAATCTTCATCTGACTCCTTATCAACTTGGTCGGCCGGATACTGACAGGAACTTCTGCAGCCAACAAACGAACGCGTCGCAAAGATGGCGTGGCGGTCGCTGTTGCCCTCGGCCGCTTCGCCGATTCGAGTGCCGAAGCGAGTGGGGATCACTGGGAGCAGCCCTGGCATTGCGCGTGCATGTCTCCGAGCTTGCATTCCAACTAGGAGGACAGATGCTCGAAGAAAACAAGGTGAAGATCGCTTACACGGTGGTGGAGCGAAACAAGGATGGTCGGAAGTTTTGGGTGCGCGTCGGCGCGGCTTTCGTCAATCGTGACGGCAGCCTCAACGTCCGGCTCGACGCAATGCCGGTCAACGGTGAGCTGCAGATTCGAGATTACCAGCCGAGGGAGGCCCGTGACCCTGCGGACAGTGAGCGGGCTGCATGATTAGAGCGATTCTCCTGCTAGCGCTGGTCCTGAGCGTTCTCCCCGCGGGTGCGCTCGCGAACGCCGGAGCTGCGTCGCCGGACCAAGGGCCCCCGAGTGTCGAGCAGGACCAGCGGATCAACATCAACGAGGCCGGGCCCGAGGAGCTCGTTCGGCTCCCGGGCGTCGGCCCGGCCCGCGCGCAGGCTATCATCGCGGAGCGCGAAAAGCGGCGGTTCCGGCGCATCGAAGACATCCTGCGTGTGCCCGGTATCGGCCGGAAAACCTTCGATCGGCTGCGCCAATCGATTCGAGTCCGTTAGCGGCTACCGACCGGCGACAGAACCGCCTAGATTCGGGCGCATGGCCCAGACGATTGAGGTGCGCGACGCGGATGCATCCGACCGCATCGCGCTGATCGACTTCCACCGCAGCCTCTACCAGGAACACCGCGACAAGGTGGTGGCCGCCGAAGATCTCCCTCTCATCGAATATCGAGACTACGATCAGGTGCTTCACGATGATCTGGACGCCTTGCTTCGAGACAGGAGCGGCTATGTGCTGCTCGCCGAATCGGAGGGCGCCGCGCTAGGTTACATCACGGGTCGCGTCCGTACGGAGCCGGATCGTGTCTTGCCACGCCGCGGAGTCATCGAGGATTGGTTCGTCGTGCCCGAGGCGCGCGGTTCAGGCGTCGGCGCAAAGCTGCTTCATGCGCTCGAAAAACGGTTTGCCGCCACGGGTTGCGAGGTGATCGAATCCGCAACCTGGGCCGGAAACACGGGCGCGAGGCATGCACACGACGCTCTCGGGTTTCGGGAGATCAGGGTAATGTACCGCAAGCGGGTTTGACCCGGACGCTGGCGCTGTGGAGATCGGAGGGCGGCTCGCGACGCACGTGCTCGCGATTGGGACCCGCTCGGCCGTCTCTGTACGACTCCGTACGTCTAGCCTCCCGCCCAATCGCTGTGCCGCGCATCCCGAGCCGCCCTCCTTTGTACACGGCGAAGCACGCCCACGGCACTAACGCTGACACTGGCGCTGACACTGGCGCTGGCACTGGCGCTGGCGCTGGCGCTGGCGCTGGGAGTGTACGGAGGGGCGGGGCGGAACGCGATGTGGGATTCCGGCGGCGTAGCGAGTGACAATCGGTCAAAAAGCAACCACCTCCGATTGGCGCGAGCTCCGAGGCGAGGCTTGCGTGGCCCCCGGCCTCAAGTCCTACCGGCCACAATTGCAAGCCGAGCCGTCCGACGGAGTCCCGCGTCGTGTTCCGCCCCGCCCCGATCGCCCAATCGCGAGCACGTGCGTCGCGAGCCGTTCTCCGGTGATACAGTCGCGCATCACGTGCTGTCAGTGGACGGCGGGACGGTGCGGGAGTTCGCTTACGATCTTGGCCTCTGCGTCGAGGAGCTCGTCGAGGCGCGCCTGGACTCGCGGCGTTGGAAAGTACTCCTTGGCGAGACGAACGAACAGGCCGTGGTGTCTCGCTTCCGATCTCGTGATCTCGACGTAGAAATCCTTCAAGGCTCCCGGTTCGAGGGCGTCTGCTACGAGGCCGAAGCGCTCGCAACCTCGGGCTTCGACGACACCGAGGACGAGGAGCCGGTCGAGAAAATACTGCTCCGGGCCGCGTTTGATCAGTTGCATGAGGGCGCCAACGTACGGGTCCTTCTCGTCCGCGCGCGTCTCGAGGCCTCGCTCGAGGATGATTTTCATGACCTGGGCGTAGTGGTCGAGCTCTTCCTGAGCGAAGGGGATCAGCTCGCGTACCAAGAGGGTGCGGTCCGAGTAGTGTGAGACGAGTTTGAGCGCGGTCGCCGAGGCTTTTCGCTCACAGGCGGCGTGGTCGACGAGGAACGAGTCGAAGTCCTCCAAGACGACTTCGATCCAGGACGGGCTGGTTGCGAGACGTAGTCGCGGCATCTGCTCTCACCTAGGCGCGGAGCGCATCGAGGATTGGCTGGATGGCGTCGCGCCGGAGCTTCAGGGCAGCGCGGTTCGCGATTACCACCGAGCTGATCTCGGCGATTTTCTCGAGCGGCACCAGGCCGTTCTGGCGCAGCGTCTCGCCGGTTTCCACCAAATCGACGATCACATCGGCGAGACCGGTGAGCGGGGCGAGCTCGACGGAACCCTGGCAGAAGATGAGCTCGACGGGCGTCCCCTTCCTTTGAAAGTACTGGCCTGCGATATGAGGAAACTTCGTTGCCACGCGCAGCGGACGTTCACCTTTTCCCTCGATCGGCTCCTTGGGGCGCCCGCAGACCATCATCTGACACTTGCCAATATCGAGATCGACCGGGGCGAATACGTCGTAGTTGCGTTCCATCAAGACGTCTCGGCCGACGATCCCCAGATCTGCGGCCCCGTACTCTACGTAGGTGGGGACGTCGTCGGGCTTGAGTAGCAAGTAACTGAGCCCGGCTTCTTTGTCCTCCCGAACGAGCTTTCGGCTCTTCGCGGTGAGGGCTTCGGTGGAAATGCCAGCCTTCTCGAACCGGGCACTCAGTTGTTCTAGCACTCGGCCTTTGGGAACCGCGATGACGATGTTGTCTCGATTGCGTCTAGGCATTGCCGGCTACTCGCTCGATGTTGGCCCCAAGTGGGGCCAGCTTTTTCTCGATCTGCTCATAACCCCGATCGAGGTGGTACACCCGCCGAACGTAGGTCGTGCCCTTTGCGACCAGTCCCGCAACGACCAAGGACGCGCTGGCCCGGAGGTCGGTAGCCATCACCTCGGCGCCTTCGAGGCGATCAACGCCCTGCACGGTCGCGGTCCGGCCATTGACCTGAATCCTCGCGCCCATGCGATTGAGCTCGGAGACGTGCATGAAGCGGTTTTCGAATACCGTCTCTGTAATGCGACTCGTCCCTTCGGCGAGGCACATCAGCATCATGAACTGAGCTTGCATATCGGTCGGAAACCCGGGATGCGGTTGGGTGATCACGTCCGTCGGACGAATCGGGCGCACACCGACGACGCGAATGCCGTCGCCCTCGCGCTCGATCACGGTTCCGGATTCGCGAAGCTTAGCGATCACAGCCTCGAGCGGCTCGAAGCCAATTCCCTCGAGGAGCAGGTCTCCCGATGTAGCTGCAGCTGCAACCATGAAGGTGCCGGCCTCGATGCGGTCCGGGATGATCGCGTGGTCGATCGGATGAAGAGAGTCCACACCTTCGATCGAGATCACCGACGTGCCCGCTCCTTCGATGCGCGCTCCCATCTTGTTGAGGACACGGGCGAGCTCTTCGATCTCCGGTTCGCGCGCGCAGTTCGTGAGCGTGGTGCGACCCCGAGCCAAGACCGCCGCGGACATGAGGTTTTCAGTTCCGGTGTGTGTCGGGAAGTCGAGGGCGATATCGGATCCCCGGAGTCTTCCGCCTGGAACGTTGACTTCGACGTAGCCATGGTGGAGCTCGACTTTCGCCCCCATCGCCGAAAGACCCTTGAGATGCTGGTCGATGGGTCGAGCCCCGATCGCGCAGCCTCCAGGCAGCGACACCATGGCCTTTCCGCAACGCGCGACCAGAGGTCCGAGAACCAAGACCGATGCGCGCATCTGCTTCACCAGATCGTAGGGAGCCGTCGGCTCGATCGGTCCGGACAAACTCACGTGCACCCGGCCATCGACGTACTCGGCCTTGGCGCCCAATCGTTCGAGAAGGCTCGTCATCGTATGGACGTCACGAAGATTGGGAACGTTACGAAACACGTGCTCGCCATCCGCCAGAAGGGCAGCCGTCATGATCGGCAAGGCCGCGTTCTTCGCGCCGCTGATCGGCACGGAACCCACGAGCCTGTTTCCTCCGATGATTCGAATGCTGTCCACGACGCCCCTGTTACCCCGTGGCCCCGCTTCGGGCAACTTCAGGCGAAGAGCAATCCGAGGGCAAATGAAACGAACCCGATCACGGCGCCGCAAAGCGGAGCCCTCGCACCGGCCCAGCGAAAGCGCCCGCTCGAGTCGAAACCGCGTCGCACTAGAATCAGCAACGCCACAATCCAGCCCGTCATTCCCAATAAGAGCAGGCTGCCCCACCATGGACTAGGAGAGACTCGTTCCGAGAGGAGGCGGCGATGGTCTGCAGCGAGTTGCTCTTCGCTCGAACCGGCATCGATGCCCGGGGCTCGATCCTTGGCCATCAGCCGCGCGATCTGTGCGTCTGCTTTCTCTCGCCGAGGATCCTCCCCGGAGTAGAGAAAACGCGCTGCAGCCAGACCACCAGAGAGCGATCGCCAAGCCAACAAGGCCCCTTGCGGATCGCCC
>DASRZF010000319.1:0-9211 GCA_035686645.1 Polyangiales bacterium
GAACGCGATGAGTCTCCTTCAACGGGCCGGCCAGGAAACCCTCGTGATCTACGTCATTCACCTGTTGCTGTTGTACGGATCGCCCATCAGTCCCGGCCTCAATACGCTTCTAGATGGGGCGTTGAACCTCCAAGGCGCATCGATCGTCGCCGCCCTCGTGCTTCTGCTCAGCACGGCCGTGGCGCTGCTGTGGAGCTACGGGCGCCGACGATGGCCTACCCGGTTTCGTTCGTTCCGCTACGCCCTCGCCGCCCTCGTGCTGTTCGTCGCCTTGGTCAAACCTTGAGGTGGCCCCTGTGCGACTCGAGAAGGCCGGCGTTGTGGCGTTGCAAGTGACGCGGTACTGTCAATCGTGATTCATTTCTGGCTTCGCTTGCCCGGTTTTCACGACGTCAACTCCTTGGAAAACCGCAATCCTCGGGTGATTCAACGTTGGGCCGAGATCGCTCAGCCCATCCTGTGGCGATGGTTTCGGCCGGAGGTGCGCGGCCTCGAAAGGATTCCCGAAGGCAGCGCGCTCTACGTGTGCAACCATAGTGGTGGGTTCATGACGCCCGACACTTGGATCTTCACCATCACGCTGCTCCGTGAGCGCGGCGTGGAGGCCATCCCGTACGCCCTCGCCCACCAGGCCGTGATCGAGGCACCGGGCACGAACCAAATACTCACGGCCTGGGGCACCCTGGCGGCGAGCCCCGAGAACGCACACCGGGTATTCGCCGCGGGTTTCAAGGTGCTGGTGTATCCGGGCGGCGACCTCGATGTCTTTCGTCCGTCTCGCGACCGAAACCGCATCATCTTCGGTCCGCGCCGGGGTTACGTGCGTCTGGCGCTCCGGGAGGCCGTGCCGATCATCCCCGTGGTCTCCGCGGGTGGTCACAGCGGCTGGTGGGTATTGAGTGATGGACGATGGCTCTCGCGCCTTCTGCACACGCACCGATTTCTTCGGACCGACGTCCTTCCGATCACCTTATCGCTGCCCTGGGGGCTCACCGTGGGCGCGCCGCCCTATCTGCCCGTGCCAACCCGGGTCCTCTTGGAAGTGCTCGAGCCGATCTGCTTCGAGCGGTCCGGGCCAGAGGCAGCGGACGACGAGGAGTACGTCGAAGCCTGCCATGACCGTGTACTCGAGACGATGCAGAGTGCGCTCGACAGGCTCACGCAGGAGCGACGCACGAGGCGACGCGAGCGGCTTCGCGGATGGATTGGTGAGACCCTCTACCGCGGCAGCGAATAGCGCCTGCATCGATCGCGTTTCCGCGCGCTCCTGCAGGCCCGGCATCGGAATTCGATCTCACGTCAGTCTGCGCTGCGTTGGAGTGTGGGGCGTTTGGGGAGGTGGCGTAGACCCATCCAGGCCAGGGCACTGATGTGTTTGGCGACCTCTTCGATGGGCGGTTTGCGCTCTTCGGTCCACCACGTGCCGACGAAGGTGACCATGCCGATGAGCGCGTTGGCGTAAATGGGAGCAGCTTTGGTGTCGTAGCCGGCTTCCTTGAGCGCCGAGACGAACACGTCGCCGACGCGCTCGGCCAAGTCGTTCAGTAGGCTCGATATGGTGCCGCGCGATGAGCTCAGCGGGGAGTCCTGGGAAAGCACCGCGAAGCCGTCGGGATGGTCCCTCACGTAGCTGAGGAATGCGAGTGAGGCGCGCTCTACGCGCTCGCGTGGCGACCCGGACGAGATGGCTTCGCTAATGCGGCGCTCCACGTAGTCCATCTCGCGATCGACGATGACCGCGTAGAGCCCCTCCTTGCCCCCAAAGTGCTCGTAGACGATGGGCTTCGAGACTTTCGCGCGCTTGGCGATCTCCTCCACCGAGGTGCCCTCGTAGCCGTGCTTGGCGAACACCGAGCGGCCTACCTCGATGAGTTGAGCGCGACGCTCCGAAGCTGGTAGACGGCGGCTTTTGCTTCCCATTCGACCACAGTACTACGTATGCGTAAGTTACGCCATCGGTAAATAAGCGAGAAAACACAGATGCTTAGCCAATGTATTCGGACTCTTACAAAACAAAGACATTGACCATTCCCTACGAAGACGTAAGTTACTTCATCGTAAGTTACTGATACGGAGGTTAGCGATGGTTTCGATGTCGAAGATGGGAGCGGTCTGGAGGAGCGCAGGGAGCACTGTGGCCGAGCGCTTGTTCCTCGACCGACAGGCAGAGTTCTGGATCGGCGAGCTAGACCCTGTTCGGTCCTTCGGCGAGCTCCGCGCCCGCGTGGTCGAGGTCATCGAGGAGACCCGAGATACCAAGACCTTCGTGCTCCGGCCGAACGCAGCCTGGCGCGGACATCGCGCCGGGCAGTACACGTCGGTCGAGGCGGAGATCAACGGCGTACGCGTGCGCCGCTGCTACTCGATCTCGTCGGGCCCCAGCGAGGCGCTGGTTTCGATCACGGTCAAGCGCGTGGCGGACGGCCGCGTGTCGACGTGGCTGCACGAGAACGTGCGGGCCGGTCACATTTTGGGCCTCGGCGCTCCCGCCGGTGACTTCGTCCTGCCCTCCCCGACACCCGACAAGCTGCTGCTCCTGAGCGGCGGCAGCGGCATCACGCCTGTCATGTCGATGCTGCGCGATTTAGCGGTGCGGGACGCGATTCGCGACCTCGTGTTCGTTCACCACGCGCGGAGCCACGCCGACGTCATCTTCGGCGAGGAGCTCGCGGACCTTGCCGCACGCCACAGCGGCCTGCGCCTCGTCTTGTGCCTCGACGACGACGCCTCGTCCCCCCGCGGATTCGACGAGGCGTACTTCGCGAAGCTGGTCCCCGATTTCGCGGAGCGCTCGACATTTCTCTGCGGCCCGAAGCCCCTCATGGACCGCGCTGAACGACTCTTCGAGAGCGTCGGCGCATCCGATCGGTTGGAGCTCGAGCGATTCACCCCGGCGCTGCGGCTGTTGCCGACGGTAACCTCTGTAGACGGTGTGCAGGTGCGGCTCGGGCGCTCTGAGCGAAACGTCGTGGCGAAGGGCCAAGGCAGCCTGCTGGAGCAACTCGAGCGTGCCGGCGAGCGCCCGGCTCACGGTTGCCGCATCGGCATTTGCCACACCTGCAAGTGCCGCAAGCAGAGCGGGACCGTGGAGAACCTGGTCACCGGGGAGGTGTCGAGCGAGCCCGATCAAGAGATTCAACTGTGTATTTCAATGCCCCGCTCCGACCTGGAGCTCGACCTCTGAAAGGAAACCCCATGAACACCCAAAGCAGAAATCTGACGCGCGAGGAGGCCGATGCGTTCGGCCGCGAGCTCGATGCGCTCCGACAGGAAACTGTCGCAGACCTCGGCGAGCGCGACGTGGCGCACATCCGCCAAGTCATCCGTACGGCCAACCGAAGTGAGGCGGCCGGCCGGGTGCTCCTGCACTTCGGTCTCGGACCCGTGAGCTTCGTGCTCGGCACGAGCGCGCTCGGTCTCTCGAAGATCCTCGAGAACATGGAGATCGGGCACAACATCATGCACGGCCAGTACGACTGGACGCGTGATCCGGCGCTCGATTCGCACCGCTACGAGTGGGACAACGTGTGCACGGGCGACGACTGGCGTCACTCGCACAACTATGAGCACCACACCTTCACAAACATTCTCGGCAAGGACCGCGACGTGGGGTACGGCTTTTTGCGAGTGACTCCCGAACAGGAGTGGGAACCGATCCACCTCACGCAGCCGATCGTCGCTGCATTCCTCGCGCTGTTTTTCCAATGGGGCGTGGGAGGTCACGACCTTCGTATCGACGAGCTGTTTTCGGGCAAGCAGACGCCTGCGCAGCTCGGCAAGCGCGCGCGGCCGTTCCTCACGAAGGCGGCCTGGCAGCTCTTCAAGGACTACGCGTTCTTCCCGGCGCTGGCGCTCGGCAACGCGCCGCGAGTGTTCCTCGGCAACCTCTTCGCCAATGGGACGCGCAACCTCTGGACCTTCGCGGTCATCTTCTGTGGTCATTTCCCGGAGGGCGTGCGCGTCTACGAGCAAACTGAAACCGAGAACGAGAGCCGCGGCCAATGGTACGTGC
The DNA here is from genome assembly GCA_035686645.1 of Polyangiales bacterium. GTDB lineage: Bacteria > Myxococcota_A > Polyangia > Polyangiales > Houyiibacteriaceae > SG8-38. Next base: position 4,013 of record DASRZF010000319.1, read on the forward strand.
GCCAGCTCAATGGCTCGGCGAATATCGAGGGGAACCGCTGGCTGCACGTGCTCACCGGCCACTTGAGCCACCAGATCGAGCACCACCTCTACCCGGACATCCCGGCGGCACGCTACCCCGAGATGGCTCCACGCGTCCGCGAGATCTGCGCGCGCTATGGACAGAGCTACAACACGGGAAGCTTTCGGCGCCAGCTGAGCAGCGTCATCGGACGCATCGTGCGCCTGTCGCTACCCGGGCCGAAGCTTGCGGAGAAGCCGATGCGCCCGGCGTCGGGAGAAGTCGCGGCCGCCCACTTCGCGTCTGCCGGCCGCGCGGCGGCGTGATGCAACACCCAAGCGGTGTGTCGTGTAGGCGCTTCACGAAACTGACTGAACCTCGCAAGCGGCGGTGGTAGCCCTCGACAACTGCAGCGTCACGAACTCCTGTGCCGCTTGGTACACCCTGCGGCTCGCCTGTGCCCAGGGCATCAGGATCGGAAACACGTGGAACATGTGTGGCTCCTCGACGACCATGGTCTCGATCTTGCTCTGCTTCAGTCGATCGACAAATTCGCGTATCGCATCACGAAACATCTCGTCCTCACCATAGGCCACGAACGTAGGTGGGAAGCGGCGCAGGTTGGCGTCGTTGACTGAGTGCCGCCGGTCGTCGGAAGCGACGCCGTGCAGGTACGGCTGAACGGGAATGTTCCACGGAAGAATGTCCATGGAGGCGTTCCCGGTGATCGAGGGCTCGTCGAGAGTGAGGCTCACCTCGGGGGAGAAGAGCAGGAGCCCCGCTGGCGCGGGCAGGTGCTCCGCGCGAGCGTCGAGTATCAGCGCATTGACGAGCCCGCCGCCTCCCGAATCTCCGGCGACAAATAGTCGATCGGGGGAGTGTCCCGCTGCGAGGAGGCCCTCGTACACGGCGGCGGCGTCGACGAGGCTGGCAGGAAACGGAAACTCCGGTGCAAGGCGGTAGTCCGGAATCAGCACTTCGCATTGAGTCTCGTGCGCGAGCCAACCCGTGAACATGAGATACATGGCGGGGGAGGTGCCGATGTAACCACCGCCGTGGAGGTAGAGGATCTGGCCTCGCGGTCTTCCACCACGGGGTCGACAGGAAAGCGCCGGGACGCCTCCGATCTCTATGTCCGTCAGCGCGACGTCAAGTGGCCTGAGCAAGGGGGACAGAGTTGCGCGGCACAAATCATTGATGACGATCTCGAGCGATCGAAACTCTGGCGTTGGGAGGGACACCGCGTATCCGATGAAGGATCGGACGACTTCGCGTGTCACCGCGATTCCCATGTTCTCAAGCCGACTCGACCCACCGACCCATGGCCCGCGGAATGGAATCGACGCAATGGCGTTGGCAAGCTGCGCTGCCAGCCCGGTGATCACAAAGGCGGTGACTGGCACCGATGCAGTCTCCACGCCTGCTCGTCTACCCATTACCATGATGCACCGCCTTCGCTGCTCCTTATCGTACCGAACCTCGAGCCATGCAACTGGCCCGCGCAGCATCGCAGGCGTTTTGCCTCGGGTTTCGTGGACTACACGGTTCAGAGTGCCTATCTCCAGAACATCGAGTAGGAGGAACGAATGTCGAACAATGAACCGCCTAGGGGCAAATCCTGGCATTCCGCGAGGACGCTCGGCCTGCGCATCGGTGCCGTGCTGCTGGCGCTGATTGGTTGCGACCGGCAGCCTGCTGAAGAAGCCACACCCAAGTCAACCGCACCCGTACGCGAGGACCTGCTCATCGGCTATGGCCTGCTGGCTGACACCCTGTCAGATGAGTCGCACTTGGGGACTCTGGATCTCTTCAAGACGCTGACGCTCAATGCTCCGAACGACGCCATTGCCAAGATGATGCAGACCCTGAGCGAGGCGTCGACACGGCGCGCCGACGAGCTTTCGAAGCTGCGTCACCTCGCGCCGGACGTGTCGGACGATCCGACGCAGGCAAGCCCAATCGGTGACGCGATCACTGCGGTTGCCAAGGAATTCGGCAAGTCGGAGATGCTCAGCCGCAACGGCGGATTCGACGTCCGTTTTGTGCTCCTTCAGGCGCAGGCAACCCGAATGGTGGCTGCCATGGCGACGGCTATCGCGCGCTTCGAACCCAACCCTCAGCGCAAGAAGTGGTTGAAGAGCCTCGCAAACGAGTACGAAGGCTACCGCGGCGACCTGATCAAATACCTCAGCGTACGAGCGGACTCGCCGTAGCCCGAACCTTGGGTCAGGGTCGTCTCTTCAATTCGCGATCGTGACGTGAAGCTTGTCCGAGAACAAGGACCGGACGTGAATGACCATCGCGGCAAGCCTTGCTCCCGAACCGGTCTCCGGGCGGAGTATGAGCTCGGCGGGGTTCTCTTCACGCTTGTAGTAGTCGAAGGAAGCGTCGATCCCTCCCCCGCCGATGAGGGTTTTGAGCTTCATCGAGACCACATGAGTTTCTTGCGCCCACACCTCTCCGTGCATGTCGATCAGCTCGATCTTGTCGCCGGTGATCTCGGGCTTCTCGAAAGTACCGGTCACCCGCGCGAGGCTGACTCGCACGCCCGGTGTCCCTCGTCGCCACACGCTGAGGAAGCCCTGAACGTCTTTGACGACGAATCGGGTCTCGCCCGACAAGCGCAGCAAGACCGTCATGCCCTGGAAGTGCATATTGTCGAGCTGGAGTTGAGCTTTTTCCTCGCCCTCGCCCTCGGGAGACTTGAACGCAGCCTCCATGTTCGTGCGGCCACCCTCTTTGATTTCGATGAGGACCTCACCACCGTCGGCGCGCGCCGCGTCAAAACCGACCTTTCCTTTGACGAGGTCTTTGAGGTTCCACTGCGCCTCTACTGTGTCGACTCGAATCACGCGCTCGCCGCCCGGCGTAAAAAACTCCACGTCGGTCGCTACAGGGTGGATGAAACCGACGGACTCGAGCTTGCCGATCTTCATCGATCCAGGAATCTGCGAGCTCGCCAAGTCTTCGACCCACCCAGCCAAGATCCCGCGACCCGGCGAAGTCCATACGAGCAGTGCCCCGCTAAGCACGAGTAGCAGGAACATCGACAACGCGACCCAGAGCAGCAAGCGCAAGACAGCGCGCACCGTGCGATCATGCCCGACAACCACGAATCAGCGCCACTCAAAAATCGATCGACCGGGGACTTCGACAAGTGAGGCTCTTTGGCCCGGCGCCTCCGCCGCAACGGCGTGGCGTTGCGTTACGGCGGCTGTGACTTTTTCTCCTCCTTGAAGACGCGCCTCGGCGACTCGAGTAGGATTTCGAGCCAAGCCCAATCGGGCGATTGCCCCGCCGTGATGCGCACGATCATCATCAGTGGCACGGAGAGGAGCGCGCCCGCAGGCCCAAGTACGAAGCCCCAAAAAACCATCGACAGGATGACGATACTGGGCGAGAGCCCTGCCGCCTCGCTCATCCACCGGGTTTCGAGGATCACCCCGATCGCCAGGTTGATGAGAGCGTACCCAGCGATGAGTGCCAGACCGGTCGGCCAACCCAGCGTCAGCACGCCCAAAACGACCGCAGGGATCATGGCGATTAGACTGCCCACGTTGGGGATGAAGTTGAGAACGAACGCGAGAAGCCCGAACAGCAACGCGTGTCGCAAGCCGACCATCGCGGTCAGCGCCCCCGCAAGTACACCGGTTGCGAAGCTCGTCGCGGTCTTGATCCACAGATAGCGCTGCACCTTGGACGCTGCCTCACGAAAGACAGCGGCGTCGAGGACGCCCAGCTTCTCCATCCGTTTGAGCTTTGGTGACACCGCGGCCCCTTCGATCAACAAAAAGACGGCGATCATCAGCGCGAGCAATATCGAGGAACCGATTCGGCTTGCCACGGCGATTCCCGGTAGGGCCAGATCCATGGCGGTCTCCTCCGGATCGAGATCGCGCACGACGGTAGCGGACGCACCGAGTCGATGGCGCCAGAACCAACGAACGATCTGAATTTGAAGGCGATTCCATGCCTCACGATAAGTCGGCCAATCGGCGGCAAGATCATCGATGGCGATGGCGAACAACCAGCCGAGTCCAGCACAGAGTCCTACGGCGACCACACAGGCCAAGGAAACGGTCAACCAACGCGGTATGCCCCGGTCACTGAGCCGAAGGACGCCAGAGACCCCGATCGCGATCAAGAGCCCTAGGAGAAACGGAATGACGATGGGTCGCCCTAGGTGAAGAACGACGAGCACGACTGACAGAGACGCGAGCACCGTCAGGCGTTGACTAGCTCCGGTCATGGACGAGTTGCTCGGTCTCGATTTTCGACTTCCATGCGCATCTCTTCGAAGCGAGCTCGACTTTGCTGGCCAAGGGATGGGCGCAACCGACCGATTCGGGCTTTCCGATGCTCATCGACCTCGCGAGAACCCCCTGCACTGACTCCACCGAGCGCGAGGATATCGAAGATGCACCGTACCAGCCAGCACAAGGACATTGCGACGAGAGCTTAGCCGGAACAGAGGCCCTCTCGGCGCGGCCCCCCCACGCGACATATCAACTAGTTCTGCGCAATTGGGCTCTGCACATGGGTCTTGCTGGCTAATAGAGTTCCGGCTTCGGGCGCAGAGTGCTGGCGCGTGGGTGCACCTCTGACCGCTTCCACTCAACCCGAGCGCGCCACGGCTCGCGACGGTCAATGCGACTCCTGTCTCTCAGGAACTGGAGGGCACGTAAGTAAGAGGCCGGCTTGGATGCCGTTGACAGCGATACGCGAGAAACCCGAGTGTCCGCGTAGGGCTAGCGAGAGCTAGGGGGTCGTCGCTTTCGAATGATCGTTTCACCCTAGTGACACCGCATCAATCGCTACCCGCGTTTGACAGGCCTGCGCTCGGCATGGTTTGCCCCGCCGGCTCCTTGCGCCACTCGATGCGGGCCCCACGTTCCGCCAACTCATCTTGGATCTCACCGAATACGCGCTGGTAGCGGTACCAAGGGATGGTCGTCCAGAGATGATGGACGAGATGGTAGTTCTGGCCGAGCAGCAACGCATTGAGAATCCGCCCCGGATAGACCCGTGTGTCGAGATAACGCTCCTGCGATTCGTAGGGATAGTGCGGCAGGAAATCGAAAGCCAACGCCAAGGCCGCGACCGCGATGAGAGCGGGGCCCAGCCAGACGATGGCAAGTGTCTGGAATCTTCCTGTTGCCGCAGCCACAATCACCGCACCGACCAAGAAGCATTCCATCG
>DASRZF010000320.1:0-2993 GCA_035686645.1 Polyangiales bacterium
GAGCGAAAACACCGCCGGACGAACACGCGACCCGAGCGGAAGCGCGCCGAGTAGTCCGAAGAGCCTGCCGGTCCACTGAATCGAAGATGCGCCAAATCGCAAGCTCCTGTGAAGCAGCACCGTCTTGAGCAACATCCGCGACGGCAGCCCGACGTCGGACTCATAGGCGAGCTCGAGCGCAACACGGTCCGCTGTCGACGCTACCCCATCGCCGCGATTCGCGCTCCGCAAGACACGCAGATTCGTCACGCGTGCCCCCGGTCGCTGCTCGCCGAGCAGAGCCGTCACCACCTCGGGAGTCAGCTCGTCGAGGCTCGATGGAAACCGGACGTCCGCCATCATACGCTCATCAGGCGCCTTCGACGCGCCGCTTCAGGTCCTCGTTGAACCCTGCGTAAGAAGGCCCGAGCTGCGCCTTCAAGAACGCCCAGACGATGGGAGCGAGAAGCCCACCGAAGGTCTCCCCATGCCGGAAGCGCGTTCGATTCCCGCCGTCGAGCCCCTCCAAAATGAAGTAGTGACTGCCCGTCACGAGCCCCTTCGGCCCACCACGCCAGCGAAGCTCCCGTAATTCCTCAACTTTTTCGATCCGCACATCAACCTGGGAAGTTTTTCCGAAGAGGGTGAACTCGACGCGCCCGGTTTCGCCGGCGACCGGCCGGCCGCGCAACTTGAAGTGCCGGCTCCATTCATCGTGCCGCGCGAAGTCGGCAAGATGCTTCCACACCTCGCTCGGCGACGCATCGATCGTCGTTTCGGTTTCGTACGTGATCATTGCGCCGAGCGTGTCACGACTCGGGCGCTCGGACCAGTGCCGACGACGCGCTACGCGACCTGAGTTGCCTCGGGCGGAGCCGAATCCCGATCCCAAAGTCGCCGAGCATCGCGCTCGTCGGCAAGGTAGGAATCCCAAAGATACATGGCGGCGTAGGCTCGCCAAGGTCGCCATGTCTCCGCACGGCTCTCGAGCTCCTGAATCGAGACTGACGGCCCGTCTTCGGCGACCGCGCTCCGTAGCCAGTGATTGTTCGAAGGGAAGGCGTCGGACTCGCGATAGACGCGCATTGCGATGTACTCAGCGCTGGTGGCGCTTACGTCGCTGATGGACCGCAAGCTCTCGATGGCGGCCTCGAGCGAAGGCGAGCCGTCCAACCTGAGGGCGCCTTCGTGAACCGCGCGCGCGAGCGCTTGAATCGAACGAGCCCGGCGCTTGGGCACACCGACGGCTTCCAGGCTTGCCGTGCTCAAGACGTAAGGCGAAGGGAAAACGTGAGTGAGGGACGGTTGCGAGGTTTCGATTCGCGTGCCGTACTTTTCCACGACTCGGTCCATGAGGTCGGAGGCCTCTTCCGGACGCATGTGCTGATTCATGAGCATGACCACGGCGGTCTCGAAGTGATCAAAGGCGCCGGGCACACGTAGCCCCGGGGTCGATTCGATGCGCGCCCTGAGGGCCAAATCGCCGCCGAGGTGTGCGGCGATTTCATCTGTCGGAGCATCGACATCGAACAAGCGGCGCACACTGGAAATCACGTCGAGCAAATTTTCGCCAAGAGACCTGCTCACCCGAACGTGCAGGGCACCGACGTTCGGTGCGTACGTCACGCAGATCTCCCCTGCCACCTTTCCGAATGACGCAGTCCTGTAGTATCGGTCGCCAACCACCTGTTCGACACCCGACGCAGTCCAAGGCTCCAAGAACTCGAGCATCCGAGCCCAAGGAAACGGCCCCTTGACGGGAATCTCGAGCTCGAGGCGTGCTGGGCGCGTGGTGGGGGCCTTTCGGAGAGCCGTAGGAGGGCAACCGTACACTTCGTTGATCACGGCATTGAACCGACGAACGCTTCCAAAGCCCGCCGCCCTTGCGATGTTGGCCATCGACAGACTCGTCGTCTCGATCAGACGGCGCGCGAAGTGCGCGCGTCGAATGCGCGCCACTTGGACGGGAGACGTTCCCAAGTGCTTGTGGAAGAGCCGCCGGAGCTGGCGCGCGCCAATATCAAGACGCTCGCAGAGCGCATCGATGCTCGCGTGATCGAGCACGCCGTCTTCGATCAGGCGAAGCGCTCGGGATACGGTAGTCGAGGTTCCGTCTGACGCGATCGCATCGGGCGAAGTTCGAGGCTGGCATACGCGACACGCACGAAAGCCGGCCGCTTCCGCTTCGGCGGGCGTGTCGAACAATTCGACGTCTTCGGGAACAGGCTTCTTCGCGGAGCAGCTTGGCTTACAGTACACGCGCGTGGACGTCACTCCAGCTACGAAGTGACCATCCAAACGGGCATCCTGGCGAAGAAACGCCTGGATATGATCCGGCGTGAATACGGGCATGGGGGGAACAAAAAGAATAAACCGTTTTCGACAATAGCGTTAGCACTTTTCGGACACTTCTCGGTTGATACAGCGACCTACATCTGCCGGGGGAGTCGGAGTCTGTGAGATGGCTCACACATCGTGCTGCGCTGCACTTCTATTGGCAGGCGCCGTACGAACCCGTCGTCGCCGTGCAGACTTCTACTCCGCTACACACCGGGTTCCCAAGGTCACAAATCTCGCGGCAGAAGGCCGGGCCGCCAGGGCTGTCCTCCACGCATGTGGTGCCGGCTACACAGTCGGTGTAGTTCGAACAGGAGGCTCCCGCCGCACCGGCGCCCGCGAGCCAGCAGACGTCGCCGTAGGCTGTCGTCGGGTAGCAACCGGAACCGCTCGGGCAGGCCGAGGCATAGAGGTCGCAGCTATCGAGCAGGCAGCCTCCCAGATTGGGCGGAGCCGTCAGGCCGATGCAGGTGTTGCCGTCGACGCAAGAGACGCCGCTGCCCGCGTCGCAGAGCGGCCTGCAATACGTAGTGGCGGCATCGGTGGGAACCGCGACGCAGCCAAGCCCTGCCTCACAAGCATTCACAGAACCACAAACAGAGCCCTCGGTGCCGGTCCCGGTCGGACGACAGATATCGCCGGCCGAGGTCGGGTCGCAGCTCTCCCCCGTCCCGCAG
>DASRZF010000321.1:0-8117 GCA_035686645.1 Polyangiales bacterium
GTTCTTGAAAACAGCATTGAACACGGCGCGCACCTTCAAGATCATCAAGCCATACTCTTCGAGCGCCGCGTCCGGGGTCATATTCACGACGTCGAGATTTTCTCGAACCGTCACGATGTCCGGACCGATCGGGTCGGTGTCGAGGAGCTGGCTCACGCGCTCCTTGCAATTGACCAAGGCGAGGAGGACCTTCTTGCCGCGGCGACTTGCCGCGAGGGCGAGCCCGGTCGCCACGGTGGTCTTCCCGACGCCACCCTTGCCAACAACGAAAAGGAACCGCCGGTCGAGCAAATCCATCTGCGCCGTCTTTAGCGGTGAGCTGGAAGGGCGGCAAACCGACCGGATTTAATCGGGCAATTCTGGGATGGGAGAGGCTGACGCCCAAGCAGCCGCATGCTAGCGTCCGGACGAGCGCAATACATGAGCAGTACACGTCAGTCCGGTAGCTCGACCGTGTGGTCACTAGTGTTGTTCGCAACGCTAGCGCTCTTCGCGGCGACTCTCTACGCGATCTTCATCTATGCGCCTGTCGAGCAGCAAATGGGCATCGTGCAGAAGATTTTCTACTTCCACGTCCCAAGCGCCTACGCGATGTACATCGGTTTTGGCGTTTCGGCGGTGGGCAGTGCGGGATACCTGCTCAAGCGCGATGCGCGCTGGGATGCAGTTGGGGTGGCCGGCGCGGAGGTTGGCACACTGTTCTGTCTCATCGTCTTGCTCACCGGCCCACTCTGGGCGCGCAAGGCCTGGGGTGTTTGGTGGACCTGGGATCCACGGCTCACGACTACGCTGCTCGCCGGCATGATCTTCGCCGCATATCTCGCGCTCCGATCCATGGGCAATGCTGGCGAGGTCGAGAAGCGATTCGCCGCAGGGCTAGCACTCTTCGGTCTGGTAGACCTGCCATTGATTCATTACAGCGTGCAGCGCTGGCGTGGCGTCCACCCCACGGTCATCACGGGCAAAGGGGGAGGGCTCGAGTCCGAGATGTATTGGGCGCTCGGGCTCAGCTTCATCGCGTTTACTGGGCTCGCGATTCTCTTGATTTGGGCCCGCGCGTCGATCGAGCGCCAGCGAGAAGAAACCGCCCAGCTACGTTTCGAGTTGATGCACCGATGAAGGGAACGAAATGCGAGCTTTGATCGCCGCGATAGTGCTGGGATGCACCATACTTTTCACGCCAGTGGCCATCGCCCAGACGCAGCCCGACGAGCCCGATGCGGCAGCTGAGGCTCCGGAGGAAGCGGCTGCGACAGAGGACGCTGCAGAGGAGCGAGCCGCACAGTTCGTCGGCGTACGCGGGCCGGAGGCCGAGAGCGTTCCTGGCGGCGCTCTGTTGCTCGGAGCCTACGCGATCGTATGGCTGCTCTTGTTCCTGTTCTTGATGCGAATGCGCGGCCTACAGCGTCAAACCGCCGAGGAGCTGGAACGACTTAGTCTGGAGATTCGGGCCTCCGGGGACCGGTAATGCCATCCATTGCACACATCATTTACATACCGGGCATATTGCTGATCGGCTTTGCGCTCGGATTTCGAATGGGAGCTCGCGCCGTGAGGGCCGAGCTGGAGCGCCGCGAACAAGAACGGCGCCGTTGATCGAGAGGTAGCAGCATGTTGGATTTCGAGTTGACCGACGAACAGAAGGCGCTGGTAGAGGCGAGCCGTCGCTTCACGCGAGAGAAGATCATCCCTGTCGCCGCCCAGGCGGACAAGACTCACGAATTCCCGATGGACGTCTTCAACGAGGCTTGGGAGCTGGGCTTCGTGGGGCCGAACATCCCCGAGGCCTACGGTGGCGCCGGCATGGGCGAAGTCGACCATGTTCTGCTGACCGAAGAGCTCGCGTTCGGCTGCACGGGGATTCAGACCAGTATGACCGCCAACGTGCTCGCCGCGACGCCAATCCTCATTGCCGGCAGCGAAGCGCAAAAGAAGAAGTACCTCGGGATGCTGACCTCAGAGCCTGTGTTCGCATCCTATGCGATTACCGAATCCGTCGCCGGAAGCGATTCGGCAGGCATTCAGACACGCTGCCGCAAAGACGGAAACGACTGGATCATCAATGGGGAGAAGATCTACATCACCAACGGAGCGTGGGCGCGGTGGTACATCGTGTTCGCCACGGTCGACCCTTCGCTTCGCCACAAAGGGATCATGGCTTTCGTCATCGATCGCGACGCAAAGGGCGTGAGCGTCGGCAAGACCGAGGACAAGCTAGGCCAGAGGGCGAGCAACACAGCAGTCATCAACTTCGACGATGTTCGGGTTTCGTCTGACAACCTGCTTGCCGAGCAGGGCCACGGTTTCAAGCTGGCCATGCAGACCTTCGACCGCACGCGGCCCGATATCGGTGCCGGGGCTTGCGGACTCATGCGGCGTGCGCTCGAGGAGTCGGTCGCGTACGCGTTGGAGCGCAAAACGTTCGGAGTTCCCATCGCGGAGCATCAGATGGTCCAGGCCATGATCGCCGAGATGGGCATCAAGTACGAGGCTACCCGCCTCTTGGTCTGGAAGGCTGCGTGGCAGATCGATCAGGGAGGCCGGAACTCGCTCGTCGCCTCGTACAGCAAGGCTTTTGGAGCCGATAGCGCGATGCAGGTGGCTACCGATGCAGTGCAAGTCTTCGGTGGGAATGGCTACATCACCGAGTACCCAGTCGAGAAGCTCATGCGCGACGCGAAGATCCTTCAGATCTACGAGGGCACCTCTCAGATCCAACGGATGGTCATTGCAAAGAACCTCTTCGCGGGCGTCCGCTAGCCTCGTTCTAGCGACGGTTGTTGCCGGTTGGCTCAGCTCCACCGCTAGCGCGGAGCTCGAGCCGCCTCCGCCGTTCGTGGGCTCGAATGTCGACCAAGACGAGCTCCTCGAGGTGATCTCCACTGCGAAGTCGCGGAGCTTCAAGCCCGTCGGACACAGCTCTGTGGTTCTTCGGATGCGTACCGTTGCTCACGTCACGGCCGGGCTCAAAGAGCGTAGCAAGGCGATCGAGGATGGCTACCAATACGAGATCGCAGCCTATCGGATCAGCAGGTTGCTCGGCCTAGACAACGTGCCGCCGGCCGTTTACAGGCGCGTCGCCTGGCGTGAGGTCCAAAACCGGTTCCACGAAGACAAGCTCGATCAGCGCGCCTCGATCCGGCGCAAGGTGCTTTGGGACGACGACGGCTCGGCCCCTGCCGCTGCCGTTTACTGGGTCAAAGGCATGAAATCGATCGGTCTCGAAAAGCGATCGACCTGGGAGAGCTGGCTGCGAGACGGAGAGATTCCCGAGTCTCGAGCGGCACTCGCACGTGACCTCTCGACCATGGTCGTTTTCGATTTTCTCATCGGCAACTGGGATCGCTTCAGTGGAGGCAATCTGCCGATCGATTCGAGCCGGGAGCGGGCCATACTACGAGACAACGATCGCTCATTTTCGAATCCGCTGCACGAGCGACGCTACGAAATGCTGCTCGACGGATTGACCCGAACGAGTCGATTCTCGAAGAACCTGGTTCGTCGCCTCAGCGAGCTCGACGAAGCTTCACTCAGAGCCGAGCTCGCCGAGGACCCGAGCCAGGCGACGCAGCCGCTGCTGAACGACGCCCAGATCGCGGACTTCCTGGAGAGGCGGGCCACGGTTCTTTCGTACATCGCAGCCATGATCGAAGACCGCGGCGAGCCTCAAGTGCTCTTCTTTCCTTGAGTATTGCCCCGTGGTAGGAAAAGGCGTGGCCAAGCCCAAAGTGATCGATCCGGACGAATGGGGGCACGTGTTGGGTCTGCTCGTTCATGATCTGCGAAACCCCGCGGCCACGATTACGGCCAACGTCGACTTCCTTCAAGAGGTCGGGTTGGTCGACACGGACTCAGTGGAGGCTTTGCAGGATGTGAAGCTAGCCGTTGGGGAGCTGAGGCGGGGTCTCGACATGCTCGCTTGGATCAGCCTCTGGCTCAGCGGTCAGGTTCCGCTCGAGGCTGCAAATGGCGACGTAGGCATGTTCCTAGAGCGGCTCCGACGAGTCGATACACCGGTGCCAGTTTCCGTCGAGATCGCAGAGGGCCAGCAGCTTTACGCCCAGGGCGCGCAGGCTGCGGTCGAGGTGGTCGAGCTTCTACTTCACAACACACGCGCCAATGTGGCCGACCCTCGTGCGACCGTTCGCGTCTTTCAGCAAGGTGGCCATGTCGTGATCGAGGTCGAGGACGCTGGGGAAGCCATAGCGCCGGAGCTCCGGGACGGCGCATTCTCGCTCGATGGTCAGAGGGCCTTGAAGGGTCGCCTCGACGGGCGCTACAGCCGTTTCGTAGGGCTGTTCGCCGCAGCGGTGGTCCTCGACGGAGTCGGTGGCACCATCGAGGCAGACGGCGAGAAAGGCGCGGCGATCTTCAGGATTTTCCTTCGGGGGGCTCGCCCGACTCGTCCGCCTCCTCGCTAGAGCGCTCACCAAGCTCGCGCAGCCGTTCTCGAATGCGCGCTTCGAATCCTCGTGTCGTGGGCCGATAGTATGTCCGGCCGACGAGGGCGTCGGGCAGGTACGTCTCACCAGTGGAAAAGCCGCTTTCGTCGTGAGGGTATCGATAACCGTCTCCGTAGCCCCAGCTCTTCATGGCTCCGGTGGACGCGTTTCGAAGCTTGAGGGGAACGGGAAGCGCTCCGAGCTCGCGCACGTCGGTTTGCGCCGCCGTCCAGGCCTTGTAGCTAGCGTTGCTCTTTGGTGCGCTGGCTAGGTAGATACAGCATTGCGCGATCGGAAAGATGCCTTCTGGCATTCCGAGCCGACGAAACGCCGCGTCTGAGCTCACCGCGAGATCGAGCGCTCTAGGGTCCGCGTTACCGATGTCCTCGCTTGCGAAAATCAACATGCGGCGAAGAACGAAGAGCGGATCCTCACCGGCTTCGAGCATTCGCATCAACCAGTAGACCGAGGCGTTCGGGTCACTGCCGCGCATCGATTTGATGAACGCGCTGATGACGTTGTAATGCTCTTCACCGGACTTGTCGTAGAGCAACGTCTGCGTTGCGAGTGCCTCTTGGACGATTCCCACTGTGACCGTTTCGACTCCGGCCGACTGAGCGAAGTCGCTCGCGAGCTCAAGCGCCGATAGAGCGCGCCGAGCGTCGCCTCCAGCGTTTTGTGAGATGGCAGCGAGCGCGTCCGCTTCGAAACGATGAGGCACGTGTCCAACACCATGCTCTTCGTCCCCTAGGGCGCGCTCGAGCAAGCGGTGCAAGTCGGAAGCCTCCAGCGGTTTGAGGTCGAACACGCGCGCCCGTGATAGCAGCGCCGAGTTGACGGCAAACGATGGGTTCTCCGTCGTTGCGCCAATCAGTGTCACCGTTCCGTCTTCGACGTGTGGTAGTAAGGCATCCTGCTGGGCCTTGTTGAAGCGGTGGATCTCGTCGATGAACAAGATCGACTTCTTTCCGTAATAGCTCTTCTGTTCCTTCGCCGCGGCGATCAGCTTCCGAAGCTCCGGCACGCCACCGAGCACCGCGCTGAATGGCACGAAAATCGAATGGGTCTCGTACGCGATGACGTGTGCGAGCGTGGTCTTTCCGGTACCAGGAGGACCCCAGAGGATCATCGATGGAATGCGGTCGGCACGAATCGCTCGCGCCAGTATGTGTCCGTCGCCTAGCAGATGCGCTTGCCCGACCACGTCCTCGAGCCGCTTCGGCCGCATTCGATCGGCCAGCGGGGAGCTCGATTCCGCCTGTCGCTCAAAGAGGTCCACTTCGAGCCTTATAACTCAGCGCAGGATGCGTAGTCTCTTCGGACCTTCACCCTCGGGGGCGGATTCTCCTCCGCCCCGGTCGAAGTGCTCCTTGGCTATCCGCTCGGCTAGGGCGTCCGCAACGCCGGCAAAAGCCTGGGCGGCAGCCGAGGCAGGGGCTGCCTGGACGATGGGCGTGCCCTGATCGCCCCATTCACGAACCAAGGTGTCGATGGGCACCTGGCCGAACAGCGGCGCCTCGGCGAACTCGGCGATCTTCGCGCCGCCTCCACTGCCGAAGATCTCGTGCTTCACGCCCGCGCTGTCGATGAAGTGACTCATGTTCTCGACGACGCCGAGGATCGGAACATTGAGCTTCTTGCACATGGAAACCGATTTGTAGACGTCTTGCAGCGCGACTTCCTGCGGCGTCGTGACGATGATCGCACCAGTGATGCGGAGCTTCTGTGCGAGCGTGAGTGCCACATCGCCCGTTCCTGGCGGCGAATCGATGATGAGGTAATCGAGCCCACCCCAATCGACGTCACTCACGAACTGCTGAAGCGCCCCATGGAGCATCGGACCTCGCCAGACGACTGCCTGCTTCGGATCCTCCAGGAGGAAGCCAATGCTCATCAGCTTGATTCCAAAGCGCTGAAGCGGCTGAATCCGCTTTCCGTCTTTGGACGTGGGCTGCCCTTCGATGCCCAGCATGGTCGGCAGCGACGGGCCGTAGATGTCCGCGTCGAGAAGGCCTACGCGGGTTCCCAGGCGACGGAGTGCCAAGGCGAGATTCGTGGCGACCGTGCTCTTACCTACACCGCCCTTGCCACTCATCACCAGGATGACGTTTCGGACATCTGGAATCGGATCGGTGCTGGTCGCTTCGCGCGTGGGAACGTTGACCTCGAGCTCGAGCTCGGTGAACTCGATGCCGAGCGGCTCGAGCGCTGCCTTCACCCTCGCATGGAGCGTTCGCCGCACTTCTTCGGACGGAGAGCTCACTCGCACCTTTGCCCAGACGCGCCCGTCTTCGAGGCGCGCATCGATGAGCGTTCCCAAGGCTCCGAGCGGCTTCTGAAAGATAGGGTCTTCGACTTTGCGTAGCGCGTCAGTGACTGTGTCGAGGGTAGGGGACCCCATCGAAACCTCCAGGTCGGTTCAACCAAAGGGCTCTAGGGCGGCGGTTTATCCGCGTCAAGTTGGACAAACTTCAGTTCGCTCTTGGCGGCGGTTATGCTCCCGTCGTGTCGATCTGGGAGCGAAGCTGGGCGGTTCCGCTCGCGATCTTTCTACTCTGCTCGGGCGTCTACTGCGCGACCGCGGGTGGGCGGCTGTTCCGACCTTCCCCCAACAATCACTACGTGCACTTGGCAGATGCCTGGTTGCACGGCCGCCTCGACCTCGGCGCGCACGCACCAGGAACCAACGACTGGGCGTGTTTCGACACCCAGGACCGCGGTCCGTGTCCGTCGGGGCGGTATTCGTTCTCTCCGCCCGAGTCGACCCGCTACCGTTGGTACGTCTCCTTTCCTCCACTGCCGGCGATGATACTGCTGCCGCTGGTCGCGGTCTTCGGCCTGGGCACATTGGACGCGCTCTTCTGGGCTGTCTTCGCCGGTCTCGCGCCCATGTTTCTATTCACCGTCCTGCGCTACCTGCGCGAATCGGGACGCAGCCACCGTTCACTCCGTGACGATCTGATCATCACCGCGTTGTTTGCAGTGGGCTCGGTCTACTACTTCGTTGCAGTGCAGGGAACGGTTTGGTTTGCTGCGCAGGTCGTCGCCTCGGCATTCATCTGCCTCTACTTGCTGGCCTCGTTTGGGGCGCGTCGACCCGCATTGGCAGGACTGGCTCTCGGCCTCGCGTTCCTCAGCCGACCGTCGACTCTGCTCCTCGGTGCATTCTTCGTGCTTCAAGCGATCTCTGCCGCGAACGAAAGAGGACAACCGAGCCGGAGGGCCAGGGCTCAGCTCATCGGCAAACTAATCAAGTTCGCGCTGCCCCTGACCTTTTTGCTCGGAGCGGCCATGTGGCACAACGCCGCAAGATTCGATGACCCCTTCGAGTTCGGTCACCGATTCCTTCAGGTTCGCTGGCGTTCCAGGATTGAAACCTGGGGTTTGTTCGGGACGCACTACCTCCCGAGAAATCTGAAGGTCTTCTTTCTCTCCTTGCCCTGGATCCTCGAATCCAATCCCTTCGTCCGCATCACGCGGCATGGACTGGCGTTCTGGTTCACGACGCCAAACCTCGTCTGGAGCCTCTTCCCGAAGAAGCTCGATTCGACGATCGTCGCGCTTTGGGCAGCGGTTCTGCCCACCGCGATCTGCACCTTGCTCTATCAGAACACGGGATGGGTTCAGTTCGGATATCGGTTCGCGCTCGACTACCTACCGTTCCTATTCGTCCTC
>DASRZF010000322.1:0-5652 GCA_035686645.1 Polyangiales bacterium
GCACCGTATCGATGAGCTCCTCTGGAATGAGCTCGGTGGCGATCTTCTCCAGGAACTCCATGTCGACTTCGTCCGCCAGCGCGCGAACGAGCTTGTCTTCCTCCACCGCATGGGTGGCGACCAAGAAGTCGGCGAGATCGACGTGCCGGTCGGCCGCCAATTCGAGCGCGTTCTCGAGCTTGTCCGGCTCCAGCGCACCACGCCGAACGAGGATTTCACCGATATAGCGCTGCTCGAAGCTCATTATTCCAAGCCCTCCACATCTCGGGTCGCCGGCGGCGGTTCCTCAACGACGGGGGCCGGCAAGGGAAGGCTACCGGGCTCGTTCGCGTCGACGGTTTCCGCAGGGCCCTCGGCGGGCCCGTCGGGCTCGATCACTTCCTCCGGACCGCCCGGTGCCGTCGGCTCTTCCGGCGCTCCCGGCTCGGATGGGGCTTGGTCTTCCGCACCTTCCGCGTCGTCCGCATCTTCTATCGGGAGAGGTGGCGCTGAGCCGCCTTCCTGTTCGTCGGCAGCCGTTGGCGGCGCTGAGATTGTAGAACCCGGCTCCTCAGTCTCCATCTCTTCGACGCCGTTTGGACCGATTACGACGGTCTCTTCTTCTCTCAGCTCGGGCGCTCCGTACGAGCCGATCGGGGCACGCGGAACGTGATCCGGCGGAGGCTCGAGCTCCGCAGCCTTGGCCAGAAGGATCTCTTCTTCCACTCCATCGATTTCGTTGACGATCTCCGCGACTAGGCCTCGCGTTCGCGAGTAGTCGATATGGGGTTCGAACTTGTCTTCTCCGAAGACGAAGTACCGATCGATCATCTGCTGGCGCTCCTGCATCTTGCGCTCGAAGATCTCACGCAGGTCGCCTGGGTCTCGGATGATGTACGGGGTGAGGATGAGGAGGAGGTTGGTCTTGCGCTTTTGCTTGCTGGTCTTTCGGAAGAGCGCACCGAGGATCGGAATGTCGCCAAGCACCGGAACTTTGTCTTCCTTGTTCTGGATGGCATCGCGCATGAGGCCTCCGATGACGATCGTCTGCTGATCGCGCACCATCACTTCCGTGCGCGCGGTGCGCCGGTTGATCGAAACAACGCCTAAGGTTCCAGAGGTTGCACCCTGCTCCGAGATTTCCTCTTCGATCTCCAGTCTCACTTCGTTGTTTGCGTTGATGTGCGGTGTGACTCGGATCGTGGTGCCCACGTCTTGGCGTGCGACGCTTCCGAGACCGCCGGCCAGACCCCCCAGGGCGCCGAGATCCGCCCCAGCTGCACCCGCCTGGGCCAAGGAGCCCAAGCTACCCGCACCCGCGAAGGTCCCAGGCGCCACGCCGTTGGTTTGCAGCGGAATGTTCTCACCCACGCTGATCTCAGCCTCGGTATTGTCGATCGCGATGATGTGCGGCGTCGAAAGCACGTCGGCATCGCCGGATTGCGCCAGCGCCGTCACGACGACACCGAATCCCGGGACCGAGAAACCGACGAGCTGCTGCGAGTTCTCGATCGTCGGTCCTCGAACACCAAGCGCAAGACCCGTCAAATTGTTCTGCGTGATGTCGATGGATGAAGGAGCATTGAATCCGAATAGAGAAAGCGAACCGTCGGTCGGGAAGTTCCCCGCGCCTCCGTGGAACGAGAATCCGAGCTCCGATGAGCGCTCGATGCCGAGCTCCATGACGACCGCTTCGATGAATACCTGCTTGCGGGGCGCATCGAGGCGCTCGATCACGTTTCTCAACGCGGTGTAGTCATGAAGCGAGGATGTTATGACGAGTGCATTGGCTGGCTCGTACGCGGTCACGGCAATTGCGCCTTCGAAGAGCGTTCCCGTCGTCACAGGCGTCGCCGCGGCACGCTGCGCCCTTGGGCCCCCGGGCGTTGGTCGTCCGGACGAAGCGCCGACGAGTGCCGTGAGCGCTCCTGCGATGTCGGTTGCGGCACCGTGCTGGACGTAGTGTACGTGGATGCGTCCCTCGCCTTCGAGGGCTATGTCGAGCTGACGAATCATTTCCAAGATGCGTAGGTACGCTCGCTCGGTGGAAATGATGATGAGGGAGTTGGTACGCTCATCGGCGATGATATTTCGAATGGCGGACTCGGCTGCCACGTCGCCGACGAGTGCGGTGTCGTTTGCATTACTGCCCGCCCTCGGCGCCGGTCGTGCCTTTTGGGCGGCCGGCGATGCCGCAGCGGTGTCCGCCGGAAAGATCTCCAACAAGCGGGAAGCGAGCTCCGCGGCGTTCGCATAGTGGATTGGTTCGATCCAAGTTTGCGTACCGCTCCGCGGCAGGTCGATCGCGGCAACCAGGCGCAGCATGCGACGGATTTGAGCCCCCGTATCGGTGATGATGAGCATGTTCGTCGGGCCGTACGAGGTGATGTTTCCCGAGGCAGACTTGAAGCGTGCGAGAAGGTTGGTGACGTCTTCCGCAGATACGTTTTCGAGATGATGAATCCGCGTGATGTAGCGATCGGATGCGGGCGTCGGACTGCCATCCTCGTAGAGGGGAATGGTCTGCTGTTCGATGTTCGTCGTTTCAACGATCTTCAGGTACCGGCCGGAGGGGACCACCGTAAACCCATTGACTTCGAGCACGGATAGGAATGCCTGGTACGCCTCTGCGACGGTTACCTTGGTCGGCGCGAATACCGTGGCTTTGATCGCACGAAGCTTCGTCGGAAGGATGAAGCGCCGCCCCGTCATGTTTGAAATCAGGCGCACCAGATCCGGCAGCTCCGCATCTTCGAGATTGAACGTCACTCGGGTCCTCGGCGACATCGGCTGGAACTCGACGCCCGTCTCGAACTGCGGCAACTCGTTCTCGAGCTCAGGGGGTTCTTCTTCGGCAACCTCAGCTTTGGGATCTGCCTTCGGAGCCGGCCGCAAGGGCAATGGCGAGCTCGGAATCCGTGCCGGAGGAGTTGCTGGCTTGGCTACGTCTTGTTGAGCTATCGCAGCGTGTTCCGTGCTCAGCAGCAGCGAGCCAACGACCAAGCAAATTAGCTGTTTTCTAGAAATCACGATTCATTCCCCGCCTGAGTTCCCAAGGTGGCGCATCATTCAATGTTGTAGTCGATGGTCATTTCGTTGTTCTGCCGCTTTATCGCCAGCGAGAGCTTGTCCGCCGTTCGCAGACGCGAATAGGCTTCGAGGGCCGTGTCCGGGCTGGTCATGCTGAATCCGTTGATCGTGCGGAGCATGTCGCCATTCCGAACGCCCAGCCGTCCGAGCAGACTATTGCGGCGAATCCCGTAGAGCTTGACGCCGACCACTCTACCGTTCTCTTCGTGCGGTATGACTCGCGCTGCCCGCATCAAGCTTCCCTGATTGGCCAGGGCCTTATCGACCAAGCTCCGCTGGATGCTGAACTTGGTGTCGCTTATCTTTTCGATGCCATCCTCGAGCTCGGCGTCGCTCAGTCCCGCGTTGCGTGCGTTCGCTGGAGTGCTCGGAGCGGGCCTGCTCGCGATGGCCGGGGTGCGGACCGAGCCCGCGTCTTCTTCTTCTTCGAACATCAGCAGTTGGCAGGCTCCACTCGAGCTGCTGACCACCACGCTCGAAGGGTAGACCGCGAGTATGCGAGAGCCGTCCACGGTCGATCCCTCGCGATAGAGCATCGTCTTGCCTCCACTCGAACCCGCGATCGCGGCGAAGGACCAATCCGGATAGCCCGGGCTCATCACCGAGCCGACGAGGCGCAGCTTGCTCGTGCACTTGGCGGGAGGCTGGCTCGGATCCCATTCCTCGAGTGGCTCCCCATCGGCGCCGATCGCGACCTCCGGAATTGGCTCAGCGGTGAGGTCGCCGCGCGTCGAGTCGAAGATGTTCCTTCGAAGAATGATCGCAGCGTCGCGCTTGCGTGGAAACTCGCTGGAAGCCGGCGTGCTCCGCCTGCCGGTCGGCGCGGCCGGCCCCCCATCGACCGCCAGCAACTCAGCCGCCAGTACGCGGGTCGTCCCCTGGGCCAGGAAGAAAGCGCAGGCCGCCAGCGTTGCGAGGAGAATCGCCATCGAGAATCGGTTTTCGCGCGCAGTTGCCACCGAGGTTCACTACAGCAACCACCGTGCCGAAGCGAATTGTCGGAAAGACCAATCATTTCGTGACTGGAGGCAGAGTGCGGAGCTCGTCTCATGGACAAGCTGGCGGTCCTGAAGTGCCTCGATTGACAAAATGACAGAAGAGCAGGGCGCGGCTGTTCAGCCGAGCTCGTCGCCCTTCTCGGCGCCGAGCTTGCGATAGATCGTACGCGCTGAAATTCCGAGGAGTTGCGCCGCGAGTTGTTTGTCGCCGTCGGTGTGTTTCAGCGTGCCGTGGATCACGCCTCGTTCCACCTCGCTGAGGGGCGTGCCGACTGGAAAAGCGAAAGCGTCGAGTTGAGGTTCTGCCCTGGCGACCGGATCGGGTAGATCCGCGAGCTTGATCACGCCGCTCTTGTTCAACACAACCGCGCGCTCGATCACGTTCTGCAGCTCCCGCACGTTGCCCGGCCAGTCATAGGCCACGAGTTGTTGAACGGCGTCGCGCTCGATGGCGAGTGGGTCCTTGTCGTTCTTTTTGCAGTAGGTTTCGACGAAGTGCTCGGCCAGAAGCGGAATGTCATCGCGTCGTGCTCGCAGCGGCGGGCTCGTCAGCGCGATGACGTTGAGCCGGTAGTAGAGATCTTCGCGAAACTCGCCAGTTTCCACCGCGGCTCGAAGGTCGCGATTGGTGGCTGCGATCAATCGAAAATCGGCCTGCTTCGTGTGCCCACCGACCGGCTGATATTCCCCTTCCTGTAGAACCCGGAGTAGCTTCACCTGCACGGCCGCAGAGAGCTCACCGATCTCGTCGAGGAACAAAGTGCCGCCCTCTGCCTCGGCGATGCGGCCGTCCCGACGTGCGATGGCGCCCGTAAAAGCGCCTTTTTCATGGCCGAAAAGCTCCGACTCGACGATCGTCTCCGGTAACGCGGAAAGGTTGACGCCGACGAACCGGCTCCTGCCGCTGCGTTCGTGGATGAAACGCGCAAGGAGCTCCTTGCCCGTTCCGCTCTCCCCGAGAATGAGCACGTTTGCCGATGATGGGGCCGCCTGCGTTGCAATTTCGAGGGCGGCGCGAAGTGATGCTGCCGAGCCGACGATGCTTCGGTCGCTCAGCTGGGACAGTTGCTGCCGAAGGTCTTTGTTCTCGACCACGAGTTGATGACGTTCGGCTGCCTTCCGCACAGTCTTGACCATCTGGATTCGCTTGAGCGGCTTCTCGACGAAGTCGTATGCGCCGGCTCGCATCGCTTCCACCGCCTTTTCGACGGTCCCAAACGCGGTCATCAAGACGACCTCCGCGTCCGGAACGACAGTCTTGAGCGCTTTGACCAGCTCGATGCCGTTCATGCCGGGCATCATCAGGTCGCTCACGACGACGTGAACGGCGTTGCGCCGGCATACATCGAGGGCCTTCTGGCCACTCGTTGCGGTCAGCACGCTGAACCCCTCTCTCTCGAAGATTCGCCGGAGCGAGTCGATGTTGGGCGCCTCGTCGTCGACGACGAGAACCGAAATCTGGTTTGAATCGACCATGGGAGACTCCGTGACAATCAACTTTGCCACTATGTCAGGCGATGACAAGTCGTCCAAACTTTCTGACGCCATGTAATTAGCTGTAATCACTGAGTTTATCTCCGTAAAA
>DASRZF010000323.1:0-16725 GCA_035686645.1 Polyangiales bacterium
CATTCGGGCAATCTCTTCTAGGCGCTCGTTCTTCGTGAGCAGCCGGATGTCGCTCTTGGTCCGTTTGCCGACGACTTCTTTGTGCACACGGTAGTGCGCGTCGGCGTAGGCGGAGATCTGAGGAAGGTGGGTGATGCAGAGCACCTGGCTGTGCTGGGCCACTTCGTGAATCTTGCGGCCGATCACTTCGGCGACAGCGCCACCGACGCCGGCGTCGACTTCGTCGAACACGTAGAGGCTCGCGGGTCCGATGCCTGCCAGCACGCGCTTGATCGCCAACATCGCGCGCGAGAGCTCGCCACCGCTGGCGATCTTACGAAGCGGTTTGGCCTCTTCGCCGCGGTTCGGGGCGATCAGCAGCTCTGCATGGTCGATGCCCGTCGGCGAGAGTCTTGCACCATGGACCTGAAGCTCGCGTGGACCGCCCTCGAGCGCGGCCAGCTCCACGGTGACTTTCGCCTCTCCCATGCCGAGCGAGGAAAGCTCTTTGCTGATCGCCTTGCTGAGCTTGGCCGCCGCGGCCTTCCGCTTCGTTCGAAGCGTCAGAGCAACCCGCGACGCCTCTTCGAGTGCTTCATCGAGCTCACGCTGGTGCCGGTCGAGACGTTCCTCGTACCTCACCAATGCGTCGAGCTCGGCAGCCGCCTGGTCGCGATAGGCTAGAACCTCTTCGCCCGTGCTGCCGTACTTGCGCTTGACTCGTGACAAGCGGTCGAGCTCGTCCTCGAGCGTTCCGAGACGGGCAGGATCGAAAGAAAGGTCCTGTGCGTAGCTACCCAGCTCCGACGCAGCGTCTTCGAGTTGCAGCAGCGCTTCTCGAACCTGATTCGCGATCGTCTCGAGGCTGGGATCGAAAGCCGAGGCTTGCTCGAGGGAACCCGCGATCCGCGCAACGGCACCGCAGATCGAATCATCATCCGAGTAAAGCTGTGCCTCGGCTTCTCCGGATGCGATCCCGAGCTTCTCGGCATGGCGAAGCCGCTCCCGCTCGACTAGCAAGGCTTCTTCGCTTTCGAGCGCTTCTCGTAGGGATTCGATCTCGTTGACCTGATAACTAAGCAGATCCTCACGATCGGCCTTGCCGCGCTCTTCGGTGACGACCTGCTCGAGCCTTGCCGCAGCCTCGGAAAGAGTCGCATGTGCCTGACCGACCTCGTCGAGCAGCGCTCCGTGGTTCGCGAAGGCATCCAGATAGGACAGATGGTGCCGCGCGTCCGCCAAGGAGTGATACTCGTGCTGCGAAGAGATGTCGGCGAGGCCTTTCGTGACCTCTTTGAGCTGCGCGAGCGTGACCAGCCGCCCGTTGACGTAGGCTCTCGTTCGTCCCGTCGATGTCACCACCCGGCGAATCAAGAGCTCCCCATCGGTTTCGACGCCCTGGTCGCGCAGGGACTGGAGAACCTCTGCTTGCCCGCTCAGGTCGAAAAGCGCTTCGACTTCTGCGGCATCGGCGTCCGTGCGGACCACTTCGGGCCGGCCACGCGCTCCCAGCACCAGCTGAAGCGCATCGACCAGGATCGACTTTCCCGCGCCGGTCTCACCCGTGACGATGTTGAGCCCGGCATCGAGCTCGACCTCGAGCGCTTCGATGATGGCGAAGCTCCGCACGCGCAGGCACGTCAGCACGGCGCAAGCTCTAGCACAGGCGTTGCGCCTGCGCTGCACAAGCGCTAGCAATCGTCGACCATGGCCTCTTCATCGGAAATTCGGGAATCGTTTCTGCGATTCTTCGCGGAGCGCGAGCACGAACGCGTCGCGTCGGGTCCGCTGGTTCCGCCGAATGATCCGACTCTCATGTTCGCGAACGCGGGCATGGTGCAGTTCAAGGACGTCTTCACCGGCAAGGAACAACGGCCCTACGCGCGTGCCACCTCGTCGCAGAAGTGCATTCGGATCAGCGGCAAGCACAACGATCTCGAGAACGTCGGCGTGACCGCCCGGCACCACACATTCTTCGAAATGCTCGGGAACTTCTCGTTTGGGAACTACTTCAAACGCGACGCCATCAAGTTCGCTTGGGACTATTTCATCGACACCCTCGAGCTCGACCCCGAGCGTCTCGTCGTTACTGTATTCGGTGGCGAGGAAGGGTTTGCTCCTGCGGATGACGAGGCCGCAGCGATTTGGAAAGACGTCACGGGCTTTCCGAACGAGCGCATCATCCGCTGCGGCGCAAAGGACAACTTCTGGCAGATGGGCGATACAGGTCCTTGCGGCCCCTGCTCCGAGATTCACTACTGCCTCGGGCTCGACGACGTCGACCCGCGCAGATTCGGCGAAGAGCCTGCAGCCGACGGCCGCGGTTGGTTCGAGCTGTGGAACCTCGTCTTCATGCAGTTCGAGCGTCATGCCGGCGGCAAGATGGATCTGTTGCCTGCGCCTTCCATCGACACCGGTGCTGGCCTCGAGCGCATCGCGGTCGTGAAGCAGGGCGTCCTGAGCAACTACGACACCGACCTCTTGCGTCCAATCGTCGACTTGGCTGCTGAGATTTCGGGGAAGCGCTACGGGGAGAGCCAATCCCATGACGACGTCAGCATGAGAGTCATTGCGGACCATGCCCGAACGACGGCGTTTCTCATTTCGGAGGGCGTCTTCCCAGACAAAGATGGCCGCGCCTACGTCCTTCGCCGCGTGATGCGCCGCGCGATTCGCCATGGCCATCGGCTCGGAATCGGCGAACCTTTTTTTCACCACTGCGCGCTTCGTGTGGTTGACGACATGGGGGACGTGTATCCCCAGCTCGTCGAACGGCGTGCGCTCATCGAGGAGATCACCCAACAAGAAGAGGAGCGATTCCGGCGGACTCTCGACCGGGGACTCCAACTGATTTCCGAAAATCACGAATGGATCGAAAGCAACGGTGCGCGCTCCATGCCCGGAGCCGTAGCGTTCAAGCTCTATGACACTTACGGATTCCCCCTCGACCTTCAGAACGTAATCGGCGAGGAGCAGGGCTTCACGATCGATCAAGATGGCTTCGATAGAGAGCTTGGCGAGGCTCGTTTGCGCAGCCAGGGCTCGAAGGTCGGCAGCAGTGCGGTCGCCGAGATCTACCCGGCGCTGGTGCAAGAGGTGGGGGCGGTCGAGTTCCTCGGATACGACAGCGAGGTTGCGCGGAGCGAGGTCCTCGCCTTGGTGCAGAGCGGTGACTCCGTAAAGGAGCTCGGCTCCGGTGCATCGGGTGAGATCGTCACACGCGCTACGCCGTTTTATCCGGAGCAAGGCGGCCAAGTCGGTGACCGGGGTGTGATCGAGCTCGCGGGCGCGCGCTTCGAAGTTGAGGATACCCAAAAGCCCGTCGAAGGATTGATCGTCCATCGGGGCAAGGTCATCTCGGGTTCGTTCCAGCCGGGCGCTGAGGTCGAGCTCCGAGTCGATCATGGGCTTCGAAGCGCCACGCGGCGGAACCATAGCGCGACCCATCTCTTGCACTGGGCTTTGCGTCAGGTCGTTGGCGCTACCGCTGCTCAGAAGGGCTCGCTCGTAGGTCCTGAACGTCTTCGCTTCGACTATAGCGGCACCCGCCCACTCGAAGCCGCCGAGATCGAGCGAATCGAAGACCTGGTGAACGCGCGAGTGCTCGAGAACACCGATATCACCACCGAAGCGCTGGCGATGGACGCGGCCAAGGAGCGAGGCGCGATCGGCATCTTTGAAGAGAAGTACGGGGATGTGGTGCGTATGCTCACGATCGGCCCGTCGCTGGAGTTGTGTGGCGGAACCCACGCGGCGCGCACGGGCGACATCGGGTTGTTCAAGGTTCTCTCAGAGACGGGTCTGGCAGCAGGAGTGCGCCGCATCGAGGCCACCACGGGGCTGAACGCGCTCCGCCATCTGCGTCGGCTGGATTCCGAGCTCAGCGGCGCGGCCGCATTGCTCAAGGCCCCGGCTCAGCAGCTTCGCGATCGGGTCGAACGTCTGATCGAGCAGCAGAAGGAGTCGCAGCGCGAGATCGATCGCCTCAAGCGCTCACTGATGTCGGGCGACAGCGCGGACCTCTCTGCCGATGCGCGCGAAGTGGACGGCGCGCGGGTTCTCGGTGCCGTAGTGGAGTTGGGCGATGCCGGCGCGCTGCGTGAAATGGCCGACCAATTGCGAGACAAGCTCGCGCCAGCGGTGATCTTGCTGGGCTCACCGAGCAAAGACGGGAAGAAAGCCCTGCTCGTCTGCAGTGTTTCGAAGGGACTGACCAAACGATTCCGGGCGGGCGACATCGTCAAGGCCGCCGCTTCGATCGTCGGAGGCAACGGTGGCGGGCGGCCGGACTTCGCGCAGGCCGGCGGACCCGACGCGACCAAGATCGAAGACGCGGTGCGCCAGGTCTATGAGCTCACTGGAGTCGCCTAGGTGTCGGCGAAGTCGAAACTCGTTGGCGCGTTTCTCAACGTCTATTTGAATTCCCGTCCGGCTAAGCACGCGCTTCATCGCGCCGGCAGGGTCTTACGCGGTGGTCGCCGCCGCGCACGCCTCTACTACCGTGCCGACGATCCCTACAGTCACTTGCTGGCTCAGGTCGCGCCGCGATTGCGGGATGCATACGGGCTCGAGATCCAGATCATTCCCGTCGCTCATCCGAGCATGGCCGCCAATCCAGCCCCCGAAATGCTTCTGGAACACGCGATCCAGGACGCTGCGATACTCGCCGAGAGCTACGGGCTCAGCTTCCCCCTGGCGGCTCAGGCTCCCGCTGAAGATCGCGTCCGGCGTGCTCACGCCGTCCTTCTCGAACGACGGCCCGCCGACGAACAAGTCGACGTGGCGATCGAGCTCGGCGAAGCGGTCTGGCGCAATGATGGCACCTCGCTGGCGGCGATCGTCGATCGCCATGGCAGTCTCTCCGGCGAATCCGTCCGTCCAGCGCTCGAGGCCAACTACACCGCGCTCGAGCGGACCGGTCACTATCAGCCCGGGATGCTCTACTACGACGGCGACTGGTACTGGGGGATCGACCGACTTCACTACCTCGAAGAAAGGCTCCAGCGCGAACGGCTCGAAGGGAACATCAGTCTCACGCGAGGTTCCACCCCGGAGCTGGCGAGGCTGCTTCGCCGCCCAGAAGGGAGCAGGCCAGGCATGGAGGCTTTCCTTTCATTTCGGAGCCCCTATTCGTATCTTGCAGTTCCGCAGCTGATCCAGCTCCGCGATCGTTACGGGGTCGACGTCGACGTGCGTCCCGTCTTGCCGATGGTGATGCGCGGCTTGCCCGTCTCTCTAGCAAAGAGGCTCTACATCGTTCACGATGCCAAGCGCGAAGCCGATAGGCTCGGAATCCCTTTCGGCCGGGTGAGCGACCCGCTCGGAGAGGGCATCGGATATTGCATGGCGGTGTTCTTCAACTGTGCCGTCGACAAGGGGCTTGGACTCGAGTTCGCGCGCTCCGTGATGCAGGGCATCTGGGCAGAGGCTCGAGACGTCGCCCACGTTCCCGACCTCCTGTTCCTGGCCGAGCGCGCAGGGATCGCCGAGGCCGAGGTGATGGCCGCTCTGGAGACGGGCAACTGGGAGCAGAGAGCCCAGGCGAACCGCGAGGCCCTCACCGAAATGGGGCTCTGGGGCGTACCCTCGTTTCGAATCGGGGAGTATTCCACCTGGGGTCAGGACCGGATTTCGTTCATCGAGTCGGAGATCGCTCGGTTTTCTGCCCCCGCCTAGGTGTCTTTTTGAAGCGAAAGACTTTACGGAGCCTGCTTTTCCTGTGACATTGATTACGTGACCGTTTCCGAAGAGAAGCTGGCTGGGGCGGACCAGGCACTCGCGGAGCTCGGAAGGAGCGAAGCCGAGATCGCCGAGGTACGAGGTCGTTTTGCGAATGCGGCGGCCGTGGATCTCGAGGCCACCGATGCAATCTTGAGCACGCTTGCCGAAGGTGTCTCGGTCGAGCTCACGTCAAGCGAGGCGCGAGCCTCGGTCGCTCAATCGGTCGAAGACGTTTGGGACGACGAGCACACCGAGGTCGAGATCATCGACGAATCCGATTTCGTGCTCCTCGTGGACGAGAACGAGCTCGAAGAGCTCGAGAAAGTCGGCGAAGACGACGCCGTGCGGTCGCTCCCTCCTGCGCTTCCGCAGGAAGGCGCTGACGGCGAAGAAGGCGATGGCTTCTTCAAGAAGCTTTTCGGCAACCGTCGGAGCAGCAACCGGCCATAGCGGCGGGGCTCCGATTCAGAAATAGAAAGTCGCACCAAAGGCAAGCACCGCGCCACCCGACGTGTCGGTGCTTCGCGTGCCATCGAAGAATTCGGGTCGAGGATCGTTGTCGATTCGGTGCCGGAGCACGCCTCGCACGTCGACGTTCAACGCAAACGCCGGCGCGAGCCTCAGCTCGAGGCCCATGCCCGCCTGCCCTCCGATGTACGTCATGTGACGGAGCTCGTCGTACGTGTCGACACGCCCGAACGAGACGCCTGGGCCCAGAAGAAAGTACACTTGCGCCTTGTGCTGCGGGTTGACGAAGAACAGCACATTGACGGTCAGTGGGATCTCCGTTCGGTAGAAGCCCTGGTAGTCGTTGCCCGCGAAGTAGCCCGAACCGAGGTCGATGGCCACGTGCTCCTTGGGCCGAAAGCGCAGCGCACCGGAGAGCCCACCCATCAGGACCTGCGGCCCAAAAGTACCGCCGACGTCGAAGTGCAGACCCAGTTTTCGGTCGCGCTTGGGCGGTGTCGGGGCTTGGGCTTGCGGCTGTGGGATTGACTGTCGCTCGACCACGACGACGGTCGGCGGTTTCGTCTTGACGATCACCGGGGACGACTGGTCGTTGGGTTGGACCACGACGACCTCGGCCCGTGCCGCCTCGGTGCTACCGAAGACGAGGGCGAAGGCGAGGGAAGGGAGCAGAACGAATCGGATCATTGGGCACCTCTCGGCTTTTTACGAGGGGACCCGGTCAAAGATTCAACCGAGGCGAGTCAATGCAGGAAACGCCCTGATTTCAAGCTTCTAATTTGCTCATCGAACGGCGCGACGGTCTTCGAGGGCGCGGCCCAGCGTCACCTGGTCGGTAAACTCCAGCTCGCCACCATGCGGCACTCCGGCTGCAATCCGTGAGACGCGTACCGCAGAAGCGGAGAGCGCATCCGCGACGTAGAGCGCAGTTGCTTCCCCCTCTACATTGAGTGGCGTTGCTACGATGACCTCATTCACGCCTTCCTCTGCGATGCGCCGTTCGAGTGCGTCGAGTGGCAGCTGATTCGGTCCGATTCCATCGAGCGGCGCCAGCAAACCATGCAAGACGTGGTAGCGACCTCGAAAGCTACCGAGCGCTTCGAGCGCGATCAAATCAGGGACTTTCGCAACGACGCAGATTAGGGAGGCGTCACGGCGCGGGTCCCGGCAAATCGCACAGCGCGACTCCGCACCATAGTTTCCGCAGAGCTCGCATCGGGTGACTTGATCATGGATGCCACGCAGGGCCTCGCCCAGCGCCTCTGCATATTGCTGCTCCCCCTCTAGTACGTGAAAGGCAAGCCGCGCCGCGGTTCGCGTGCCGATCCCTGGCAAGCGGGAGAGCAACGAAATCAAAGACGCAATCGGATCGTTGGCGGTCATCGGTCAGCCGATTCCGGGGATCGAAAGGCCTCCCGTGATCTTTTCGATCTCCGCGTCGACGTGCTCGCGTGCCTTTGTCAGGGCAGCGTTGGCTGCGGCGACGACGAGGTCTTGCACCATTTCGATGTCCTCTTCTTCGAGGAGGGTCTTATCGATGCGGATTTCGGCCAGCTCCGGAATGCCGTTCGCGATCGCCGTCACCTTGTCGTTGCCAGCGCGAGCTTCGAACGTTTCCTCTCGCAGCTCTTCTCTGCGCTTCTCGACCTTGCGCTGGACGCGACCCGCTTGCCGCATCAGCTCTCCCATTCCGCCACGAAAATTCATTCGATCCTCTCAGTCCGCTTCGATGAGCACTTTCAGCTTCCCGGCCGATTCAGGAAACACGTCGACGGCATCACGCACGCGTGGGTGGTTGAGCGCTTCTTTGCGCTTGGCGTCGAGCTCGGCCTCCCTTCGCTGGGCTGCGACTGCCGCGACCGTCTTCGTCGCTGCCTCGCCCTGAGCATCGAAGCGGATCTCGATTTCCGGACGTCCGCCGAGCTGCTGTTCGGCTATCCGCACGATTGCAGCGATCGATTCGGGCGATCCCGCTTGGCGACCGTAGAACGAGCCGTCCTTAAACGAAAGGACGATCCGGTCGGGGCCGACGGTCTTGGGAATGCCGTGTTCGAGGACGGCCGCCAAAGCCGGTTGCTGTTGCTCGAGGGTGCCGACCAGCTCTTCCCATTCCTGGAGGGCGGCTCTTCGGATCGGCGTCAGTACCTCGCCGGTGCTCGTCTGAAAGCCACCGGCGTGTTTCGTCGCCGGCATGACCGGCTGATTGGGATTCTGGGGTTTGGGTTCTGGGTCCGACGCAGAGCGTGGTGCGGCGTCGACTTCGACCTTGGGCTTGGGTGCAGGTGTCGCTTCCGCTTTCGGCTTGGCTGGAGCCGGTTCCGGCTTTGGCTTCGTCGTGCGAGCACGCGAACCACCGGGTGAGCCGCCACTCGGCCCTGGCTTGCCCTGTAACCCATCCAGTCGCGCAATCAGCTCAGCGACCGACTGAAGTGGAGGCCTGGTCGCGACCCGCACGAGCCCCATTTCGAGCATGAGCTTTGGGTTGGGGCTTTGGGCCATTTCGTCCATGACGATAGACGCAGCTCGAAACGCGCGCTGAAGCTCGAGAATGTCGACGTCTTCGATCAGCTGCATGGCGGTTTCCCGCTCTTCGGGGACCCAGTCGGCGGGGTCCCCAGCGTCGAGCTTGAGCACCACGAGGTCGCGGATGAGCTGCAGCAGCTGGCGCGCAAAGTGTTGCATGTCGACGCTCTTGTCGGCGAGGCCATCGACAGCTTTCACCACGCGAGCGCCGTCGCCTTCGAGCACGGCGCTCGCAACCTCGTACAAGGCCTCGCGCGCGGCGATGCCCAGGCTTGCAGCCACGGTATCCGCGGTGATTCGAGCGTCCGAGATCGCGACGAGTTGATCGAGCAGGGTGAGCGCGTCGCGCATGGACCCTGCCGCCTCCCTCGCGACCACCGAGATCGCTTCGTCGTCAGCCGAGAGGGATTCCGTCTCGAGAATCTCACGAACGCGCTCGGCGATGAGCCGGTGCGGAATCAGTCGAAAGTCGTACTGCTGACACCGTGAGCGAATGGTGATCGGAACCTTGTGGCTTTCCGTGGTGGCAAAGATAAATTTCACGTGGTCCGGCGGCTCTTCGAGAGTCTTCAAAAACGCGTTGAAGGCGCCCGCCGAGAGCATGTGAACCTCGTCTACGATCACGATCTTGTAGCGGTCCCGCTGGGGTCGATAAGGGAGCGACTCTTGAAGGCGCCGCACGTCTTCGACGCTGTTGTTCGAGGCTCCATCGATCTCCTGGACGTCGACGTCGATACCGGCCGTGATGTCGCGGCAAGGGCCACAGTCGTTGCACGGGGTCGGAGTCGGCCCGTTCTCGCAGTTCAAGGCCTTTGCAAGCAGGCGCGCGGTGGTCGTCTTACCGACGCCTCGGACACCGGTGAACAGGAATGCATGGGCAACCCTGTCCGACTCGATCGCGTTTGCGAGAGTCCGCGCGACGTGCTCCTGACCTACGAGATCTTCGAAGCTTTGCGGTCGGTATTTCCTCGCGAGAACGGTGTATGCCATCGGGCGAGCGAGCCTATCACGGCAGCCCGCTCGGCGCAGCCGCACTCGCTCGGCCGACTCAGAGCTCGCAGCGGTCTGGGGCCAGGTGCCTATTCGACGTCGTCATCGCCCAAGTCCTCGTCATCGCCGAGGTCCTCGTCATCGTCGAAGTCTTCGTCGTCGTCGAGGTCCTCGTCGTCGTCCCCGTCATCATCGGCTTCCATGGCTTCTTGCATCATCTCTTCCATGGTGGGCATGCCGCCTGCATCCTCGCCCCGATCGTCTACGCCGTCGCCGTCCTCGTCGAGCAGTGCATTGGGATCAGCACCCATGATCGCGTTGCCGAGTCCGATCGACACCTGCGGATACCAGGTAATGATGCCGAGACCGATCAGCATGAGGCCGACGAAGGGCGCGACGCTCCGTATGATGTGGCCGAGCCCCTTTTCATAGAGTGCGCTGGCTACGAAGAGGTTCAGGCCGACCGGTGGGGTGAGGTAGCCGATCTCGAGGTTGACGATGAAGATGATCCCGAAATGCATCGGATCGACGCCCATCGAGGCCGCGATCGGCGCCAACAAGGGCACGAAGACGAACATCGCACTGAGGATGTCCATCATCATCCCGACGGCCAGGAGCAGCAGGTTCAGCAGGACTAGGAACTGCCAGTACTCGAGGTCCTTGCCCTGAATCCACTCGACCATTCGAGCGGGAATCTCCTCTTTCTCGAGGAACTCACCGAGCGCGAGCGCCATGACCATGATCACCAGGAAGGAACCGAGGAACACGCCCGTTTCGCCGAAGATCGCGGGGATGGCTTTGAGCTTGAGCGCGCGGTGCAGCCAGACCTCGACCACGATCGCGTACATGACGCTGACGGCCGCGGCTTCGACCGCGTTGAAGATACCGCCGTAAATGCCGCCGAGGATCAGCAGGGGGAACATCAGTGCCCAGAAGCCGTCGCGACTGGCCGCGATGAGCTTCTGGAACTTGAACGGTGAGGTCGGAATCTTGTCGACGATGCCCTGATAGAACGAGTAACCGATCAGGATCGAGCCCATCACGAGGCCGGGGCCGAAGCCGGAGGCGAACAGGCGCTCGACCTCGATGACCGCGCCCTGATTGACGATCGGGTAGACGATCATCGGAATCGACGGGGGGATGAGAATGCCGAGGGAACCCGCGGAGGTGAGCAGGCCG
This sequence comes from Polyangiales bacterium, assembly GCA_035686645.1. GTDB lineage: Bacteria > Myxococcota_A > Polyangia > Polyangiales > Houyiibacteriaceae > SG8-38. The sequence goes on from DASRZF010000323.1 coordinate 10,861, forward strand.
TGGGAGAAGCGCTCCCTGTAGCCCTCGGCGATGAGCGCAGGTCCCATCATGGAGCCGATCGCGACCACCGTTGCGGGGCTCGAGCCGCTGATCGCGGCGAAGAGCATGCATGCGAGAACACCGCTCATCGCCATGCCGCCGGGGACCCAACCGATGAACGCCTGGGCGAATTCGATCAAGCGCTGGCTGATCTGTCCCTTGCTCATGACCGCGCCGCTCATGATGAAGAACGGAATGGCGAGAAGCGTGGGGCTGTCGGCGAGGCTCCGAATGCCTTCGATCACGATCGTGAACTGGTTGAGCTCGGTGAATCCGCTCCAAAGGAACAGGCTGCCGAGCGTAGCGACGCCGATCAGCACGAACAGAGGGGAGCCGACGAGCGCAGCGGCGATGATGGCGGACGCGAGGATCCCTCCCTTGCCGAGGAACGGCAGGAAGACGATGATCGTGACCATGATGAGGAAGGGCAGCTTCCGTTCGCGTACGGCGTTCATCCTTCCGCTCCCTGCTTTGCGGCCTTTGCTTGCTCAGCAAGAGCCAGGGCCTCATCTTCAGGGGCGGCGCCGTACGAGCCCCCCATGATGGAGCTGAACGCCGCGGCCACGTAGCGAATCGTCGTCATGGCGAACGCGGCCGGAACCGCGATGGTCGCGACCCAGTCGGGGATGTTGGTTTGCTCGAATCGACCCTCGAGCTGGAGGGCTTCCTTGGCGTACACGTAGCCGAGCGCAGCCATGAAGAAGCAGAAGCCGGCTGTCGTGATGTAGCCGATTGCATCGGTCCATTTCGACAAGGATGGGGGGACGACTCGTTTCAGCGCGCCGACTTGAATGTGCTTGCCCTCGTGTGCGCATACGCTCGCGCCGAGGAAGCCGACCCAGAGCAGCATGATCAGTGAGAGCTCTTTCGACCAGCTGTAGCCGTCCGGGAAGTAGTTGACGATGATGTAGACCAGGAGCGCGGTGACGACGAAGAAGGCTATCAGCTTTGAGACCCAACCCGCTGCACGCTGGCGCAGCAACTGGACGAGCCATGCCAATGCACAGAGCCCGTACAGGAGTAGATAGAACCAGCGAGACTCGACCGTCGGCTGGAGCATGATCCAGCCCAAGAGCCCGAGACCACTGCAGGCCACGATGGCCTCGACTATCGGTTTGGTCCGCGAACGCTTTCCGGGCTCGGCCGCGTGGTTCTCCGCAGTCCAAAACGCGAAATACACGAGGCCAATGCCCACGACCGCCGTGGCGGTAGGACCGATCGTGGTCAGTGTCTTCATTCCTTCGGGAGTCTCGACGCCGAAGATGCGAGCGCAGAGCTCGGCCACCTTGCTATCCGGAGCCGCGAGCCGCCGGTAAACGACATCCAAGAACACCATGATCGCGGACGCGCCGAGGAAGGTCCAAAGCACGCCCATTTCGACGTGGAAGATCCAATCGTCGATCCGCCGAATGATGCCAAACCGACCCTCGTAGGGGTTCTCTTTGCCCGGTTCCGCCATAGCGCCGGACGGTACGTTTGATCGTGCTGGCAATCAAGACTTGTTGCTGTAGGGTCGTCAAAGAAGACATGCGTACAGTCATCCACTTCGACATGGACGCGTTTTTTGCGTCGGTGGAGCAATTGGACGACCCGGATTTGCGCGGAAAGCCGGTTCTGGTTGGCGCCCGCTCGCGCAGAGGCGTGGTCGCCGCTGCCTCCTATGAGGCACGTCCAAGCGGAGTGCGCTCGGCGATGTCGATGGTCGAGGCCCTCCGTCGATGCCCCGACGCGATCGTGGTTCCGCCACGAAGGAGTCGCTATTCGGAGCTGAGTACCAAGGTTTTTCAGGTTTTCCGGCGCTACACACCGCTCGTGGAAGGCCTGTCGCTGGACGAGGCCTTTCTCGACGTCACCGCCAGCCGGTCTCTTTTCGGTGATGGGCCTGAAATCGCGCGCCGCATCAAGAAGGAGGTGCGCGCCGAGACCGGGCTCAGCGGGTCGGCGGGGGTCGCGGCCAACAAGTTCGTCGCCAAGATCGCCAGCGACCTCCATAAGCCAGATGGGTTGACCATCGTCCCCGCTGACGCCTCCGCGGAGTTTCTCGATCCCCTCCCACTGGAGCGGATGTGGCGGGTCGGTCCGAAGGCAAGGGTCCGGCTGCGGGACGCCGGTCTACAAACGATCGGCGACCTCGCGCGCACCGACGTTCGTACACTCGAGCGCTTGCTCGGGACTTGGGGGCCCGTTGCGAGGGATTTAGCACGCGGACTCGATGAGCGACCGGTCGTCGTCGGCGCGCCGCCCAAGAGCCTTGGGAGCGAATCGACCTTCGAGCAAGACCTCAGAAGCTGCGAGGCGCTTCTCAAGCCGATCCTCGAGCAATCGATGTTGCTGGCCGATCGACTCGTGCGCAAGGGGCTCTGGGCAAATGTGGTCACCCTCAAGATCAAGTACGGCGACCATCGCATTCGCACGCGCCAGATTCGGCTAGCGCGGGCGGTCTCCGACACCGACGCGATCTTCGAAGCGGCCACTGAGCTGCTCACGCGCTTCGATGCTCTTGGTGCCGGTGTTCGCCTGACCGGGGTCTCGGTTTCGTCGCTCACTAAGGTTCCCGATGCGGAGCTGTTTCCGGACGCCGAGCGAGCGCGGCGCGAGCGTCTCGCGGCGACGACAGGAGCGCTTCGCGAGCGCTTCGGAACCGCCAGTCTCACACGTGCTTCGTTGCTCGCGAGCCCGGACGATATCGGTGATTCGCACCGCTAGAAAATTCGCAGAATCACGGTATCGGCAACATCAACCAAGAGTCGCGTTGACACCATCGGGGACGGCATCTAGGGTCCGGCTGTTGCGTGCAACACGCAATGCTCTAGGAGCCCCACCGGATGAACGCACGACACACCAAGTTCATCTTCGTCACAGGGGGTGTTGTCAGCTCAATCGGAAAAGGCCTAGCGGCTGCTTCGATGGGCGCCCTCCTCGAAGCACGAGGATTGCGGGTCACCAACATGAAGTTGGACCCGTACATCAACGTCGACCCCGGCACGATGTCGCCTTTCCAACATGGAGAGGTCTTCGTGACCGACGATGGAGCGGAAGCCGACCTCGACCTCGGTCACTACGAGCGCTTCACCAAAGCGACGATGACCAAGGCGAACAATTTCACGACCGGCAAGATCTACGATTCCGTGATCTCGAAGGAGCGCCGCGGGGAGTATCTCGGCGCGACGATTCAGGTGATTCCGCACATCACCGACGAGATCAAGGCCAGAGTTCGAGAGGCGACCCGCAACGTAGACGTTGCGATCGTCGAAGTGGGCGGGACTGTCGGTGACATCGAGTCGCTTCCGTTTCTCGAAGCGGTCCGGCAACTTCGCGGAGAGCTCGGCCCGCAGAATAGCGTTTCAGTTCACGTCACGCTCATTCCGCACATCGCAGCGGCCGGCGAGCTCAAAACCAAGCCCACCCAGCACTCGGTAAAGGAGCTTTTGGGACTGGGAATTCAGCCCGAGATTCTTCTTTGTCGCGTCGATCGCGAGCTACCTCATGCGCTCAAGGAAAAGATCGCCCACTTCTGCAACGTGCCCGTCAAAGCGGTCATCGCCGCCCCAGACGTTCGCGTGATTTACGAGCTTCCGCTGACGCTCCACGAGCAGGGTCTCGATCGCCTCTTGGCCGAGCGGCTCAACATCTGGTCGCGCGATCCGGATCTCTCGGTTTGGCGGCGTACGGTCGAGCGTTATCTGGCTCCGGACCGCGGACACGTTTCAATTGCGCTCGTCGGCAAGTACGTCCACCTCCGCGATTCGTACAAGTCGCTCCACGAGTCCTTGGTTCACGCGGCGCTCGAGTGTGATGTGAAGCTCGACCTGGACTACATCGACAGCGAAGAGCTCGAAAGCGGCAACGTCGAGGCGCGACTCAGCCGGCACGACGCGATCCTCGTCCCCGGTGGTTTCGGAGACCGTGGTGCGGAAGGTAAGATTCTGGCAATTCAGTTTGCGCGGGAGAACGACATTCCCTTCTTCGGTATCTGTCTCGGCATGCAGATGGCGGTCGTGGAGTACGCGCGAAACGTTTGCGGCCTGCAAGGCGCCAACAGCGCCGAGTTTGATCCTCAGGCGGAGCACCTTGTGGTCGACATCATGCCCGACCAGCGCGGCGTCGAAGACAAGGGCGCGACGATGCGCCTCGGCGCCTACCCCTGCACCATCAAACCAGACTCTCTGGCTCTGCAGATCTACGGTACGTCCCGCATCAGCGAGCGGCACCGGCACCGCTTCGAGGTCAACAACGCGTACCGCGAGCGGCTCGAGGATGGTGGCCTGGTGCTCTCCGGGGTCTCGCCTGATGGGCGCCTGGTCGAGATGGTGGAGCTGCCGGCACACGCCCATTTCATCGGCTGCCAGTTCCACCCCGAGTTCAAGAGCAAACCGCACACCCCGCATCCTCTGTTCACGAGCTTCGTCCGAGCGGCGATCGAGCACCACGCCCGTCGAGGAAAGTCGGTGAGCGGCGCAACCGAAGCACTCGTCAACTGAGCGCTGCTCAAGTTTCGCGCCGCGTGGGAGAATTGGTCTCCGGCGGCGGCCCGGGAGGGGCTCGCTGATTGAATCCGAGATTCCCGTGGGGTATTCCGGCGCTCATGTACGGGGAGCAACCACCGCGCTCAGATCTCGAGTCGGTATGGGATGGCTACCGACAGGCTCTCCAGCGCGGGTCGAGTCCATTCGGCGCGGCGCTCGAGGTCGCGTCGAGTGTCGACCGGCTGGGCTTGGCGTTCGCAGCCGGCTATTCCGCAGCGCTTCAAACCCTGGTGCCGGACGTCGTCTTGCCCTGCGCGCTTTGCGTGACCGAAATCGAGGGCAGCCACCCACGCGCGATCAAAACGACTCTTCGCGCCGCCGAGGTCGGCTCCTCGTATGCGCTCAACGGCACGAAGACATTCGTCACCTTCGGGAACCTGGCAAAGACGTTGATCATCGCCGCGCGCGCAGGCGAGCATGCGGATGGGACGCCCGAGCTCGTTGTGGTGCGCATTCCGACCGACCGAGACGGCGTCTCATTGATCGATCTGCCACCGATTTCGTTCGTTCCTGAGGTTCCGCATTCGCGCGTCGAGCTCGAGAATGTGTGCGTCGACCCCAGCGAGCGCATGAGCGGCGACGGGTATCTCGAGTATGTGAAGCCGTTTCGAACCGTCGAGGACATTCATGTCTACGGCAGCGCTGTCGCGTACTTTTTCGGCTTGGGCAAACGGACCGGTGCGCCAGCCGGCTTCCTGGCGGAGATGGTATCGATCCTCGTGGCACTCGAGAGCCTGCGCGAGGCGACACCATTGGATCCAAACACGCACGTGGCCCTTCATGGAGTGGGCGAGCATTTGTCGCACCTCATTACCAGTGATGAGTTCCTGGGCATATGGGACGCGGCTCCGCCTGAGGAGCGAGATCGCTGGGAGCGCGATCGAAAACTCCTCGACGTGGCCGGAAGTGCACGCCGCGCGCGCTTTCAGAAGGCCGCCACGCAACTTGGGCTGTGTTAGCCTTTCGCTGCTCGTTGGACGCGGCGGATCCAGTGGCTCCGCTCAGCGGATCGCTTGCGAATCAGGGGCGGTTTTCGCAGTCTGGCGGTCGCGAGGACTAGAACCTCGCCAGGTTCCGCTACCAGGTCTAGGATCCACCCATGACTCGTCCGGCTCGCCGGAAATGGCTCACGATCCCGACTCGCATCGTGCTTGGCTACATACTGGTGCTCGTCGCCTTCGCCGTCGTAGGTAGCTTGAGCTTCGTCCAGCACCATCGGACGTCGCAGACGCTCGGGCTGCTCGAGGACGGATACCTTCCTTTGGCGCTCACGTTGAGTCAGGCCAAGGCGACGCAGAGC
>DASRZF010000324.1:0-3736 GCA_035686645.1 Polyangiales bacterium
TCCTGCAGGCAGTCGCCGGGAATTCCCAGAGCAGCCTTGAGCTCCGCGGCCAAGTCGCGCTGGGTGCTTTCGTCTGGCTGAGCGTTCGCCGCGGTCGCAGGGCTGTCCGCGGTCGCAGGAGCGTCCGCGGCGGACGCGGCAAGCGGGTCTTCCACGACGGCGAGGCTCGCGGCGCCAGACCACTCTTGATCGCGCCGCTCGAGCGTTGGCGTCTCGATAGGCATCTGCGGACTTTCGCTGCGCGTCTCGTTCGCCGAATCGTGCTGCGCGTCCGGGCTCGGTGCCTCCGTGTTCCAACAGCCCGCGACGAGCATCGCGGCGCCCCAGCAGGCAAAAGTGCGCGTCATGGCTCGATCCTAGCCCAAAATGCGAAGCGGCGGAATGGGCGAGCAAAGCCCAGGACTCGTGAATCTCCGTCGAGGTCCATCCGACGACTCGACGCTGGATCGGCGGCTCATCGCCACTTGAGCTTCTGCTTACCCGGATCCGTGATCACATTGGCGTCTTCCTGGTCGACCGCGTCTTGCTCCGGTGCTTCCTCTGCGAGCGGTTTTCCGGCGTCTGCCGGATAGAGGCGGACCATGGTTCGGGAGTCGACCTGCAGCAGTTGCGATCCAGAGCCGGTCCGCTGCTGAATGCGCATCTGCGAAGTGGCTTCCGCCTCGGAAAAGGCGCTGAGAGAATCCAATCGCACGACGGCCGAGCCGATCACCGAGACTTGATACGCCTCTAGTCGACCGTTCGCCAGCGATTGTGGAGTTGCAGACTGCCGCGCCGCGATCTGAAGCTCGATCTGATTTCGGTCCATCTTGACGATGTGATAGGTCGCCACCTGATCGGCCCAAAACCCGGAGAGCTGTATCTTGCGCTCGACTTCCCAGCGTGAACGGACTCCGAGCGGCTCGTCGGGGAACGGCACTGTGAGCAAGGCCGTGCGAATATTGCCCAGCATCGCGATCAGATCGGGTGGCACGTCTTCAAGTCCTCGGAATTCGCTCCGGCGTACGCGGCCCTGAATGTCCATCTCACTCCAGCCCTCGACATGCAAAAGCGGCGCAAGCGTCTTCTCCATCTGCTCGCGTTGGGCCGGGCTCATCTTCTGAGCCTCGTTCGCGATGCGCAGCTGAGTGATCTTCAGCGGATGGCGAATGAAACCCTCGGGAGTTGGCTCCGAAGGTCCCATCTGGACTTGGAGTTGAATAGGCGGCATCCCACTTTGCCCCCCTTCGTTGCCAACTCGCAGCGCCTGGGCGCGAACCAACTCGAGGTAGACGGTTTCGCTCGCTCCGGGTGGGACCCTATAGCGAAGTGGAGCACGCGGTGTGAGTCCGGCGTCCAGAATCCGAATTGTTGGCAGGACACGCTGCGGACGCCGGTATTCGGGGACCTGAGTGGACTGAGGCGTAAATTTGGGTTGGCAGGCGGCTGTCGCCAGTAGGAACATGACGAGCATGAGTTTCTGAAACACGGATCTCACCTTTCGCTTTTCGACACCAGTCGTAGCACGGACCGTCGCGATGACGTGAGGTGTTCCGTCGCCTCTGGGGAAACCAACGCGATATCGGCGGCCGAGTGCGACTCGAGCGATGCCTCGAGTGCGAGCGGAAGACCCAGGTCCGCGAGTACGTGACCGCGCGCGTGCATCTCGTAGCTACGCACGCGCATCTCGAGATCCGGATTGAGGTCCGCGACCTGAGGCGCCGCGACCTGGTCCACCGTCACGGCAACTCGGAATCGATCGCCTGCGCGATCGGTCAGCTGGTAGCGTGTCACCTGGGTTACGCGGGCGCTCCAGATGCGCAAGGGGCGCCGTACTTCCCAGATCGCACCGACGCCTACGGGCTCGTTCGGGACAGGAATGGTCGCTATGGCGGAACGCACATTGCCAATGGTGATCGCAATTCGAGGGTGAAGTGCTTGGTGGCCCTGAGCCCAGGGAACGTCCGCGTCGATGACGATGCCCTGCTCATTGATGTCGAATCGGCCGCGCATACCGCGAAGGACTTGAATGCCCCGCTCCACCTCCTCCGCTTGACGCTCCGTTACGCCCTCTGGAAGAATCGAGTCTGCCTTTGAGATCCGCAAGACGTACCGTGCGCCCTTCGCCTGAAGGACCGTCGGCCCGGCGCGGAGCAATAGCCTGAACCCAGGCAGCACACCAAACGCGTTCTGTGATTTCTCCGTCCGCTCGTGCGCCTCATCGACACTTCGAATCTCGAGGATCGACTGGACGACGGTGCCGGGCGCTATCGCGTAGCGCAAGGGCTCGCGAGGGGCGTCCCCGCTGTCGATCATGGTGACGGCGAGCTCCGGGGGCGGCGGTGCCGTCTTCTCTTTCTTGCAGCCCAGCGTGACGAGCGCAGCAACGAAGCTTGCTGCGATGATGAGTCTATTCATTTGCCGCCGAAGTTCCTTTGCTGCCGTGTCTTCTAGAGAGTAATGAACTTCGAGGCAAGCGTGGGTCGATGTCGACTTCGCGGTGGACGAAGGGTTGCGATGCCACTAGGCACCTCAGCGTGCTCGATGACTCCGTGAAGCAACTCATCGACCGGCCGCAGACGCTGATCCTCTGGCTCACCGGCGCCGGGGTCTCCGCCGAGAGCGGCATCCCCACCTTTCGAGGCGAGGAAGGCTATTGGCGGGTCGGTTCGGCGAACTATCAGCCAGAGCAAATGGCGACCAGGGCCGCGTTTCGGCAAATGCCAAACGAGGTCTGGGCCTGGTACCTCTATCGCCGCGGGGTCTGCCGGAGCGCGGAACCGAACGCAGCGCACCATGCGCTCGTCAAAGCGGAGGGACGCGGGGCCAAGCGATTCCTCCTGGTCACTCAGAACGTGGACGGACTTCACCTGCGCGCTGGCAGCACGCCCGAGCGCACCTACCAGATCCACGGGAACATCGATTTCATGCGCTGCGCGAAGGAATGCCTCCCTGCCCCGGTGCCGATTCCCGACGGCATCGATCTGGCCTGGTCCAAGGGGCGCTCTATCAGCGAGCCTGAGCTCCAGCAGTTGCGCTGCCCTGCCTGTGGCGCGATGGCACGACCGCACGTCCTTTGGTTCGACGAGACCTACGACGAACCGAACTTTCGTTTCCAGAGCTCGATCGATGCGGCGCGGCGCGCCTCCCTCGTGGTCGTCGTTGGCACTAGCGGAGCGACTTCGCTACCGATGCACATCGGCACCATTGCGGCGCAGCGGGGAGTTCCGATGATTGTCGTCAACCCGGAGCCGAATCCCTTCAGCGCATTCGTACGACGAACGGGTCGCGGCGCATTTCTGGCGGGCACGGCGGGTGAGGTCGTGCCGGAGCTCGTACGGGCCCTCGGCTCGGCGTAGCGGGCCTTGCCTTGCTCGCGGTTCGGGGATACCTACGAAGACATGGCACGCCTTTTCGTATGGATCTTCTGTATCGGTTTCCTGAGCGGCTGCGCAAAGGACGGCGAAGAAGCGCGTTACCCCGATCGACCAGGGGGAGCCTGCAGCCGAGCGGCGGGGGCAAGTTGCGATGCGGAGTTCGTCTGTCATTACGCGCAAGAGGCGGAATGCGGTGAAACGGGCGCTCAAGGGGCCTGCTTTCCGATGCCGTCCACCTGCACGCAAGACTACAGCCCGGTCTGCGGCTGTGATGGGCGCACGTATCTCAACATCTGCGTGGCCCACTCGCATGGCGTTTCACCGAGACTGCCCGGGACCTGCCCAAATGCAGCGCTGCCAGCGGGGCCGGCCGGAAGCTG
>DASRZF010000325.1:0-3775 GCA_035686645.1 Polyangiales bacterium
GCTGTCCCGGTGGAACCGCGTCCAACGTGATCGCGTACTTGGCGAAAGCCGATGTTGCGCTCTCGGTCTCGATGACCGCATTCTCCACGATGCTCGCCGCGGCATTCACACCGCTTCTCACCGCATGGATCGTCGGCAGCCGCGTGGACGTCGACGGATGGGGCCTGTTCCTGAGCACCGCAAAGGTCGTTCTACTTCCGATTGCGGTGGGGCTCTTCATGCGGCGATATCTGCCGAGGCTCACCAAGACGCTTCTGCCGGCAGCACCTGCGGCCGCCGTTCTGATGATCGTGCTCATCGTCGCGGCCATCCTCGCAGCCCAAAAAGACGCGGTCCTCGAATCCGGTCTGCAGTTGCTCGGCGCGGTGGTGACCGCACACAGTCTCGGATTTCTCTTCGGTTACCTCCTGGGGGGACTCAGCGGCGGCTTCGGAAGGGTGGCGCGCACCATCTCGATCGAGGTCGGGATGCAGAACTCGGGGCTCGGAGCCGTGCTCGCACAAGCCCATTTCGCCAATCCGCTGACCGCGATCCCCAGCGCCATTTCTGCGATCACGCATTGCATCATTGGGAGCGCGTTGGCGGCCGTCTGGTCCCGGCGGCCGGCCCTCGAGGCGCCCGACATGTGAGCTAAATCACATTCGCCATGAATCTTGTGTGACTGTTTTGTTCTAGCGATGCTAGATTTCAAGGGCGTCCCGAGTGGCGCCAAACCGATGAAATCGATGCGGACCACCTTGCTTATCGCTCTCCTGCTGAGCTTGCCGGCGTGCAACGTCTACGAGGCCGACCTCGTAGAGAAAGGACTCGCGAGCATCCCGGACCGGCCGCCGCCGAGCACCAGCTCTAGCTCTGACGATGTCGAAGCGATTTTCGCGTTCCGCAACATCTCTCTCGACCAGTCCGGCGACCGCTGGCGCCGCTTTGGACTCGATCTCGATGGAATGAACACGAAGTCGATCGGCGACGCGGCAGAGTGCATCGCGGCCAATGGCAACCCCCCACTCGACGGGGACAAGGGAATCGACAACGCCTTCGGTCAGTACGTTTTGCCAACCGTGGTGAGCCTGATCTCCTGCCTAGAAGACAACATCGCGCTCAACCAAGGATCCGGTCGAGGCACGGTCTTGTTGCGCCTGCGGCACTGGAACGGGACCCCGAACGATTCCAAAGTGGATGTGGCCGTCCTTTCCGCCGTGGATGGCACGTCACTCGACGACGTTTCAGGACTGGTATGGGGCGGCGCGGAGGGGTCGACCTTGATGCTTCCTGAAACTTCTGAGGGAGCGCCAGACCCGGCCTGGGACGGGGAGGACTATTTCTTCGTCGATCCGTCTAGCCTCGTTGCCGGCAACCTCGAGCGTCCGGAGGTATGGAAGACCGACGCATACATCAGCCAGGGCCGCCTTGTGCTTCCCTTGGACACGGCCGCGACATTCGTGTTTCTCACCGGGCCCGGGAGCTTCTCGATCACGCTCAATGGTTTCCTACTCGCCGATATCAGCGAGGACGGGCAAATCCTCGAAAAGGGCATGATCGCGGGGCGATTTCCCGCCGGTGAGCTCGTTGCAACTCTGAAGCCGCTCGGCATCTGCAACGACGCGTTCCGTGGAAGTGTCGTCGGTCTGCTGACAGACAACCTGGATCTGCGCGTCGACCCGGACGTGGGATCCCCGGAGGATGAATGCACAGCAACCGGCGTGGCTTTCAGCTTCCAGGGGATTAGAGCCCGGATCGCCGATCAGATTGCTCCAGTCGAGCTTCCCATTCCGGATCCTTGCGCGAACGTCGGACAAGAGGGCGGACCCGAGCCGGCGTTCGATCGCTGCTGCCGTTCGGTCGAGCTCAAGAGCCCCGACGCGCTTCCCGCCGAGTGCAGCGCTGAAGACCTCGCGCTCTACGCGAGCCTGCCCAATCCCATTCCGGTGCCGCTCGAAGAAGGGTTCTAACTGACTTCGAAAGACTCGCCGCAACCGCAGTCGCCGGTTGCGTTGGGATTCTTCCACTTGAAACCGTAGCTCATCAAGCTCTGTTCCCAGTCGAGCACCGCGCCCTTTAGGAACTCGATGCTCCGATTGTCGATCACGACTTTGAGGCCGTCGAAGTCAAACACCAGGTCCTTGTTGGGACGGATCTTCGTCGCGAAGTCATAGACATAGTAATAACCCGAGCAGCCGCCGCCCTTCACACCGAGCCGAAGGCCTTCCACCGGCGCACCAGCGTCGGCGACCTTCTGCTTGGCCATTTGCACGGCTTTGGGGGTCAGGGTGATACCTGCTGCTTCGCTCATCATCCTCTATGTAAGGCGGGACGCGTCGCTTCGCCAGCGTCGCTCAATACTCACCAGTCGAGCGGTTTGCCGTTGGCCCTGCGCGCCCAATGTGGAGAGCGCTCGCGCAGCCGCCCGACGGTGGCGACCACAGAATCGCCGACGGTCTGTACATCCGGGGCCGTGCTCATCCTGCCTAGGCCGAACCGAATCGAGGCCCCGCTCCAGTCTTTGGGGACTCCCATGGCTTCGAGCACGTAGCTCGGTCCCGGCTGCGCGCTGCTGCAGGCCGAGCCGCTCGAGACCGAAACCACCTCGGCAAGCTCGAGAAGCAGCCGCGCTCCATCGAGGTAGCCGAACGACAGGTTGAGGTTGCCTGGATGCCGTGGATCGGCGGCCCCGTTGAGCCGTAGCTCTTCAATCTCGGCGAAGAGCTGGTTCTTCAGGGCGTCACGTAGCGATCCGATCCGTTCGGCTTCAGTGGCGCCTTCGTTCTTCATGATTTCTGCGGCCAGGCCGAACCCGACGATGCCTGGCACGTTGAGGGTTCCAGAACGAAGACCACGTTCGTGCCCGCCTCCGTGGATCTGCGGAGCCGGGATGCCGCGCGTCTGGAGCGACTCTCGAACATAGAGGGCGCCGACGCCCTTCGGTCCGTACATCTTGTGCGCCGAGAGGCTTGCGAGGTCGATGTGCATCTCGTCGAGCGACCAGGGCAGATACCCGAGCCCTTGTGCCGCATCGCAATGGAACGTGATGCCGCGTCTGCGGGTAAGTGCGCCGATGGCGCGCAGGTCCTGGGCGACGCCGACCTCGTTGTTTGCGAGCATGACGCTCACGAGAACGGTCTCATCGGTGAGGGCATCCGCGAGCGCGTCCACCGAGAGCAGCCCGTTCGAGTCGACATCGAGCCGGCTGATGCGCCAGCCTTCCCGTTCGAGCGCAGCGCAAGTGTCGAGCACGGCCTTGTGCTCGGTTCGGACAGTCACGATGTGCTTGCCGTCTCCGATGCGAGCCTCGGCGACACCACGGACGGCAAGGTTGTCGCTCTCGGTGGCCCCGGAGGTGAAGATCACCTCCTCCGGCTTCGCGCCGATCAGATCTGCGACCTGCGACCTGCCCCGCTCGACCGCGTCTCGCGCCACCCGCCCGTGGGCGTGGGTACGGCTGGCGGCGTTCCCGAATCGACCGCTGAAGTACGGGAGCATCGCCTCGACCACCCGCTCGTCGACCGGGGTCGTCGCCTGGTGGTCCATATAAATAGGCATTTTGCTCATCGCAGAACCCCACCTTAGCGCCGACCATGTGCGCCTCCAACGTGTTGATCTATGCTCTTACCATGGCTGGAGCGAGCATCCTTTGTGCAACTGATCTGACCTCTGCGGCCCCGCGGACCGTCGACCTCGCGGTCGCGGCGGCGCAAGCGTTCGGCGTGCGGATCGATCTGGTCCACGTGTTCGACGACACGGATTCCTGGTGGCCCGAGTCCCCCGATCTCCAAGCTGC
>DASRZF010000326.1:0-12205 GCA_035686645.1 Polyangiales bacterium
GCTGCTCCAAGCATGATAATTTTTTCCTGCTTGTCAATACATGTTTTCTGTTTTAGGTAATGAGAGACAGGAAAATGTCGATGTCGATTGACCCAAGCACCCCACCCTGGACTTTCCTCAGCAATCACGGGCACATCCTGCTCTCGATCGCCCGAGATCCGAACATCCGGGTCCGGGAGATCGCGCGCTCGGTCGGAATCACCGAGCGGGCCGTGCAACGCATTCTCGGGGAATTAGAGGAGGCAGGCGTGATTTCGCGCCTCCGTCAGGGCCGAAGAACACACTACGAAATCGACCGAAGCCAGCCCCTGCGGCACCCCGTGGAGGCCGCCCACTCGGTAGGGGAGCTTCTTCGCTTGGCTCGTTCGCGACGCTAGATCGCTCAACCCAGCTCGAGGCTCACGCCGATGACGAGCTGGTAGTCGTTCTTGTAGACCGTGACGTCAGGGTCCGACGAAGGCGCCGGATCCTCCGTCCTAAAGAAGAGGAATGCGATGTCGAGGTCGATCACGCTGTTGAGCTCGATCGCGAGGTCGGCCTTGCCCGTGTGGTTGGTATTGCCGATCGTGGTGACCACGAGGTTGGTGAGCCAACTCAGCGTGAGATCGATATCGCCGGTGATGTCGAAGTCCGCATAGGTGAAGAGCGGGATGAAAAAGTCGTTCTGTGGATTCTTACCATCGGGGGATATCGAGCTTCCCTCCGGATATTTCAAGTATTGGTATCCGACGCCCGTCTGGAAATCCCACTTCACCTTCGGCGCATCGATGATGTGCACGCCGGCTCCGGAAGCCGGTGTGGCCCGGAACTGGATGTTCTGGAAACGGTCGTTGAAGAGCTGACCAAACAGCGGCGCAAGGAACCATCGGTGCGAAAGAAACACCTTGAATTTGAGCTCGCCGAGATGACGTTTGACGTTCTGCACGCCTCCGGTGCGGCCGAACGAAGTGTTGTAGTTCAGGTCGAGCAGGGTCAGCTCATCTTCACGGCGGGTATTGAAGTCGACGTTGAAAGTGAGCTGGTTGGTATTGCCTCGGTTGAGCGTGAGACCAAAGCGAAGCTTCATCGACCACCAGTCTTTTTCTCGCTCGCCGCCCGAAACGATGGACTCCATCTCGCTCCGAGCAAATGTCTTGGTGCCTTCTTCTGTTTCGACGATGACCTTGTCGGGCGTGACGACCGCGCGACCCGTCGCCGAAACGCGATCATCGAAGGCGTACGTATGGACGGTCGGCGAATGGATGTGTGTGACGTCGGCAAAATCGATGTGCTGCATGTCGAGCTTGTCGCTGTCGAACTCGAGCGTGTCGTCGCGCATGCGCTTGACCGTGCCCTTGAGCCACTCGCCCGAGACCAGGCGGACCCAGTCGAAGGTGTCGCCAAACTGAATCATGTAATCGTCACCGATGCCCGCGAGCTCCTGCCGCTCCACCGCCGCCATACTGAGCTTCACCATTTCTATGGCGGTCTCCGCATCCGCCGCCGAAGCTGGGACGCCACCAGGTGAGGTGGTCAGATTCTCGAGGACTTCCTGGGCTGCGCTGTCCACGACGGCCTCTTCCATGGCGACCTCAGAAACCGACTCTGGGCTGGCCTCGGGCTCCTTTGGGGGGGGCTCCTGCGCAAGCGAGTGCATTGGAGCGATGGCGAGCAGCGCGAATGCCAGGAAGCCGACGGCTTCAATGCTGCAATGGATAGCTGGCCGAGTTCTAGTCATGGTTGCGGCTGTTTATAGAAGGACCGGCGGAAACGGTAAAGGCCTGCCGGTGCGGTTTCTGGCCTCTCACGGAGACGGGTGACGTCTGGACGCCTTTGAGCTAGAAGCTCGGCGTTTGGGAGGCAAGGTGACGAGCAGCAAACTCAACAAGAACGATCCTCCGGTGGTCGCGATTCTCACGGGCAGCCCCAACGATCTGCCTGTAGTGCTCAAGGGCCGCGATGTGCTGGACGAGCTCGACATCCCATGCGACGTCCGAGTTCTCTCTGCCCATCGCACTCCGCGGGAGACCGCCGAGTACATCGCGGCGGCTGAAAAGCTCGGCGTCGAGGTGTTTATCGCCTGTGCGGGAATGGCCGCGCATCTCGCTGGTGTAGTCGCCGCGCACACGACTCGCCCTGTCATCGGTGTGCCGATCGCATCAGGTGCGCTTCAGGGCGTCGATGCATTGCTCGCGACGGTGCAAATGCCGCCGGGCGTCCCGGTGGCAACCGTTGGTATCGATGGAGCCAAGAACGCGGCGTTCTTGGCGGCCCGCATCGTGGCGCTCAGCCATCCCGAGGTTGGGAAACGACTGAGGGATCAGCTCGAAGAGAGCAAGAAACGTTACGACTCGCCCGATCCCTCGACGCCGGGCCAAGCGGCGACTTGACGCGGTCTGCGCGGATCCTTATGCGCCTTTAGTCGCCGCTCATGTCGCTTGGCCGCATTCTCATCTTCCTCGGAGTCATCTCCGGACTGACGATCGGAACCCATTATTACCTCTGGGCCCGTTTGATCCGCGATCCCATGTGGCCTTCGCCCTGGCGCCAGGTTGCAACGATCACGCTGGTGGTGCTCGCGCTGTCGATCCCGGCCTCCATGATGGCCTGGCGCACCTTGCCTCGTAACGTCGCGATTCCCGTCTCGTGGGTCGGCTACGTGTGGATGGGTTCGATGTTCCTCTTGCTCGTCCTTCTCTGGGGAGGTGAGCTCGCGCGCTGGAGCTGGGTGAAATACGCGAGCATGACCTCCGTCAACGGCGGACGTCGCGAGCTCCTGGCGCAGATACTCGCCAGTGGCGTCGGTGTGTTTGGACTGGCCCTATCGGGCTGGGGTGTCTGGTCGGCCATCCGGCCGGTCGAAGTGAAGCGCGTCTCGGTTCGCTTGAAGAAGCTGCCGGGCTCGCTAAACGGACTACGCCTGGTCCAACTCACCGACATGCACATCGGTCTCACGATCGGACGCGATTTCGTCGAGGATGTCGTTCGCAAGGTCAACGCGCTCGAGCCCGACATCGTGGCGATCACGGGTGATCTGATCGATGGCTCGGTCGAGGATCTGGGCGCCGCGGTTGCGCCGCTCGGCGAGATCGAGGCGCGGCTCGGAACCTTCTTCGTCACCGGCAACCACGAGTACTACTCGGGCGCGGACTCCTGGCTCGCGTTTCTTGGGACTCTCGACATCCGCGTCTTGCGAAACGAGCACGTCGAGCTCAGCAAAGACGGCGAAGCCATACACCTGGCAGGGGTCGATGACTGGACGGCGCATCAATTCGGCAACGGCCATGGGTCCGACATGGCGCGCGCCATGGCAGGGCGGGATGCGAGCAAGCCGGTGATCCTACTGGCTCACCAGCCCATCCAATTCGACGAGGCGCGAGCACACGGAGTGGACCTTCAGATCTCGGGGCACACTCACGGAGGACAGATCTTTCCTTTCGGGCTGCTCACCCGGCTCGCGCAGCCGTTCCTGTCCGGACTTCACCAGCGGGGCGACTCACAGATCTACGTGAGCTCGGGCACGGGCTACTGGGGCCCGCCCATGCGCATTGCCGCTCCCGCGGAGATCACGCTCATCGAGCTCGATCGGGACGCAGCCGTTTAAGGGCCTGCACAGCGGACGGCGCTGTCCTCGGCGATGGCGATCACCCAGGGATCGCTGCGGCTTTGGGGATGCGCTTGAAGCTGCACGAGATGTGCCATCGCTTTGGAACGCTCCGCGGCATCCCCAGCCCGCAGTCCGAGCTCGAGACCGAGCAGCGAGGTTTCACGCGTCTGCCCGCCGTAGCGGGCGCGACCAAGCGCGATGCGAGCTTCCTCGACATCGCAGGCGGAGAGCGCAGCCATCGCTCGGTAGAGCTCGATGCTGGTGAAGCCTGGATAACTCGAAGCCGGGATGCCAAGGCGCTCGTAGGCTGCCCGCGCCAGTGCCCTTTCGTCAGGGTCGCGGTGCATGCGCGTACCGGCGCGATCGCCAGCCCGCGCGAGCGGACGCAGGAGGGCGAGGCCTTCATGCCAAGCATGAATGGAGGCCGTGTTCGCTTGCGTACCGATCCGTCCGACCTCCGCGCCGAGGGCCGAGTCGGAGAAGCTCGCATCGAGGACCCGCCCGGCACGGTATCCCGCACCCAGAATGCGAAACGGCTCCAGCTCATGGGACGCGTCACGCCGTATGAACAGGGAGTGCCCGTCCTCGATGAAAGCGAGCGCCCAGTCCTCGCGGCCGCTCAGGTACTCGGTCGCAGCGATGTGATCGGAGCGTGTGTGGTCGATGACGACGGTGTTGAGCTCGTACTCGCTGACTTGCTGGGCGAAGAGATCGGCGTCGGCAAAGCTCCGCGATATGCGTTGCATCATCTCCGGGCCGTAGAATGGGACTCGGCCGTCGATGAGAAGCCGGCCGTTTGGAGCCTCGAACATCAGAAACCAGCTATCCTCGATACTCGCGAGAATCCTGGGGTTCTCGACATTGCGCTCGATGACCTCGGCAGACGCTGCGGGGTAACCACGCTTCGACTCGCCAAGGCCAAAACCGAGGGAGGGCTGCATCTGCGCGGTCCAAAGCAAGCTCGCGAGCGCCGCCAGGCCGACGAGCGCGGGCAGACTTCGCCGCAGGCGCTCGAAGCCGGGCAGTCGTGCAATGCCGGCCGCGATGAACGGAGCGCAGAACAGCAACTGATGTGCGACGAATCGCATCGAACGAAAGGCCATCAAACTGAGCAAGACGCAAAGCACTCCGTACGCCAGACCGAAGCGAGATGAGCGGGTCACTCCGCGCATCGAGAGCAGGACGAACAAAGCCACGGTGATAGGCGCCAGCAACAAGCGAAGGGGGTCTTTCGACGACCATGCCGCCCATTCGACGACGAGGTCTCGGTACTCGGGCTGAATCAAGTGCGAAATCGCGTCCGACGCGATCGAAGCTCCAAATGGGGTGCATGCGGTGGCGGCGGCCTGCACGAGCAACAAACCGATCATCCAGCGAAACGCATGAGTTCGAACCGCGAAGACGGCAAAGATGAGCGTGACTGCGACGCCGAAGAGATGGGAGCCATGGGAGTTCACCCAGACGATCTGCAGCAAGCCGAGCCCCGCGAGGATCCAGGCCTTTCGGCGCGGTGAGCTCAGCTCCCCGTAGAGCGCAGCGATGCCCATCAGCAGAACTGCAGGAAACACTAAGCCGATGATCTGCGGGCGCGCGGTGAACCGAAAGCGCGCCACGGGGAGCGCAATCAGGAGCGCGATTAGGGCGAAGGGCGCGGCAAGCGCAGCGCTCCGGGCCAGGCGGTCGGCCAAGAGCACCAGCAGGTAACCGAGTGCTGCGAGCGCGAGGCACTTCGAGAGAACCAGCGCGCTTGCGCCGAGATGGTCGTACAGCAGCCAGCTCAGCCAGTCATAGGCCCATTCATAGTTCATCCAGGGCTGAGGCGTCGGCTTCCAAAAGGAGAAGAGATCGACCTCCGGTACCCGTCCGAGCGCGACGATCTGGCGGCCCTGAGCCAGATGACCGTAAGCATCCGCCGTGAAGAGCGGGAACAAGCCCGCAAGGAAGAACGCCAGGGACGACGCCCAGGCGCTCCATGTCACCGTCCCCTTCGGCACGGAGCTGAGTGTCCGTCGAAGGCCGACGAAGGGTCAAACAAGGCGCAGCGCTACAAGAGCGACCGAAGCGCCGGCTCGAGGCTCGTGTGCTCCCACCGGAAGCCGTGGGCATGGAGCGAAGCGGGAATGACGCGCACCCCGCCGATCAGCATCTCGTCGGCCATCTCCGACCCGACGCCGAGACGGAGCGCAAACTTCGGCACGGGGAGAATCGCTGGCCGGTGGAGAACACGGCCGAGAGTCGCGGAAAAATCTGCGTTGGTGACGGGCGTAGGCGAGACGAAGTTCACAGGACCTTCGAGGTCCTCGCGCCCGAGCGCGAAGATGAGAGCCGAGACCAAATCCTCCAAGGCGATCCAGCTCATGTACTGAGCTCCGTCACCGATGCGGCCACCGATGCCAAAGAGAAACGGCAGCTTCATCTTGGCGAGGGCGCCGCCTTCGGATGCAAGCACAACGCCGATCCGGGGGTGCACGACGCGGATACCCGCCGCGCGGGCCTCGTCGGCAGCCGCCTCCCATTCGCCGCAGACCGATGCGAGGAAGCCAGAGCCCTGGGCAGCGCTCTCGTCGACCGCCTGATCGCCGCGCGCGCCGTAGTATCCAATCGCCGAAGCCGAAACGAACACACGTGGTTTTGGCGAAAGCTGAGCGAGCGCGTGGGCGAGGACCTCCGTGCCACGGACACGGCTGTTTCGAATGCTCGCTTTCTTGGCGTCTGTCCATCGGCCAGACGCGATATTGTCGCCAGCCAAGTGGATCGCCCCCGTGATGCCACCGAGGCCCGCGACGTCGATGGTCCCTGCGTCTGGGTCCCAGCGGACTTCATCTTTGGAGGCCGGCGCGCGCCTCACGAGACGGACGACGTCGATTCCCTTGCGCCGGAGCTCCGAAACCAGCGCGCTCCCAACGAGCCCTGAGGCTCCAGTAACTGCGATTTTCTCGGGACTTGCCATTGGGGATAAGCGTGGACCAGCCTGCTTGCGGCGCAAGCAGGCTTTCCACGTGGCCGGGGAGCCCAACACTCGCTATGGTCCAGCACTTTGCGAATTCTCTTCATTGCCCCTCAAGCCTTCACCCCGAGTCGAGATGCCCAGGAAGTGGCAACCTTGGCAAAGGTGATGCGGCGCGCGGACCACGCCGTCGACCTGGTATCACCCCTCTACGGTCACATCGACACCGCGAAGCTCGCTCTCGCCCGGCGTCTCACCAAGCTCGAGATCGAGCTCGGCGGCAGGGCCTGGTCGTGTGAGCTCTACACGAGCCGAAACCCCGATGGTGTAGGACTGACTTTCATCGGTAACGAGGAAGTCCTCTTGTCGGCAGCATCCCTCACCGGCGAAGGCGAGCAGCTCGATGCATCGAGAGTCGGTGTCTTTGCCGCTGCTGTGACGGAGCTAGTCCGTCAGAACGCGAGCGACTTCGATCTGGTGCACGGGCACGGCTGGGCGGCGGCGGCGGCCATCGCACGGCTTCGCACAGAGCTTCCCGAGATGCCTACGGTCCTCACGGTGTACGATGCTTCGAAGCAGGGATGCTTCGACGAGGGCGATGCGGACTCGCTCGGGCTTGGCGAGGAGGCGCGGACCGCGGACGGAATCAACGTCTTGAAGGCCGGTCTGCTCACCGCCGACCGCATCACGATGCTCTCGCCGAACTATACACACCGTCTGCAAAGAGCCGACAGCGAGAACCCGTTGAGCGATGTGTTCCGGGAAATCGCTCCCAAGCTGGACAGCATACGCCACGGACTCGACCCGGCGGTCTGGAATCCCGCAACGGACGGACACCTTCCTGCTCGCTTCGATCCTTTCGACATGGAGGGCAAGGACAAGTGCAAGGCCGAGCTTCAGCGCGAGCTGGTGCTGCCCGTCCGAAGCGATGTGCCTCTATTCGGTGCCATCGGGCACGTGGACGACGATGGCATGGCCCTCCTGGCGAAGATCGGACCTGACTTTCTGCGCAACGACGTCCAACTCGTCGTACAGCTCGACGGCGACGGGGAGCTCGTGGCGATCTACGAGGAGCTCTGGGACCAGTGGCCCGACCGCATCCAGATCAGGACGGGCAACGACGAGGCATTTCGTCACGCATTGATCGCAGCGTCCGACTTCTTGGTCGTGCCTGGAATGGGAGCCCCTTCAGACAACGTCCAGATGCGAGCGCAGCGCTACGGAGCGCTGCCCATCGTGCACCGCGAAGGCGGACTCGCAGACGAAGTGGTGGATTGCGAAGCCTCGTTGAAGACCGGCTCCGGAATTCTCTACGACGAGCCGACGACGAGATCTCTGCTCGCTGCGCTACAGAGAGCCGCAGCCGCGTTTGCCAACAACAAAGCGTTCCGCGACGTGCAGAGCCGAGTGATGCGCATGGATCATTCCTGGGAACGCAGCACGCGCTTGTACGAGCGAGCTTACCGCGAAGCGATCGCCGCGCACACGAGTTAGCTCCGGCGGCCGGTTCTCTGCTCCTGGGTAGGAAGCTTGGCATCGCTGGGCCGCAGATATTGCGGTTCGAGGGAGTCGAGGTCGGAGGGTCCGGCAGTGCGGTAGACCTCGCGGACCTCGGCTGCGATCGCTTCGGGCGACGGCGCTTCGGGCCCGCGCACGGATTCGTCGAAGGCCACGCCGAACGCCTTCTGCGCGGCAGCGGCGTGCGGCTCGACGCCCTCCCCGCCCAGCGCGATCCGATTCCCGTCCAGCAGGGCCCCAATTCGAGCAAACACGCGTTCCGGTGGGCCGAACTGGGGCGCTGAGATCTCTTCGACGACGCCGTCCCGGAACCGGTATGCGGCCGCAAAGACGTCTCCTCGATATGCGTTCATGATCGGAACCCGAACGACGCTCGGGTCAGCTTCGATCGACCTTGCGAGGACCCGCAGCGAGCTGACCCCAACGATCGGAAGCTGGAGCCCGAGAGCCAAGCCCTTGGCCGTGCCGAGTCCGACACGCAAGCTGGTGAATCGGCCAGGCCCCGTATCGACGCCGATCAGCGAAAGCTCCTCACGCGTCGCGCCGAGCTCCGCCAAAACGCGCTCGATGTAACCGAAGAGGTTTTCGCCATGACGAGAAGCCGAGCGCCAGCGTGCAAAGGCGGACGAGCCGTCGTCGCGCACGATCGCGACGAGCCCGTGCTCCGTAGCGGTTTCGATGCAGAGAGTGGTCATAGGGTCGCTTGACGCATGCCTACCCGCAGACTAGCGTCCGCGCCAGCGAAGCGTCTGCTTGCGCCCCTTGCTGGCAAGTCCCGCACGAATGAGCAACCACCAAGACAAATCGGCTTCGAAAGGGGCGAGCAAGGCGAAGAAGGGGGACGGCTGGAAGTCGAACCTGCTCACGATTGGCGGCGCCTTGCTCTTGGCACTGTTCATCCGTGTGACCCTATTCGAGGCGTTTGCGATCGACGGCCCTTCGATGGAGCCGACGCTGCTCGATGGCGACCGGGTCGTCGTTGCAAAATACCCGTTCGGTCTGTTCTTACCGTTCACCCATGAAGCCGTGGTCAACTGGGGTGGCCCAGATCCCGGCGACGTGATCATCGTCCACAGCCCGGCCGACAACGAGGACATCGTCAAGCGTGTGATCGGCGTGGGCGGAGACGAGATCCTCATCCGTGACGGCAAGATCTCCCGAAACGGCGAAGTGCTCGAAACCATCGACTTGGGACCGTGCTCGCCAGAGGAGCAGAAGAACCTCGACCCGACGTGCAGAGTTTACCAGGAAACCCTCGACGGCGACCCGCACCGGATCAGCCATTCGAAGCACGACTTTCCACTCGACCGGCTTCCGCTTCGCGTCCCTGAAGGGCACGTCTACGTCCTCGGCGACCACCGCGACAGCTCCAACGACAGCCGTAATCCCTTGGTCGGCGCGATTCCCAATTCGCGTGTCAAGGGCAAGTCGCTGTTCATGTACATGTCCTGGAAGAACACCCCTGGCTCAGTTTGGGAACGCATCCGCTGGTCCCGCGTAGGGAGCAGCGTCGACTAACCCTCCGCACCGCCCTAGGCTTGCGCTGTGAGTGATCCGAAGGGAGAGATCCTGACGCGTATGGCCGACGAGATCGGGGCGATCCAGAAGGACGCTCCAGAGGCGGTGGCCTTGTTGTATCCGAGCCCGTATCGGGTCGGGATGTCGTCGCTCGGCTATCAGACGATCTACCGCTCGATCAACGCGCGCGACGGTCGTGCCGCCCATCGGGCCTTTCTGCCGGACGATTTGAACGCGTGGGAGCAAACGCGCGTACCTCTGGTCACTTATGAAACATTGCGGCCGGTTTCCGATTACCGGGTGATCGCCGTCTCGGTGGCCTACGAGACCGAGCTGGCGGGGCTCATTCAGTGCCTCGAGCTTGCGGGCGTCCCCCCACTGGCCGAGGAACGTGGAGAACAGCATCCGTTCATTCTCGCCGGTGGCCCCCTCACCTTCAGCAATCCACTTCCCTTGGCGCCGTTCGTCGACGCCGTGATCATGGGCGAGGCGGACCAATCGGTGCATTCCGCTCTCGATCTGATCTTCAGCTCGGACTCCAAGGCAAGCGCCCTGCGCGCGCTCGGCAGCCAGCCTCACGTCTTCGTGCCGAGCATGCACGGCGACATGCTCCCATCCATCGACAAGGCGGACGCCAGCGCCCTGCCGGCGTTCTCGCAGATCGTCACGCCGCACACCGAGCTTCGCAACATGTTCCTCATCGAACCGGAGCGCGGATGTCACCGAGGCTGCACCTATTGTGTGATGCGGCGCTCCACGAACGATGGCATGCGCGTCATCCCGATGGATCGAATCCTCTCGCTGGTTCCGGAAGCAGCCCAGCGTGTCGGTTTGGTGGGCGCGGCGACGACCGACCATCCTCAGATCGTCGACATCGTCAACGCGCTCGCAGACTCGGGACGAGAGGTGGGCCTTTCGTCGCTTCGCGCAGACAGGCTGACCGATTCGCTCGTGGCGGCGCTTCGCCGTGGTGGGCACCGCATCCTCACGACGGCGAGCGACGGTGCCAGCCAGCGCATGCGTGACATCATCCAGCGACGCACCAGCGAGGAACAGCTTCGAAGCGCCGCCAAGCTCGCGCGACGCCACGGTATGAAGCGAATGAAGCTTTACGTCATGGTGGGTCTCCCCGACGAAACCGATGACGACATCGACGAGCTGATCGAATTCGGCACGGAGCTCTCGTCGCTCATCCCGGTTTCACTGGGAGTGGCGCCCTTCGTCGCGAAGCGGAACACCCCGCTCGACGGCGCGCCCTTTGCGGGCATGCCCCTGGTGGAGGCGCGGCTTCGGCGGCTAAGACGCGGGGTTCGAGGCCGGGTGGACGTGCGCGCGACGAGCGCGCGCTGGGCCTGGGTCGAGTACGTGCTCGCGCAAGGCGGACGTGCGGAGGGGCGAGCGGTGCTGGAGGCGGTGCATGGAGGCGGTCGTTTCTCCGATTGGAAACGCGCGTTCAAGGCCCTGCCGAAGGATCGTCCCCGGCGCCTGCTAGTTCGCCCGGGCGACCGCCTGGGTCGCGCGAGCTAGCGCAGGCTAGCCGACGAAGCTGGACGCCGCCGAGACGGCCCAGTCCAAGTAGCGGCTTGGGGTGATTCCCATCTTGACCACGTAGTACCCGGCGAGAACCAGCGCGACCACGACATAGATAGATTGCATGGGAACCGCGATGGGCTGGTCGTCTGCAGGCTCCCGCATGTAGAGGTAGACGATGACCTTGAGGTAGTAGTAAGCGCCCACCGCGCTCGCCAGGACGCCCAGCACCGCGAGCCATACCATCGGACCGCCGGCCTGCACTGCAGCGCTGAACACGTAGTACTTGCCGAAGAAACCCGCGGTCGGCGGCATGCCGAGCAAGGAGAGGACGCCGATGACGAAGGGAAACGCAGCCAAGGGATGCCGACGGCCAGCGCCCGCCAGGTCGTCGAAGCTAACCGCCTCCTTGCCCTTCGAGCCCATGAGAATGAGAGAGCCGAACGCGAGCACGTTGGAGACCGTGTACGCCGCGACGTAGTAGAGAACCGCGCTGACGGCGAAGGATCCGACCTGGTAGACGGCGGCTAGGCCCACCAGAATGTAGCCCGCGTGCGCAATCGAGGAATACGCCAGCATGCGCTTCACGCTGCTCTGCGCGATAGCGGCGAAGTTCCCGTAAACCATGGTAGCGACGGCGAGGAGCACGATCACGGGCGTCCAGCCGGTATAAAGACCCATGCTGACCGGGTCACCGAACGCACCGACCAGAACCCTCAGCATGGCCGCAACCGCAGCCGCCTTGACGCCCACGGACATGAACGTGGTGACCGGCGTGGCCGCACCCTCGTAGGTATCGGGCACCCACATGTGGAACGGAACGGCGCCGAGCTTGAACGCCAGGCCGACGATGAGCATGACCAGGGCGAGAATGACCAGGATTGCGTTGGCCTCGCCGGCGGCTACCACCCGCTCGATGCCAGCCAAGTCGGTGTGGCCGGTCGCGCCATAGAGCAGAGCGCTGCCAAAGAGCAGAATCGCTGCCGCGAAAGAGCCGAGCAGGAAATACTTCACCGCGGCTTCTACTGCGCGGGCGCTGGTACGCCGGTAGCCGACCAGCGCGTACGCGCCGAGCGACATCGTTTCGAGCCCGAGGAAGATGCTCA
>DASRZF010000327.1:0-33986 GCA_035686645.1 Polyangiales bacterium
CAGAGTCGCAAAGTTCAGTACCTGACGCGTCGAATCGAGGACGCGGTCACCGCTTGGACCGGAGCCATCCTGAACGGGCTGCTTCGTGACGCCGAAAAGGAAGCCCTGTCAATCGACCTCTACGATGCCTCGTTTCGACCCGACAACGATCATCAGGGGCTCTATGAATGGGAGCGGCAATGGTTCAGACGACGCTTGCCCGGTCCTCCGGCGTCCATCCTGATCGGTGCCGCCGGTGCGGGGCGTGAAGCCTGTGCCCTTCGAGAGCTCGGCTATCGGGTTCATGCGTTTGAGCCCTCTACATCAGCTTTTCGGGTCTGTCAGATCAAAGTCGGCTCGGAGTTTGTCGACCAAGCGAGCTATCAGGATCTCGTTGCGACGGTACTCCGTGGCGAGAGCACGCGACTACGACTCGCGAACGAAGCAAAATTCGATGCCGTGCTGCTGGGCTGGGGGAGCTTCGGACACGTGCTTCAGCGCGCCGACCGCTTGGAGTTGCTCCGTGCCTGCGACCTCCTCGCGCCGAATGGCCCGATTCTGTTGAGTATCTTCGAACCGAACGCCACAGCCTCGACGAATGGGACCTACTACATGCCGTGGGGTGGCTTCCTGGTACAGCCTACACCCGAAGAGCTCGATCAGCACGCGGAGGCCTTGAATCGGCAACTCGTCATGTCGCTTCAGGCGCCGAGCCCGTACGCCACTTTGATCCCCAACGGCTACTGAAACGCGTCAACACGCGGCGCGCCGCTTCGTACGCGTGCGCAACGAGCGAACGCGAACCCGCTACCAGGGAGCGATCCAAGAGGTGTGGTGTCCACCATCGAGGCGAGCCTGCGTTTGCGCTCGTATCTAGCCGTACCATCGCGATCAGAATCCGGTCCCAGCGCGAGAGCTCCAATGCGCGATTTGCTGCGCATGCGATGGGGTCATCGCGAAACGACTCATGGCCGAGCACATAGCCAGCTGCACGCTGAAGGCCCAACGCGCGAAAATGGCCTCCCAAGGTTTCTGCGTCTTCGAGTCGATAGAGGTTTTCCTTTAGCAGCCATCGAATGTCGTCGAGGCTCGTGTCCTGACGAAATGTCCCGCGTCCCTTTACGAAATGACCGATCAAATGGGCGAAGAGGTCTTGATCAGACATCCGTGCGACTGGCGCCGCAAAAAGCGATGCGTCTATCGCTGCCCGCGAGAAAACGTCATCCGTAGACATGCCAAACAGGCCGTGTGGAAAGAGGTGGTGGTGCACGTCGATGCTGAGCGGCCACAAATCGCTGGCAAAAGTACTCCCTGCGCTTGAATCCACCGTCGCTTCGAACCCCAGCGCGTGCAGCACCAAGGCCACCGCTTCGATATCCGAGCTGCGTACCAGGAGGTCGATGTCGACCAGATCCCGCCGCCCCCGCAAGGCAGGCCACCTCGCCAGCAAGAACGCGCCCTTCAGTGGCATCAGGACGATGCCCCGCTCGGCACAAGCCTCGAAGACCTGATTTGCTAGACTGAGGGCCAGTTCGCCGATGAGCGTGGTGCGAAGGCGGTCTTGAGCAGCATGGTCCACTCGGGCAATCATCGACCGTCATCGATGCGCGCGTCAAGACGGCCATAGCCGACCCCCCAAGGCTAGTGGGACGCCGTCGAGGACGACCTGGCATGCGCCTAGGCCGTTCGGTGGTATAGAGCGCCGATGGCTACGCATCAAAGGCTCGGCGATCTTGCAGAGGCGCTCGAAGCAGAGGGGGCGGACGAGCTGCGCGTGCACGTCGTCCGGCGCGCGCGCGAGTTCAAGCGCTCCTGGGTGAACATGGCGGAGGCGCTCGTCGAAGTCCGGAATCGAGAGTCCTACCTGGACTGGGGCTATGAAGACTTTTATTCGTATTGCTCCCTCGAGCTTCAGCTCAAGCAGGCAACGGCAGATAAGCTCACCGGCT
Organism: Polyangiales bacterium; assembly: GCA_035686645.1. GTDB lineage: Bacteria > Myxococcota_A > Polyangia > Polyangiales > Houyiibacteriaceae > SG8-38. Next base: position 1,929 of record DASRZF010000327.1, read on the forward strand.
CGTACGTCGCGCTCACGCGCCATGCGCCCTCGGTACTGAAGCGCGATGGTCTGAATGAGCGCATCCCGACCTGCGACGCGGTCGACTATTTCGCGAAGGCTCTCCAAAGAAATCCGAGCAACGATGCGGACGGCGAACGCGGCGTGCGCCAGGAAGTGGTCGATCAGCTGAGAGAAGCGGTCTTCGAAGAAGGCGCCCCGGTGGCCGAGCTCCGAAAGCGGTTCAACCCGGTTTTCAGTCCCAAGCCCGAGGGTGCGGAGTATCTGGACGGAATCCGGCGCGCGACGGCGACCGCTCGACGCCTCGAGAAAATGCTCGAAGAGATCGACGGGCTGCCGCGGCCGACGGTACGCGCCGCGCTCGACAGCCTGGAGGCGCTCCGAGAAGACCTCACGCAGCTCCTCGAGCGAACCAAGGCCCAGTACGCGAAGTCGGCTTGAACATGAGTGAAACGTGTTCTAGTCCATGGGACCCTGCGCCATGACTGAGAAAACGCTAGCGCCGGCCGTAGAAGGCCTCTTCACCATGGACCCGCGCGAGCCGCATTTGCTCGGAACGCGATGCCGCGCCTGTGGGACCTATTTCTTCCCCGCCGAGAGAACCTTCTGTCGAAACCCGGCTTGTGACGAGGCTGACCTCGAAGAGGTGCCGTTGAGTCGGACCGGCAAGGTCTGGTCGTACACCAGCGCGAGCTACAAGCCTCCCGCTCCCTTCGTCGCGAAGGAGCCCTTCGAGCCGTTCGCGATCGCCGCCGTCGAGCTCGAGGCCGAGGGCATCACGATCCTCGGTCAGGTCGCGGACGGCATCGGTGTCGATGCGTTGAAGACCGGCATGCCGATGGAGCTGGTGCTCCGCGAGCTCTACCAAGACGAGGAGCACGTGTACCTCACCTGGAACTGGAAGCCGGGCGACGACGGGGGCGCAGCATGAGCAAAGACGTCGCGGTTCTAGGCGTTGGTATGCACCCCTGGGGCAAGTGGGGTCAGAGCTTCGTCGGCTACGGAGTCAAAGCCGCGCAGGATGCGTTGAAAGATGCGGGCGTGCAGTGGAGAGACATCCAGCTGGTCGCTGGAGGCGACACGATTCGAAATGGTTACCCAGGATTCGTCGCGGGCGCGACCTTTGCGCAGGCACTCGGCTGGTCGGGGGCAAAGGTGTCGAGCTCGTACGGAGCCTGCGCAACCGGAGCTCAAGCGATCGGCGTCGCGCGCGCACACATCCTCGCGGGCCTCTCGGAAGTGGCGCTGGTGATCGGCGCCGACTCAGCTCCCAAAGGCTTCTTCGCCCCCACCGGCGGCCGTCGGCCCGAGGACCCGGATTGGCTCCGGTTCCACATCCAGGGGATCACCAACCCGACCTATTTCGGCTTGTACGCGCGCCGGCGCATGGATCTGTACGGCGCAACCCAGCAGGACTTCGCTCAGGTGAAGGTAAAGAACTCGAAGCACGGCCTTCACAATCCGAACGCGCGATACCGCAAAGAGGTGGCACTCGAAGACGTGATGGGCTCGGTGCTGGTCGCCGACCCGCTTCACCTTCTCGACATCTGCGCAACCAGCGATGGCGCCGCGGCGCTCGTTCTCTCCAGCATGGACTTCGCACGGAAGCGGACGACGAATCCGGTCAAGATCGCCGCGGTGTCGACGGTGACACCGGTTTATCCGAACGACGTCATCGAGATGCCGAACCTCGCGACCGACTCGAAAGCCGGCGTTGGCCTGCCGGAGCTTGGGTTCAAGGAATCGATCGCACACCGAGCGTACGAAGAAGCCGGACTCGGCCCGGAGGACATGGATCTCGCCGAAGTCTACGACTTGTCGACGGCGCTCGAGCTCGACTGGTACGAACAGATCGGCCTCTGCCCGCCAGGCGACGCCGAGAAGATCCTGCGGGACGGGGACACCAGGATCGGCGGCCGCGTGCCCGTGAACCCGAGTGGCGGCCTCTCTTGCTTTGGTGAAGCGGTGCCGGCCCAGGCGATCGCACAGGTCTGCGAGCTGACCTGGCAGCTCCGCGGCCAGGCCGAAGGACGCCAGGTCGAGGGTGCACGAGCCGGTGTGACGGTGAACCAGGGCTTGTTCGGCCACGGCTCGTCGGTGATTTGCACCATCTAGGTCAATCGAGGCGCGCGAGCTCTTCGTCTAGCCGAGCATCGAGGTTGGACTCCCATGGCCTCGCCTCCGCTCCGCGTTGGCTCGAGCCCTGACCCCGGAACTTCAGAGCCATGATGATGAGCCAGAGCGTCGAAAGCACCACGGCGACGAGCGGGATCACCCAGCCAGATTTCACAGGCGGAATCCTGAGGTCGAACTCGGGCACGCGTTCCTGCAGCCGGGTTCGAATTTCAGGCTCCGGGACGCCTTCTGCGACCCAGGAGCGGATGTCGCGCCGCCACTCCCCCGCCTTCGGACTCGGGCAAGAGTCGAGGGTCTTGCCTGGGCAGAACGGGCTGAGAGTGTTGCGAACGATGGTCTGAACTTGTCGGCTCTCGGGAGGAGCCTCGTCGACGGGCACCGGCGCGCAGCCCAAGGCGAGCAAGAGGAAAAGCGCGGACGCGGTACGCAACATCAAGCGACTACATAATCACCCACAGTCCGAGCTGTAAGGTGGCAAATTGTCGCGGTACCGGCTCTGCACTAGGCCTCCGCTAAAGGAGCATACCGGCGACGGCCGCCGTCATCAGGGACGCCAGCAGTCCCCCGAACATCGCTCGCAGCCCCAAGCGTGCGATGTCGTGGCGGCGCTCAGGGGCGATTCCGCCGATCCCACCAAGCTGAATCCCGATGGAGCCGAAATTTGCAAATCCGCACAAAGCGTAGCTCGTGATGACGACGGTGCGCGGAGATAGCGCCGCTACACCCTCGGAGAGGGACTCATAGAGGTGCAGGTACGCAATGAACTCCGTGAGGACGAGCTTTTCGCCGAGCAAGGTTCCGACGCTGGCGCACTCGGCGGCGGGCACCCCGATGAGGAATGCGAACGGCCAGAACAGCCAACCCAAGATCCGCTGAAGCGTGAGAGGCTCGATCGCCGCGGAGCCTTCGAGCCCCATCCAATCGTTGTAGAGCCCAAATGGCAGGCCGATCAACGCATTCGCGAGCGCGATGAGGGCGATGAACGCCAACAACATGGCTCCGACGTTGAGAGCCAGCTTCATGCCCTCATAGGCGCCTCGCGCCGCCGCGTCGATGACGTTGGCGTCCGGTTGATCGATCTCGACGCCCAACGATCCGGCGGTCTCGGATACTTCGGTCTCGGGACACATGACCTTTGCAATGACGAGGGCAGCCGGCGCACTCATGACGCTGGCCGCGATGAGATGCCCCGCGATGTCCGGGAACACGCCCTTGAGGAGTCCAACATACGCAGCGAGGACTCCGCCCGCCACGGTCGCAAAGCCTCCAGTCATCACGGCCATGAGCTCCGAGATCGTCATGGTGCGAACGAACGGCGCGACCATCAGAGGCGCTTCGGTCTGACCGACAAATGTGTTGGCGGCAGCGGACAAAGTCTCCGAGCCCGAAGTGCCCATCGTGCGGCGCATGACCCAAGCGAAGAGCCCGACCAAGCGCTGCATGATGCCGAGGTAGTAGAGAATCGTCATCAACGAAGAAAAGAAGATGAGCGTTGGCAAGACGTTGATCGCGATGGTGAACTTCTCGGACGCAAAGTCACCGAAGACGAACTCGGTCCCTTTCGCCGTGAACCCGAGCAGGGCGAGCATCATGTCGTTCAAGATCGCGAACACGCGCAGCCCGAGGTCGGTCTTCATCACGAAGACGCCAAACGATACCTGCAACCCGATCCCCCAGCTGACGACCCGCCATGGCACGCGATCGCGATGCCTGGAGAGGAGCCAGGCAATGCCCACCATCGCGAGGAGCCCAGCCAGCGAAACCAGGCGCTGCCAAAAAGGAACCGATCCCAGGTCGCTCATCATCGACCGCATGCTAACGCCTTGCCGAGGCGCCAGAGGGCTTTTTTGCCTACTCGTAGGGAACTTTGAACCGGGCGCGATAGGGGGCGATTCGGGACTCGACGTCGTCCCTGGTCATTCCGAAGTCGGCCAGGGAGTAGCTGTGGCGACCGTACTTGTGCTGCTTGTTGATCTTCCGAGAGGCGTTCATGGCCGCGAGGGCCTCTGAGCTCAGCTCGTGGCCGGCGGCTTCGTAGACACGGGCGACCTCGGGAATCGGGTCTACGACCAGATCGTAGTACGACACGTCTACGAAACCCTCGTCGTTCACGCGCTCGCGGGTCGCCATGGTACGTCGCGCCATGTTTTCGATCTTGTAGAGCCAGTGTTCCGCAACCCGGTTTGGATCGACCTCGTCGCTGAAGATCATTTGCAGGTGCGTGAGCATGCTGAAAAGCGACGGGCTCGTCTTGAGCGGGTCGCGGTGCGTGTGGACGATCGTCGCGTTGGGAAACACCTCGAGAAGTGGATCGAAATACTCCTGATGGTGCGGGGTCTTGAGCACCCATCGCAGGTCGTGGCCGATCCCTGGTCGCTGCCACTGCAGATACTGCATCATGCGCTTCAGGGCTTGATACGCAGGAACGTGATCCTGCTCCTCCAGCCATTTGGAATAGCTGGGCACGTTCATCATGGCCTCGGGCGTCGTCGTGAGAAACGCCTGCTCGAGGAGAATGACCTCTTCTTCCGGTGCATCGGGCTCCGCCGGGTGTATGGCGAAAAACCCGGGAGACATGTACTTGAGCCCCTTCGCGGCCGCGGCGGCTTGAGCGAAACGCGGATCCCTCTTCCCGAGGCGCTTTGGTTTCGCCGGTGCCGGATTGATCGCCTCCCAGGAGGCGAGCGAACGAATCCCCGGATCCTCCGCGATCAGCCTGTGCAGCATGGTCGTTCCGGTGCGCGCGAGCCCGGCCACGACGATGGGTGCTTCGACCGGAATCTCCAGGATTTCCGGGTGCCGTTCGATCGTGTTTTGCGCGACGAGCTTGTTGACCAAGACGCCTACGATCCGGCCGCGAATGATCATGTGGCCGACGGGGTTGAGAGCGGCCTCGCGATTGATCGAATCCACGAGAATTTCGAGCGGCTCGAGAAAGCCCTCGTCGCCGAAGTCACGAAGCCCCACCTTGCGCCGCGCATCATCGAGGACGCCGGTCACGGTGATCGGCTTGCCGCCGATGCCCACACGGGAAAGCGCGCGCCCAATTCGATTGGCAAGCGCGATTGCAGCGGGCCGGTACGCCCGTTCGAAGTTGCTCGTGATTACGTCGGACGACATTCGAAGGCTCAGAGCTCGGAGAGCTTCACCACTCGGGTCTGAGGCTGAGGGTTCTCGTTCGCGCGCACCCAGCGCCAACACATCGTGCCCTCTTCATGGCCGACCGTGTCGATCCAATTGTCGAAGCCCTTGTTCTTCGCGGCGACCACTACCTGCACCGACCCGTCAGGCCGATACTTCGCCGTGTGCTTGTTCACGTGAATCGGGTAGTAGCGATAGTCGAGCGATTCCATCCAGTAGTTGTTGAGCTGAAAGTTCCAATGATCGCAGTCAGGAGGCATTGCGTCGATCACCAGCGCTTCATCCGGCGCAAGCTTCCAATAGCTGTGGTAGTAAGCGATGTCAGGCACGCCACCAGCTTGGTTGGAGACCTCCTGCGGCATCCGCGGGAGCTCGTTCGTGTGCTTCTTGAAGTTCTCGGCCCAGCTCGCAAACATGATGGCGGCGCCGACCACGAGGCCCGCGGAGGTCGTGAGCCCCTCGGCACACTTCACGGGGTCGAATGGCGACGGCTGCCCGTCCCCACGAATTCGTTCGATTCGGAGCTCGGCAAGCTTCTCGGTCTCGCGGTCCAAGAACGTCTGTCGCACGATCAACGTGCCGGTTTCTCTAGTCATCGGAAGCCAGTTTCCTGGCTTTTTCTCCGAGCTGAGAATGATCTCGAAGCTGCCATCAGGCTCGATCTTCATCGTCGACGCCTCGAGATACCCCGTGGGCGGCATGCCCCGACCCTGCCCGTAGTTACCGGTCTGCGTGAAGAAACCGAGATAGTGCACTGAACCTCGGTTGCCGACTATCCGGTACTCGTGCTCGCCGCTGATCGCAGCGTTCTGATAAAAGTTGTCGGGATGGTCGGCGCCCATCTTGGCCGTCTCGTGAACCACCCTCTGCAAGACCGGAGCCAATGGGTCGTTGTGCTCGACAAATGTCTGCAAAGCTGCGCGCGTGATTCGGCTGAGATAGCGAAAGCCTTCCATGCGGTTCATCGGATCGCTCGGCGTGTTCGGACCAAGCACGACGTTGCCCGCCATCTTGAGTGTGTCGCAGAAGCGATTCCAAACCGTTCCGTCTAGGATCTCTCGTTCTTCCTTGCTCAGCTCGTCGGTCATTCGGCCTTCCTAAATCACACCATACCTGCGCAAGAGATCTTCCGTCTTACTCCAGAGGAGCTTCCCGTTCGCGGGATTCATCGAGGCCGCGGAAGACTCCTTGATGCGCATCATGTGCATGTATTCGCCGGTCTTGTGCCCCATCTCCTCGGAGACCGCGAGATAATCTGCCGGGATCGAAGCCTTCTCGGGGCTCTGAAAAAACAGAGCCATGACCGGCTTCAGGATGGGCTTGAGCCAGGCGGGCGCTTCACGCGCCATGTTGGAGTTCACCGCGCCGGGACAAAGCGCATGCACGCACACGTCCGGGTCCTCGCCATTGCTGCCCGGATTGAGACGCCGTGAAAGTTCGTGGAAATAGGTCGTGAGGTGCAATTTGCTGAGACCATAGTACTTTACCCCATCGGCCACGCCGTACTGGACCGGCGCGCCGAAGGCTTCGAAATCGATCGGGATGGAGCTTCGATGGGTTTCAGAAGAGACGAAGATGATCCTCGGAGGATCTTCGGCCCGGGAATTGTTCCCGTAGACTGCGTTCGGAATCACGCCATCGTGTAAGAAGCGATTGAGCAAAACGAACTTGGCCAAGAAGTTCACCGCGAACATCAGCTCGAGCCCGTGCTTGTTGGTTCGCGCGGTCACGGGAACGACTCCCGCATTGAACACCGCCACGTCGAGCGTGACGTTTTCATCACGAAGTCGATCGCAGAAGGCAGCGATTGAATCGAAGTCGCTGAGGTCGACTTCCATCATGACGACCTGATCGCTTCCGCTCTCGGCGCGGACGTCCTCTCCCGCTTCAGGAATCCCGCTCCGGCAGGCCATGATCACGCGCGCGCCGCGCTTCGCCAGACCGATTGCGATGGCCTTCCCTAAGCCGCTGTTGGCACCGGTGACGAGACAGGTACGCCCGTCTAGCCGCACCGATTCCGCAACGGCCTCGACCTTGGGCTCTTTGCTGCGCTGATCGAGCAGGCCGCTGAGGACGGCCGCGACGGGATTGTCGTGGGTTCTGTTACCCATGGCCGCGGAACTCTAGGGATCTGGGCTTCTCTGTCAACGCGAGCCCGTAATTTGCAGATATTCCGCAACGACTCGATCGAGCCCGACGAAAAGCGCACGCGCCATCAGCGCATGGCCGATCGAAACCTCATCGATGTCGGAAAGTGTCAAAAACGTAGGCAGGTTCGTGAGGTCTAGATCGTGGCCCGCGTTGATGCCGAGACCTCGTGCAGTCGCGCGCTCGATAGCCCGTCGATATCGCTCGAGGCTCGCGACGAGGACCTCGCCTCCCTGCTCGAACGCCCGCGCATAGGGCTCCGTGTAAAGCTCGACGCGGTCGGCTCCAAGCTCGGCGGCCCAATCGATCGGCGCAGGCTCCGGATCGACGAACACGCTCACGCGCACACCATGCCGCTGAAAGCGTTCAACGATCTCGATGAGCTCGGACTTTGGCGTCTCGGCAGGCCATCCAGCCTCACTGGTAAGCTCACCTGGGCGAACCGGCACGAGCGTGCATTGATGTGGCCGGACTTGCTCCACCAACTCGACCAGCGCGGGCCGGGGATCCCCCTCGATGTTGTATTCGACCCGATCCCGCATGGGCTCGAGTTGCTCGGCGATTTCGTACACGTCGGATGGCCGAATGTGCCGCTCGTCCGCGCGGGGATGCACGGTGATCCCCGGCGCGCCGGCGTCCACGCAGGCCCGGACGGCTTCCAGCAAGCTCGGTACCGCGCCGCCCCGGGAATTCCGGAGCGTGGCCACCTTGTTGACGTTGACGCTCAGCCGCACCATCGCGGCCATTCTTAGCTCCCGAAGGGACGTCTGTCAGCATCGGCTGGCCTTGCGAAGATGCATGCGCTAGAAGAAAATGAAACACGTTCTATTACGCCTGATGGAATGTGCCCTAAAATCCAGTAATATTTCGCCATGAACGTGAGCGCCAAAGCTGTCGTGCTGGAAGTTCTTTCGGCAGGCGAGTCGATCTACGACGGTGGGCTGCCCGTCCGTTCGCTCGTGAAGGCCGCTTCGGTGTTCGACATCGCGGAGAACAGCGTCCGCGTCGCCATCGTGCGGCTGCGAGCCGAAGGTTTGCTCGAGTCGCCAGGACGCGGCGAATACCGACTCGGCCCCAGTGCGCAAGTGGTCAACCAGAAGATTCACGGCTGGCGAACAGTGTCGGCTCGCGTCGGCTCGTGGGACGGCTCGTGGACGGGCGTGTTCACCGCTGATCTCTCGCGTACGGATCGCCCTGCCCTGCGGCGTAGACTTCGGGCGCTCCGCTTCTACGGATTCGAAGAGCTCAAACCGGGGCTCTTTCTGAGACCGAACAATCTCAAGCCCGGAATCGACGGCATTCGAGAGGAGCTCGTTCCGCTTGGTCTCGACGCGGATGCGTTGGTCTTCCGCATGGACGAGCTCGATTCGGATCAGGAACGACAGGCACGGGCGATGTGGAATGGCGCATCCCTGGAGAAGAACTACGCGAAGCTCGAGGGCAACCTCAAGCTGAGCATGGAACGCCTCGACAAGCTGCCAGTCGACGACTCGGTGCGCGAAGCGTTCCTGCTGGGCCGGGAGGGCATACGTCAGGTAGTGCTCGACCCGCTGCTCCCCGGGCCCTTGGTCGACGAAACCAGGCGTGCTTCCACGGTCGAAGTTCTAAAGAGCTACTGTGACAAGGGCCTAAATCTCTGGGCTCGCTTCCTCCAGATCGATTAAGGGTTCAATTCGAGTATGCTGCCATTGATATGAAGTCGGCGGATTTTGCGTTTCAGACAATAGACGGTGCGAACCTTCACGTGAGCGGCTGGACGGTGGAGCAGCCGAAGGCGATCGTGCAGATCCTGCATGGGATGGCCGAGTACGGGTCGCGGTATGCGCGGCTCGCTGGGGCACTGGCCTCCGCCGGATACAGCACCTACGCGCACGACCATCGGGGCCACGGCAGGAGCATTCCAGTTGGCAGCGAGCCCGGACACGCGGCGGACAGCGACAGTTGGAATCGTGTCGTGGAGGACGCCCACGGCGTGAATCGCGAAATCGCGAAGCGCCATCCTGGAATTCCGATCATCATACTCGGCCACTCGATGGGCTCGTTCGTCCTACAGCAACTTTTGTTCGAGCACCCGAACGACATGGTCGCTGCGGCGTTGTCGGGATCGAACGGAAAGCCGCCTGCCATCGCAGTGCTCGGCAAGCTGATCGCGCGCCTCGAACGTTTGCGTGTGGGCAAGCGCAAACCGAGCCCGCTGCTCCAAAGGCTCACCTTTGGCGAGTACAACAAACCTTACGCCCCCGCGCGAACGGAGTTCGAATGGCTCTCGCGCGACCCTGGCGAAGTCGACAAGTACGTTGCGGATCCTTTGATGGGATTCGCCGTGTCGACTCAGACGTGGCTCGACTTGCTGAACGCGCTCGACCGAATCTCGAATCCCAGCAACATTGCCAAGGTCCCGAAGGGGATGCCGCTCTATCTCTTCGCCGGCGACCAGGATCCGGTCGGCGACAAGGGCAAGGGAATGAAGAATCTGTATGACGCGTACAAACGCGCCGCGATCTTCGACGTTCGGCTCAAGCTCTACCCGGAGGGTAGGCACGAAATGCTCAATGAGACGAATCGCCAGGAAGTGATGGACGACTTCATCGCATGGTGCGACGAGATCATCGGGGCGCGTTCCTAGGGATCCGGTGTGCGGCTCGTGTAGAGCGGCCCCTCGACCTCCCCTCGGAGCAGTGGGCTCGTCTCGGGCGTCATTCGGCACCGCCACAGCGCGCTGCGTGAACCGACCGCCTCGGCCCCGTGGTACTCGTTGAAGTCTTCGATCACCGCTTCGATCAGAAAGCCTGCATCGCCGAGCGCACGCTGCTTCTGAACGCCACGCTCGCTAGCCCGACGACTCTGGCCGAAACAGACGTAGAGCCTACCGTCGGGCTTGAGCAGATCCACAGCCCGGCTCAGGAATAGCCGAAAGCCCTCGAGCGCATAGGGCGGATCGGTGAATACCGCACCGTAGCGAGCCCGCATCGCTTTGGGAATTGGTTGCCGTAAATCGTGGGAAACCGTGGCCAGCTCCCAGGCTCGCTTTTCGGCGTTACGTCTCAAGACTTCGAGAATCTCCTCGTCGGAATCGAGCGCCGTGACTTTGCGGGCTGCGCCCGCGAGCTGCATTGCCGCGCTGGTCAAATCGTCATCGCCCAGGAACACGAGCCCGCGCTGGTGCTCACCCGCCTCGAGCAGAAGCTCAGCTCGGCGAACCGCCGTATCCGTCGTGACGTAAAACTGATCGAGCGCACGCTTTGGCGTCGCACGCTCGGCCGCAATTTCTTCGTAAGCCGTGCGCCAGGAAGCGTCCCGCGGCTGACCTGAACCCCGGGCAACCAGCTCGCGCGCCAGTGCGGCCAAGCCGCACTCCGAGCAGCGTATGCGGCGCTCGTCGATTTCAAACCATTTTGGGTATCGATCCGTGACCTCGCGAACGACCGACGAAGCTTCGCCTGCCGTATGGACGAGCTCGTCGCGAGACAACGATCGACCATCGCCGAGTGCCCGGAGGATGCGAAACGCTCCTTCGTACACGGCGGGATCTACTTGTCGCGAAACACGATCATGCCGTGCGTCAGATCGTAGGGGGAAAGCGCGACCGTCACGCGGTCGCCGAGAATCACGCGAATCCTGAACTTGCGCATGCGACCACAAAGCTGTGCGCGTACTGCCGCGCCGGAGTCGGTCGTCACTTCGAATTGCCCCCCCGCGTAAACCTGACTCACCACGCCACTCAGCTTGATGTGGTCATCACGCTTGTCTTCCTGCTCGAAGTTGCGGTCGAACTTCCGTTTCCTGCCTCTTGGGCCCTGTCTCGCCACTCGTTCTCCTTCTTGCTTTCGCCGCAACCTAAGTCCACTGGGACCAACTCGCTAGTTCCAGTGGCATCCTTCTTGATACCTGCAGCGCATTGGTTTTTGTAGCACTCCCCATGGAAAAGTCAGCCAGACCGGATCATGGTGTCGATTCCGGTGCTCCAAAGACACCCCGACGATGGCTGGGCACTCGCCGATCCCATGAAGGTGGGGGCGCCGATGCGCCGGGTTCTGTTGAAGCTGGCAGACGCGATCCTGCCACCAAACCCTCGCCTCGAAACGACCCTCGAGGACGTGACTCGGCACGCGCTCATCTGCCTTCGGTACATGCCGCGCTCGTCCGCGCTGCTCTTCCTGCTGGCAATGCGCGTCCTCAACTGGTCGCCCCTGTGGCGCCTGCGCGGGTTTCGCCCGCTGACGTCGCTCACCAGTGATGCGGCCCGGCGCCAGCTCGTCAGCGCTAGCCAAAGCCGATGGCTGCCGGTGCGGCTTCTCATGTATGGGCCGCTCGGGCTCTTCATGTCCTCGTACTTCGATCAGGATTACGTCCATCGGGAGCTTGGCTATGCGCCCGTTCCCTTCATCACCGGGCGGATCGAGCTTCGGCGCGCCTGGGTCGAGGGTCAGGAGCCGGGCGCCGACCAGGAGATTCGTCACCTGCCGGTGCGCGCACCATGACCATTCTGGCCCACCGCGACTATCGAAAGCTCGAAGAACATCAAGCCGAGATCGTGGTCATCGGTACGGGCGCGGGTGGCGCGGTCGTGGGAGCAGAGCTCGCCGAGGCGGGTCGCGACGTGCTGTTTCTCGAAGAAGGCGGCTACCATCCGACCTCGAGTTTCAATCCCTACCTCACCGAATCGCTCCCCCGGCTCTACCGGGATGCCGGCGGCACCATCATCATGGGCAGGCCTCCCATTCCTTTCGCAGAAGGCCGCTGCGTCGGAGGGAGCACTGTCGTCAACGGAGGCATGGCATGGCGTCCGCCAGAGACCGTGCTCGCCGACTGGGAACGGATCACTCGGCAGCCCGATCTCGGTCTGAAAGCGATGGAGCCTCTGCTCGAGCGGGTAGAAGAACGCATCCATGCAAAACCTCAGCATGCATCGTCGATTGGCGAAGACAGTCGCTTGCTCGAGGAAGGCGCTCGACGTCTTGGCTGGGACTACGCGCACAATCGCCGAGCGCAGGATCGATGTGTCGGCTCGAATCAGTGTCTCACGGGCTGTCCGACCGGTGCAAAGCAGTCGACCTTGCTCAGCTACATGCCGCGCGCGCTGTCGACCGGGGCGCGTTGTCTTACGGAAGTGCGCGCCCAGCGACTCTGGATTGAACGTGGCCGCTGCGTGGGAGTGTTCGGCAAGGCGATCAATCCTCGGACGCGGGAAGAAGACGTCGACGTTCGAGTTCGCGCCAAAGCCGTGGTCGTCGCTTGCGGCGCAATCCAAACACCATTTCTCTTGCTCGGTCACCGCGACGGTCGTCCGAGCAAGCAACTCGGCAAGAATTTCCTCTGCCACCCCAACGCCAAGGTCATCGCAATCTACCCCGACCCGATCTACGCCTGGCAAGGCGTCAGCCAAGGTGGTCAGATTCGGGAGTTTCGAAACGAGGGCATCCTCATGGCGGAGAATGCCGTCCCGCCGGGAACCACTGCTGCTCAGATTCCTTTTCTCGGTCAGGAAGCTCTCGATTTGATGAAGCGGTACGACTCGATGGTGATGACGGGTGTGTTGGTCGAGGATTCTCACAGCGGCACCGTCGCACGGAGATTTGGCGGGCCGATGGCGAGATACAGCATCACCCGGTACGACCACGCGCGCTTTCTCCGGGGGGTTCAGCATCTGGCGACCCTCCACTTCGAGATGGGCGCGGAACGAGTGATCCTGCCTTTCAGCAACTTTCACATCGCCAGGCACGTCGACGAGCTCGCCGGGATCGAGCGCAGTCAAGGATCCCGGAGCACGATCGAGCTATTTACCGTTCACATGATGGGAACTTGTCGCATGGGCAGCCGACCGAGCCACTCCGTCGTGAACCTCAGTGGTGAGGTCTGGGACCTGCCGGGCTGCTACGTCGCGGACGCGAGCCTCTTTCCGACCGCTGTTGGTGTGAACCCGCAGGTGACGATCATGGCGCTTGCCACGCGCGTCGCGCAACGGTTGCAAGTTCCGAATTGACAAGGCGCTAGCTTTTGAGCAGATCGTAATCGACCGATGCTCGATCTTCCACGACTCAAGCGCATCCGGCTCATGAAGCGACCGATCGGCCAAGTGTTCTTTGGCCATACGGTCTTGGGTCCGAACTACAGGTTCCTGCCCGGGATCGGGATCGACATCGCCGGAATCGACAAGATTCCGAACGAGCCCGTCATCTACGCGATGAACCACACGGATCGCTTCAACTACTTTCCATTCATGTACGAGATGTGGAAGAAGAAGGAGCGCTACATCACGGTCTGGGTGAAAGGGAAATACTACGAGAACCCAATCGTCGGAACCTTCATGGAGCTCACCAGCAACCTGCCCACGGTGTCCCGTGGCTATATCATCACCAAGGACTTCGCCCTCACGGTGGGCAGGCGTCCAACGAGTGCGGAGTATGAAAGCCTCAGGGTGCTGGTGAACGAAGAGGCGGCGCCGAACGGGGACTCGAGGACGGTCGACCTCTCCGGAATCCCGCGTGAGCTCTTGGAAACCAAGCGCGATATCTTGGGCGTGCCATTCGACCCCGGGAGCTGCTCGTACGCGGTCGGGATAAACCGGGTATTCACTGCAATGATGGCTGAGTTCGTTCGCTTGAACGAGCGCTCATTCGAGCTCGGGCTCGACTTGCTCGTCTTTCCGCAAGGTACCCGCTCGATCCGGCTTCCACGCGGACACATTGGAATGATGGAAGTCGCGCTCCGGTACAAGAAGACGATCGTGCCGGTAGGCTGCAATGGATGCGACCTCGTGTACACCGGCTCCTTGCCGATCGGGAAGGCGGGGAAGATCGTCTACCGTGTGGGCGAGCCGATCCGTTACGAGGAGCTTGCCGAATTCCACATCGACGAAGACTTCGTGCCGTTTTCCGCTGAAGCGGAGCACAAGCACAGAGACAAGTTTCAGGGGGCAGTAGATCTGGTCATGAACCGTATCAACGACCTGCTCGATCCGGAGTATCAGTTCAGCGATGATCTGGAGAGCACGGGCGTCCGTGGTACGTCACGTTTCATCTAGCGCGTAGTTGTTCCATGGGACGAATCGAGCTAAGCGGAATACCGTGGATACGCTCCAGGCGTTGAGGGACGCGACGGAACCGAAGCCTGTCGTGGCGATCATCGGGGGAGCCGTCGCAGGGTCAGAGGCCGCAGCGGCGTGCGCAGCGCGCGGGGCGATCGCCGTCGTGTTCGAACAAGGTGCGCGTCCCTATGGCAAGATCGAAGACGGCCTACCCCGCTGGCACGAGAAGCTGCGCGACAAGGAATACAAGAAGATCGACGCGAACCTCGGCAGCCCGGGAGTCATTTTCGTACCGAAGACCGAAATCGGCGGAGACCTGAAATGGTCCGAGCTCCGAGACGAGCTTGGATTTAGCGCCATCGTGCTGGCCAACGGCGCCTGGTCCGACCGGGGCTTACCCGTTGAAGGCGCCAATCACTACGAACATCGAGGCCTCGTCTTTCAGAACGAGCTCGTGTACTGGTTCAACCACTACGAGGAACAGGGCTACCAGGGGCCGGTCTTCGAGATCCCCGATGGCACGATCGTCATAGGCGGCGGGCTTGCTTCGATCGATGTCGTCAAGATCGTCAATCTCGAGCTCTACGCACGCGCGCTGCGGGCACGAGGAATCGAAGTCGACATCGTCGAGATGGAGATCAAAGGCATCGAGCGAACACTCGAAGCGCACGGCCTGACCGCGGAAGAGCTCGGGGTGAAGGGGTGTACGCTCTACTACCGTCGGCGGAAAGAAGACATGCCGCTGGCGAGTGCGGACAACCCTACCCCGGAGCAGCTCGCCAAGCTCCAAGCGGCACGCGTGAAGATCATGGACCGCGTCATCCGTAAGTACTTCGTTAAGTTCGAAGAGCTGTCCGTGCCCGTTGGCATGCTCCTCGAGGACGAACGCCTGGTGGGGATTCGCTTCCAGAAGACCGAGCTGGTGGGAGGTCGCGTTCGCGCCTTGGAGGGGAGCGAATTCGACGTGCGCGCACCCATGATCATCAGCTCGATCGGGAGCATCCCCAGGCCGATCGACGGTGTTCCGACCAAAGGGGAGCTCTACCACTACGACAGCTGGGAGACCGGCGAGGTTCACGGGCTCCCTGGGGTATTCGGCCTCGGAAACGTCTTGACGGGCAAGGGCAACATCAAGGACAGCCGGGCGAACGCGATCGAGATCATCGAGAAAGTCGTGGCGGCTTACCTTGGTGTCGGCGATTCTCCGGAGGAAGCGCCGGATTTGCCTTCGGCAGACGCTGAAGCGCTTGCCGAGCGCGCTGTCTCCGGTGTGCCAATGAGCGCCGAGGCGATGAGGAGGCTGGCAGCCAAGATCGAAGAACGACACGAAGCGATCGGCTACGAGGACTACAGCGGCTGGATCCAGGCGAGCGCTTGACGAGCGTAGCGACCTGAGCTTCGATCACGAAGCTCACTCGCTGGAGCTCCCATGCTCAAGCTCAGCCCTGCAGTCATCGATTTGACGGAGTTCGTCTACGATCTGGACGTACCGCGGGAGGACTGGGTGCCTGCGTTGCTCGAGACGGGGTTACCGCTGTTCGATCACGGTCACGGAGTCTTGGCGACGACGTACATTCGCCCACTCGAGGGAGGACTACCCGTTCCCACGAAGTTCTACCAACGAACCGGCCCTTCGGACCTCGCCGAACGGATCTTCGTGGCGGCCTACGAAGCGGACGAAGCGACTTTGAGGGACATCAATCGTTCGGGTGTCGTGACGACGCTTTCGGAGGAACAGCATCGCATTCCGGGCGGATTGAAGACTTTCGAACGCTATCTCGCGCCAGCTAAAGATCTGCTCGCGATCACGGCGGTCGACCCAAATGGCATGGGGCTCAGTCTCTCGATTCTGCTGCCAGAGGTGACCCAACTCACCGGCAGAGATCGCGAGATATGGAAGATGGTCGGCGCGCATCTAGTGTCGGGGTTCCGATTGCGCCAGAGCATTGAAGAGGCGCGTCAAGCAATCGACCAACGATCTTCGCTTCCGGAGAACGCCGAGGCGGTGCTCGACCCGAAGAGCCTCCAGATCATCGACGCGGTGGGCCGAGCCGAAGACGGAGGCACGGGAGAATTCATTCGGGAGGCTGCCCGTTTGATCGACCGAGCCCGCGGACGAATGCGCAAGGACGATCCAGACGAGGCCCTACGAATCTGGAAAGCTCTGGTCGAGGGCAGGTGGTCCATGGTCGACTGGTTCGACAGCGACGGCCGCCGTTTCGTATTGGCGCACCCCAACCCACCCCATCTGAGAGACCCTCGCGGCCTAACCGAACGTGAACGACAGGTCGCCACCTACGCCGTGCTCGGCGAAACCAACAAGTTGATCAGCTATCGCCTGGGTATCTCGCAGCCCAAGGTTTCGATGGCCCTGAAGTCTGCAATGCACAAATTGGGTGTCCAGACACGTCCCCAACTCGTCGAGAAACTTCGTGGATTCCGAAGCGTCGCCTGAGGGGGTGCGGCTAGCTCGCCGCCGGCAGGAGTGCCCAGAGCACCGCGGCGCCGAAGGCAACTGCAACGAGGCAGTTGAGGCGCATGGCAGTCGGCGAGAGCTTGGTCCACCAGTCGAGCAACGATTTGAAACGGTCGACGCCGAGGAAAGGAAGCACCAGCGCTGCGATGAGCGCGATCACGCCAAGCACCTGAAGCAGCAGTGGTGCGCGGGAGGCAGGAGCGGCAAACCAAAGCCCAAGTCCAAAGACTAGACGGATGGCCGCGGCAAACCAAAGACCGCCGGCCGAGCCGAAACGAGACACCAGCTCGGCGATGCGCCGAGGAGCGAGGACGCCCCAGACCCCGACGAGAAGCGCAAGCACTCCGACGAGGCCCGAGATTTCGACGGCAAACGGCAATTTAGACGCGTTCCTCTTCCACGTCGCGGAGGATATCAGACCCAGGCTCGTAAATGGGGAGCGACTTCTCGATTTGATCGGCGGCGCGCGCGACCGCGTGCATCGACAGCTCGATGTCTTCGACCCGCATGTGGTCGACCATGACGGTGTGGCGAACCACGTATACGTCGCCGTCCTGACAGAGCGAGCCAACCGCCAAGTTGAAGCTTTGGTGGAGCGCAGCCTCCGGATCGAGGCGATCAGCGCGACAGCAGGCCGACGAGAAGTCGACCCAGGACCGCCCCATGGTTTGGTAGTGCGACACGATCACCGCCTGCAGCCGTCCGCCCGGATACTCGAAGACCACTTTGAAGCCGTGCTCCTGCTCCTCGGCCAGCTTGTAGCTGGACCTCGCGTGATCCTTGATGTCGATCCACGTTGGCACGGGCCGATCCTTGTATCATATCGACTCGAAAAAAGTGGCTCGAATCTGCGACGGCAACGCGTACACTTACCGACATGTTCGAGCGCCTCACCTCGCGTCCGTGGCGGTCTTCGATCGCCGCGGAGCTCAGATTCGGGCCGAAAGCATTGCGAGGAACGGTCCCCTGGCTTCTCCGAACGCGACTCGGGCAAATCGATAGCCTTCTGCACGTCGCACTCAAGAACGCTCGGGAAGCTCCACACGATCTGGCCTACGAGATGGAGCATGAGCACCTCACCTGGTCGGAGCTGGCCAGCGCGAGCTCACGGGTGGCGCACGTGCTTGCCGCAGCAGGCGTGAAGCCAGGAGACGTCGTAGCGTTCCTGGCCGAGAACTCCCCTTTCTACATCGCCTCGGTGCTAGGCATCTCTCGTGTAGGTGCGACCGCCGCCTTGCTCAACACGAATCTGCGGGGCCGCCCCCTCTCCCACGCCGTCGAGGTTTCGGGCGCAAAGGTCGTTCTGGTCAGTGACAGCCTCGAACCAGGTCTCCGCGAATGCACAGACACCTGTCGGTCTCTGAATCGCATTCTCGTCTTCGACGACAACCCGTACGCGGGCCTCCTTGCCAACGCTCCCTCGACTTCGTACCCGCCTGCACCCGTTCGAGCAGAGGATGATTTCATATACATCTACACCTCCGGAACGACTGGGCTGCCGAAGCCGTGTCGCGTCTCACACGCGCGCGCGATCCTCGCAGGCGCAGGCTTTGGACCGCTGATGTACGACTTCCGGCCGGGAGACAAGCTCTACTGTGTCTTGCCGCTCTATCATGCCAACGGCCTCTTGCTCGGCGCTGCCGCCACCATGCTTGCTCGCGTGCCGATGGCGATGCGGCGTTCCTTCAGCGCGAGCGCATTCTGGGACGACGTTCATCGCTACAAGGCAACCACGATTCTCTACATCGGCGAGCTCTGCCGTTACCTGGTCAACTCGCCTCCCCATCCGAGAGAGCTACCCAATCCAGTTCGCGTTGCCGTCGGGAATGGGCTCCGCCCCGACATCTGGCCGAGGTTCAAGGCTCGCTTTGGCATCGAGCACATTCGCGAGTTCTACGGTGCGACCGAAGCGCCCGGATTCATCGCGAACATCAGTGGTCGCGAGGGCTCCGTCGGCCGCGTTCCACTCGGAGGGTTGGTGGGGTGGCTGCGGATCGTCAGGTACGACGTCGACGTGGATAAGCACCTTCGAGACGAGCGGGGGTTTTGCATACCCTGCGCGGACGATGAGCCCGGAGAGTTGCTCATACGTGTGCCCAAGATCTCCACGGGAGGGCTCGAGTACCGCGGCTACACGGACGAGTCCGCTACCGAGAAAAAACTCCTCCGCAACGTGTTCAAAAAGGGCGACCAGTACTTTCGCTCCGGCGACCTGCTGCGCAGGGACGCCGACGGCTTCTACTACTTCGTGGATCGAATCGGCGACACTTTTCGCTGGAAAGGTGAGAACGTGTCGACTGCCGAAGTCGCAGATGTGATCACCCACGACGAGAGCATCGATGAAGCGACAGTCATCGGCATCCCCGTTCCAAACATGGACGGACAAGCCGGCCTGGCCGCCGTCGTGCCCGCAGGCAAGTTTTCCCCCGACCGGTTCTTCCGCGTAGTCTCGGATCTGCCCCCATATGCGCAGCCGCGCTTCGTTCGCGTGATGAGCAGCCTCGCGAAGACCGGGACCTTCAAGATTCAGAAGAACGATCTGCGAAAAGATGGCGTCGATCCGTCATCGATCGACGACCCGATCTACGTTCGAACGGCTAACGGCTATGAGTTGCTCACGGAAGATCGCTGGGTCGATGTCAAGGAAGGACGCCTCAAGCTCTGATGCCGGAGATGAATGCAGAGCAGATTCAGAGCTTCATGAAAAATTCCTTCCCTCAGGCGCGGATGCCTGTCGAGATCGAGGAACTGCGGGACGGCTACCTGCGGATCCGCGTTCCGGTCTCCGATCGGTACCTTCGCCCCGGGGGCACGGTATCCGGCCCCACCTTGATGACGATTGCCGACACGGCGATGTACTATCTCGTGCTCGGCATGATCGGCCCCGTTGCGCTTGCGCTGACTACCAATTTGAACATGAGCTTCCTTCGTGCACCCGGACTCGCCGATGTCATCGCCGAAACGAAGATGCTCAAGCTCGGAAAGCGGCTAGCCGTCGGGCAGGTGACGATCTACTCCGACGGCTCCGAAGATCCGGTCGCTCATGCCACCGTGACGTACTCGATTCCTCCGGATGCTAAGCGCCCTTCAACGCCTTCTCGATGATGGAGCGGTCCTCCGGGGCGTACTCGAACTGGAGCGCGGCGTCGTGCGCCTGTTCGCTCATCTTCTTCCAGGTCTTCTGGACGATGGGGAGTAGTTTCTCCTCCGAGTGCTTCTGCGCGAAATCATGGAAGTAGTGTTCGAGAAAAACTAGGCAAATCACGTCTTCCAGAAGCTGCACCTCGGGGTCGGTCTTTAGGCCGCGCTTCCGCAAGAGAGTCTGTACTCGCATGACGAGCGCATCGTCGTAGCCGACGTCTTTCATGATCGCCCCGGCGATTTCGCCATGCCGTTTGTAGAGGTCGGTGCGCCATTTGAGGTAACCCGCCCTGCCCTCTGGATAGCTCGAGCGCGGAACCTCCCAACGGCGAATGTGCTGAGCTCGCGCGGCGAGTTGCACCGCGTCGGAAGCCTCGGGCGCAAAGACCGAAAGACGAGCCGACATGCGCTGCCCGTAGACGAGCTCCTTGGGCAGCGGCTGACCATCGACTAGCTCGGTGTTCGGGTCGTCCGCGTTCGCCGCATCGAAGCGCCGAAGTGCTTCATCGAGAGCTGGCATGCGACGATTGTATCATGGCGACGCCGCTTAGCGCCGACCGTTGCTCAGCTATGGAGAGGCATCCTTGGCGGCGCCACGTGCGGCAGCGCAGACCGATGCCACAGACGAACCTCCGAACACCATTTGAATGCCGGCGAGCGTGCCCACGGCCCAAACACCAGAGACGGGAAACTGACGCCAGATCATGACGCCGAGCGCGAGCGAAACGATGCCGCTGAACAGCGCCCAGCCCCAGCCTTTGATCGGTCGGAGTCGAAACGCCCAGAGGATTTGAAAGACGCCGTCGACCGCAAAGTAGACCGCCAAGACGAGGGTGAGCGTCCCTAGCGCCATACCAGGGCGCGAAATCATGTACCCGCCGATGATGATGGCGAGCGCGCCCAGCACGAACACCAGCAGCCCGTGCCCGAACGAGCCCATTCTGAACGCGAGAAACAAACGCGAAACGCCCGAGGCGATCAGAAGCACCCCGACGGCAATTGCGATCGCAAGGCCGGCGACGAGCGGCGAGAGCAGCGCCAAAATGCCCGCCACGACGACCAGGATGCCCACGGCCGTTCCGACACCTGCATGCCGCTTGATGGTGCCGAGCATCTCCTGATCGGCTTCTAAAATCCCGTTCGTCATAGGTGGCCTCCAAGGGGGCTTATAGGAGCCCGGCCTAGGAAAACGCAAGCGAAACCGAGGTGGTATCGATGCCCGGGGGCCTCGACTTGCCATCTCTCTACCGTTTGGTAGACAAATGGCGACCAATTGGTAGGGACGATGGATGTACGTGCTCAGATTCTAACCCATGCAACACGCCTGTTTGCCGAACAGGGCTATGACGGCACCTCGGTTCAGCAAATCGCGGATGCGGTGGGAATTCGGAAGCCGAGCGTGCTCTACCACTTCAAGTCGAAGGACGAGCTACGCGAAGAGGTGCTCTCGGAGATGCTCGCCCATTGGAATACGGTCCTGCCTGGACTGCTCTTGAAGGCGTCAGCCGAAGAGCGGTTCGACGCGACGATGGAAGCACTCACCGAATTTTTCATCGTGGATCCGGAACGCGCGCGGCTATTCCTGCGCGAAACGCTCGACCGCCCGGAGCAGATGCAATCGATGCTCGGCGCGTTCGTGCAACCCTGGGTCGAGCTGCTGGGCGATCAGCTGGAGCGAGCGAAAGCGCAATGCTTGGTCCGCCGAGACGTGGATCCCCATGCTTATGCCGTGGAGGTAATCACGATGGCGGTCGCAGGTACCGCTGTCATCGACACCTTACGAGTCATCCTGCCCGATGATCCGGTCCGCGGCAGCACACGAATCCGACACGCGCGCGAGTTGATTCGCATCGCGCGCTCGAGCCTCTACACAGAGAACGAAGGCGAGAAATAGTCATGGCCAATTTCTTCAAAGACAATGACGATCTTCAGTACTACTTCGACAAGGGGATCGACTGGGACACGGTCGTGCGGATCACGGAGCACGAGTTTGCGGACGCGGAAGGCGACGGCTTCAAAGATACCCAGGAAGCCGTCGAATTCTATCGCGAGATAGTGGAGATGTTCGGAGAGTTCGTAGCCGAGGAGATCAAGCCCCACGAGAAGGAAATCGACGAAGAAGGCGTCGCTCTAGTAAACGGCGAGGTCGTGTTCCCCACCCGGCTCGCTGGAATCTTCGAGAAGATCAACGAGCTCGACCTGCACGGGCTGCCGCTCCCGCGAGAGCTCGGCGGGATGAACGCACCGATGTTGGTCTACTTCATGAACAGTGAGCTGATGGCGCGAGCCGATGTATCGACGATGGCGCACCATGGATTCCATGCGGGTATTGCCATGGCAGCGCTCGTATTCTCGGCAATCGAGGGCAGCTCCAAGATCGACCCCAAGACCGGTCGCATCGACGAGACCCGGTGGAGACACGTGATCGAAGAGATCGCCGCCGGCAAAGCCTGGGGCTGCATGGACATCACCGAGCCCGATGCCGGTTCGGACATGGCGGCGCTTCGCGCTGTCGGCGAACAGGACGCAGATGGAAACTGGCATGTCACGGGCGAGAAGATCTTCATCACTTCAGGTCACGGGAAGTATCACTTCGTAATTGCGCGCACGGAGAAGAGCGACCCCGACGATCCGATGGACGGGCTCAATGGGCTATCCATGTTCTTAGTGCCCGCTTACGAGGAGGACGCAGAAGGAAACCGTCGGCGAATCGTTCAACTGAGTCGTGTGGAAGAGAAGCTCGGGCACCATGGGTCAGCGACTTGCTCGCTCGTGTTCGACAAAGCTCCAGCCGATCTGGTCGGTGAACGCGGCGAAGGGTTCAAGTACATGCTGACGCTCATGAACAACGCGCGGTTGGGCGTGGGCTTCGAGTGCATCGGACTCAGCGAGTCGGCCTACCGGGTCGCGACACAGTACGCATCCGAGCGCGCCTCGATGGGCAAAACCATCGACAGGCACGAAATGATCGCCGAGTACCTAGAAACGATGCGAACCGAGATACAGGGCGTTCGGGCCATGGCGGTGACAGCGTGCTTCCACGAAGAAATGGCCCAGAAGCTCTCGTTGGCCGTCCGTTTTCGAGACCTCGACGCAAGCACACGGCAGCAGATGGAGCGACTCATGCGGTCGCACCAGAAGAAGGCTCGCCGAATCACGCCACTTCTGAAGTACTTCGCCGCAGAAAAGGCCGTCGAGCACGCGCGAACGGCGCTTCAGATTCACGGCGGCAATGGCTACACCACCGAGTACCTGCCAGAGAAGCTGCTGCGCGACGCGCTCGTCATGCCGATCTACGAGGGCACGAGCCAGATTCAGGCGCTGATGGCGATGAAGGACACGCTCGGAGCAATCATCAAGAGCCCGCAGGCCTTCGTGCGGCGGCTTGCACAGGCAAGGTGGCGATCGATCTCCAGCCGCAACCCACTCGAACGACGAGTCGCGCAACTGCAATCGCTTTCGCTGAGCGCACAGCAGCACTTGGTGCTGAAGACAGCGGGAGCGAAGATAAGAGGTTTGCGCGGGAAACCGATCGGGGACTGGTCGGACGATCTCACGAAAAACTGGAATCCCAAGCGCGACTTTGCGTTTGCCATGTTGCACGCGGAGCGGCTGATCCAGATTCTCGGCGACACGACAATCGCCGAGCTTCTCCTGGCGCAAGCCGCGAAGCATCCCGAGCGAGCAGAAGTCCTCGAACGGCATCTCGAGCGCGCAGAGCCAAGAGCGCGCTACCTGCTCGATCAGATTACGACAACGGGCCAGCGCTTGTTGGAAAAACTGTCACCGGAGTCGGCGGAGGCGATGGGCCAGGCCGCGGAGTGAGCGCCCTCAACGCGGATCCCACGGATTCGAGCCTCTAATACCAATCGTTCGCCTGGTACCACTCGTGCGTGAGGCGGATGCCCTCGGAAAGCCCTATTTGGGCCTCAAACCCGAAATCGCGGCGCGCCGCGTCGCCGACACAGGTCCACGCCTGCTGCGCACCCATCTTCGCTTTCTGCAAGTTCAGAAGTCTGGGCTTCTTATCGACGCGCGTCGCAAGCTCGCCTCCGAGCGCCGCGACGGTGACCAGCTGTGAAGGCAAGTTGATGGTCCGCACTCGGCGATCCACGACCCGGAGTATCTCCGACTGGAACTGCTCCCAGCTAACCTGCTGTTCGCTGGTCAAGAAATAGCCCTTCGCCTCGCTGCTCGGGTGCTGGGCCCCCTCGAGGATTCCGCGAACGCAGTCATCGACGTAGATGACGGACATGAGCCGGTCGCGATTGCCGAAGAACACATTCCAACCGCGCATGGCGCTCTTGAACAAGTTGAAATAGTCGACGTCCCCGGGGCCGTAGACGCCCGAGGGCCGTAGAATCGTCCACGGGATGCCGGCAGACTCCTCTTCGACCACTCGCTCCGCTTCGAGCTTGCTCTGTCCGTAGTACTCGATCGGCCGCGGTGGGTCCGCTTCTCGATGAGGGGCAGAGGTCGCAGACGGACCGTACGAAGTCAGCGATGACACCAAGACGAAGCGCTTGACGTCCACGTGCGCCCTGCCCAGCGCTGTGAGCAGATTTCTGGTGGGCATCACGTTGCCCGTCTGGAAGTCCTGGTACGAGACGCCCTTCGTCACACCTGCCACATGCAAGACATAGTCGGGCTTTTCATCGCCGACGATGCGCTCGAGATCCTCGAGACGAGCGTAATCCGCCTGTACGGAGCGGCCTCCCTTGGACGGGGGCGAGCCGGGTCGACGAATCGCGACGACGTCGCTTCCGGCCGCGATGAGTGCAGCGCGTAATCGGCTTCCGATGAAGCCGCTCGCTCCCGTGATCAATACCTTGCCGTCTGGTTTGGGCCCAGCCATTCGCCCGTCCTGCCTCGCAAGCGGCCGATGTGCAAGCCCGGATTGACGCGGACCAACTGCTGGGAAACGCTATGAGCCATGACTGGTAGCTTCAAGACGATCTCTCCAGTGGACGGCAGCGTCGTGTTTGAACGATCGCTCGACGGACCAAAAGAAATCGAAGGAACACTGGCTGCCGCCAGCAAAGCGTTCGAATCATGGCACCAAGTGGCGCTCGAAGAGCGCTGTACGATCGTCAGGCGCTTCGTGGAGCTCGCGGTGCACGACACCGATGCCGTCGCGCAAGAGCTGACGATGCAAATGGGCCGACCGATTCGTGACGGTGGGGGTGAGGCGGGGGGTTGGTTGCTTCGTGGCCGAACGATGATCGATCTGGCTCCCGAAGCCCTGGCCGACATCAGGCTGGAAGCGCGCGACGGGTTCACCCGGTTCATCCGCCGCGAGGCACTTGGCGTGGTGTTCGTCGTCGCGCCATGGAACTACCCTTGGCTCACCGCCGTGAACGCGTTGGTGCCCGCACTCGTCGCCGGCAACTCGGTGGTCCTCAAGCACTCCGAGCAAACCCCGCTCGTCGCAGAACGAATCAACCGGGCTTCCAGGGAAGCCGGCCTGCCGAAGGGCTTGCTCCAAGTTTTGTACCTGGACCATGCGGGCGTAGCAGACGTGATCGCAGACCCGCGCATCGCGTTCGTGGCGTTCACCGGCTCCGTCGAAGGTGGGCACGCGATTCAGCGAGCGGCATCCAAACGCTTCATTGGCGCAGCGCTCGAGCTCGGAGGGAAAGACCCGGCCTATGTTTGCGCGGATGCTGACGTGGCGCGGTCGGCAGCAAACCTCGTCGATGGCTCGTTTTACAACGCGGGGCAGTCCTGCTGTGGGATTGAACGAATCTACGTGCATCGCGAGGTTTACGATACATTCCTCGAAGCGTTCGTTTCGGTCGCGAACGAGCTCGTGCTCGGTGACCCTCGCGATTCGTTGACGACTCTCGGACCGGTCGTGCGAGTTCGCAACGCCGAAAGCATCCAAGCCCAAATCGACGAAGCGCTCACCGCGGGAGCGCGCCCGCTGCTCGACCCCAAGCACTTCCAGGCTTCCAAGCTCGGCCTGCCGTACATGGCGCCACAGGCCCTGGTCGACGTGGATCATTCCATGAGAATCATGACCGAGGAAACCTTCGGGCCTGCCGTCGGAATCATGAGGGTAGAAGACGATGCAGAGGCCATCGCGATGATGAATGATAGCGCCTACGGGCTCACCGCATCCGTTTGGACGAGTGACCTGGACCATGCTCAAGAGATCGGTTCCCGAGTAGACACCGGAACCTGGTTCATGAACCGCTGTGACTACCTCGACCCGGAGCTTGCATGGGTGGGGGTGAAAGATTCGGGACGAGGTTGTAGCCTATCTACCCTCGGGTATGCGCAGCTCACTCGGCCGAAGTCGTTTCATCTCCGGCATGCTCCAGGGTAGCCTGGTCAACGGCGCTCGGGTCGCTATAGTCGGCCTCGATGAAACCGCCGGTGCTCCGCTGCCGTCACGTCACAAAGCGCTACGGGAAGTTCGAGGCCTTGAAGGACCTCTCGCTCGAGGTCTACGAAGGGGAGATCTTCGCCCTCCTCGGCCCCAACGGCGCAGGAAAGTCGAGCCTCATCCACTGCATCACCGGGCTTTCCAAGCAGACCGACGGGAGCATCGAAGTCCTCGGATTCGACACGTTGAACGATTTTCGAACGACAAGGCGCTTGGTTGGCCTCGTGCCGCAAGAGATCAACTACGACCCGTTCTTCACTCCGCTCGAAAGCCTTATGATTCAAATGGGCTTGATGGGTGTCGAGCCCAGCCGGGCGCGCGCGCTCAGTCTCCTCGAGACGTTCTCCCTCGACGAGAAACGTGACGCGTACACGCGTACGCTCTCGGGCGGCATGAAGCGCCGCCTGCTCGTAGCGAAGGCGCTCGTTCACGAGCCACGTTTGCTTTTTCTCGATGAGCCGACCGCGGGCGTGGACGTCGAGCTCCGTCGCGAGCTTTGGGACGAGGTCGAGGCGCTGCGTATGGCGGGAACCACGATCGTGCTCACTACGCACTACATCGAAGAGGCAGAGAAACTCGCCGACCGAATCGGCATTTTGCACAAGGGGGAGCTGCTCCTGGTCGAGAGCCGCGACAGCCTGATGGAGCGCCACGGCGGACGTTCGCTCGAAGACATCTACCTGGAGCTCATTCAAAAGGCCGATGGAAGGCATGCGGCATGAGCACGATCGCGCTCAAGACGCTCTTCCTGAAAGAAATTCGCCGCTTCAGTAAAGTCTGGTTGCAGACCGTGCTGAGCCCGCTGGTGACGACGAGCCTATACTTTCTGGTGTTCGGCGTCGCACTCGGTTCACGCCTTCGAGAGATTTCCGGCGTGCCCTACATCCAGTTCGTCGTGCCGGGGCTCGTCATGATGACCATGGTTCGAGACTCGTTCCTAAACACCTCTTCGAGCCTGTTTCAATCGAAGATCAACGGAACGATCATCGATATCCTCGTCGCCCCGATCGGCGCACTCGAGATGCTGCTCGCATACGTCGGCGCCGCGATGCTCCGAGCGATGATCGTGGGCTTTCTCGTCTACCTCGTCGCCCTCACTTTCACCTGGTTCCCCCTTCATCACCTCGGTTGGATTTTGTTTTTCACCATATTCGTAACGGCCACCCTCGCACTCCTGGGCATGGTCGCAGCCCTCTGGGCCCAGAAGTTCGACCATCTGGCGATCTTCCCGAATTTCGTATTGCTGCCCCTCGCATTCCTAGGTGGCGTCTTCTACTCGATCGACATGCTGCCGGAGCCCTGGAACACGATAAGCCGCCTAAACCCACTTCTTTACATGGTGAACGGTCTTCGGTACGGCTTTCTCGGCGTCGCTGACGTTTCACCCGGCGCGAGTGCCGCGATCGTCGTGATTTCGTTCTTCGCGGTGCTTGGCGTTGCCAGCGCCCTCTTGCGCAGTGGCTACAACCTGAGAACTTAGTCACCATGAGCTCCCTGGCATGAGCAGCAGCACCTACTTCGCAGACCCTGCAGCCCGCGCATTCCTCCAGCGTCGCGTCGCCGCGTTCGGACTGATCGGTGCGCTCCTCGGCGGCACAGCCCTGCTGTTTCGCATGATCATGGGCATCCTGTTCGGCTTCATCCGCCAGCAGATAACCGACCCCGGGTTCTTGATTCACGCCGCTGCGATCCTTCCACTGCTCGGAATTTGGCTGATTTGCCGGCGCGGGAAGCTCTCGGTGAATGCCATTCACGCGGTCGAGAACACTGGCATTTTCTTGGCGAGCGTTTGCTACATCGGCATGGGGATGGACATCCGTGCCGAGGTTGGCGCCGATACGATCACCGCGTTCGTCTTGGCGCTGATGATGTTCGCACGAAGCGTCTACGTGCCGAGCTCGGCGAAGCGAACGACGATTCTTGGGATTCTGATCGGCGTCCCCTTGGTCGCGGCGATGTACTACCACTACTTGGGGGTCGACCTGCGCATCTGGCGGAGCTTCGGCTACGAAGGTCAATCGGTGCAGCGGGTCGCGACATCGCAAGCGATCATCACGACCATGTGGTGGACCCTCACTACGGGGCTCGCGGCGCTGGCGTCTCGTGTCATCCACCGTTTGCGCAAGGAGGTCAGCGACATCCAAAGCCTCGGGCAGTACAAGCTGGAGCGCAAGCTCGGCGAAGGCGCGATGGGGGTCGTCTACGAGGCCACGCACGGGATGCTGAAGCGTCCGACGGCGATCAAGTTGCTGCGCCCCGAGCTAGCCGATCCGGACGCTTTGGAGCGCTTCCGCAGAGAGGTTCAGCTGACCGCCAAGCTCACTCACCCCAATACCGTCACGATTTACGACTACGGTCGTACACCCGAGGGGCTCTTCTACTATGCGATGGAACTTCTGAGCGGGGCGACGCTCACGCAAGTGGTCACAGCTAGCGGACCACAACCAGTCGAGCGAGTCGTGCGCATCCTCCGCGATGCGGCCCTTGCGCTGAACGAGGCCCACGACGTCGGGTTGATCCATCGCGACGTGAAACCGAGCAACATCATGCTCGCGCGCCAGGGCGGCGTCCCCGATGTGACGAAGGTGCTCGACTTCGGTCTCGTGAAGAACCTCGGCAAGGTCGACGACCTCGAGCAGACCAATACGATGTCGATCAAAGGTACGCCGCACTATTTGAGCCCGGAGGCGATTCAAGACCCTCAGGGAATCGACGCGCGCACCGATCTCTACGCGCTCGGCGCGGTTGGCTACTACCTACTGGCCGGGCGTCACGTCTTCGACGGCAAGACGATCATGGAGGTCTGCCTTCACCACTTGCAGACCAAGCCCGTTTCCCTGGCCGAGGTCTGCCAAACCGAGGTGCCCGCTGGTCTCGAAGAGCTGATTTTCGCCTGCCTGGAAAAGCGGCAGGCCGATCGGCCTGCGACGGCTCAGGAGCTAGCCGACGCGCTGGACAGACTCAAGGTCGCGCGCTGGACTCGGGCCGATGCGGAGGCCTGGTGGGACGTTTTTGGCCAGGAAATCGAGAAAGCCAAGCAGCCGTTGTCGAGCTCAGGCACCGAACAGACGCTCGCAATGGACCTGGACGAGCGCTGATTGTCCGGCAAACACGGCGGTGTATATTTGATGCATTCGTCTTGCTTGATTGGATCCTCCACGTGAAAGCCTCTGTCTCAGCTCTCGCGCTCTCGATCGCGGTGCTCTTGGGAAGCTGCAGCTCGGACTCGCAGGTCGGAGTGGCGCAGAACATCTTCGCTGATCTCGGCGCTCCGCTCCCTTCCGCAACAGCCGCAGAGCTTCGAAGCTTCGAGCGTGGTCGGACCGCCGCGCTTCGTCGGTTTACCCCCTCAGATGGACTCGGCCCGGAGTTCAATCTCACGTTCTGCGCCGGCTGTCATGAGAAGCCCGTCTTTGGCGGAGGCGCCAGCCATTACCGGGATTTCCTTCTGGTCGGCGATGAGCTCTACCCAGACACGGTCGTGCCGCGCGGCAAAAACGGGGTGCAGCGACAATTCTCGCTCGAAACCGGCCGCGCCCCTTCCGACCCGCTGACCAACATCAGCGCAACTCGAAATCCGATTCCGTTTTTTGGTGCAGGACTTCTCGCCGAGATTCCGGACACCGAGATCGTGAGCCACGCCGATCCCGATGACTCGGACGGCGATGGAATTAGCGGCCGCGTGAACTACGACGGCGTGCTCGTCGGACGTTTCGGGCGAAAAGCGCAAACCTCGAGACTCGAGTTGTTCGTCCGGGGCCCCCTCTTCAATCACCTGGGGATTACCTCGGAACCGCTCTCCGAAGCGCGGCGGGCAGAGCTCCGAAGCTTTAGTGCGTCGGCCGGCGTGGTAACTGCGATTCCGAAACAAGCTGTGATCCCGGACGAGCCCACCGTCGACCTCGATGATGTCCCGGACCCTGAGCTCTCCGAAGACGAGCTCTTCGACCTCGTGGCATTTGCGTCGTTGCTCGCTGCACCGAGACCGGACGAGTCGACCGACGAAACCGAGCGCGGAGCAATCACGTTCAGCGAAGTCGGGTGCGATCGATGCCATCTCCCCTCGTTGAGTGGTCCGCGCGGAAGCATCCCGGCCTACACCGACTTGCTCCTGCACGACATGGGTGACGAGCTCGCGGATCGCTTTCCGATGGGCCAAGCGACGGGCCGAGAGTTTCGCACTCAGCCGCTCTGGGGAATCGCGGCGGCCAGCCCCTATCTGCACGATGGGCGCGCAGCGACGCTCGACGAAGCGATTCAATGGCACGGCGGTGAAGCAACCGAGATTCGGGATGCCTATGCAGCGCTTCCAGCCGGCGGGCGTGCAGATCTGATCGCATTTCTGGAGTCGCTCGGCGGCAGGGCTCAGTCGAGCCCAGGCTTGATGCCCCCCGATGCCCCAGTACCAAGCCAAGGCGAGTACGGCGCGCCAGTAGTCGGGCTGAGCGCGGAAGAGCAGGCTCTCTTCGAGCAGGGCCGCTTACTTTTCGACAGGGACTTCAGTTTCTCTGAAGGGGTGGGCCCTTCGTTCAACGGGGACGCATGCCGATCTTGTCACTTCGATCCGGTAATCGGAGGCGCCGGCCCAAGTGGCGTGGACGCAATGCGCCAGGGACGCGTCGAAGCGTTCATCTTCAGCGCCCCTGACGGAGGCACCGCCATACCACGCCACGCGGTAAACGGGGTGCGGCCTGAAGCGGATCCGTCCTCGAACTTCTTCGAGCGGCGGCAGACGCCCTCGACGCTCGGATTGGGCCTGCTCGAACAGGTCCCCCGCGAGACGATCGAGGCCCTCGCAGATCCCAGCGATGAGAACGACGATCTGATCTCGGGACGGGTGCACATTCTCGACGACGGACGCATGGGGCGATTCGGCTGGAAGGCCAACGTGCCATCGGTTCGCGAGTTCGTGCGGGATGCGTTCAGCGGCGAGCTAGGCGTCACGGTGCCTGAAGAGCCAGGTTTCACGTTCGGTCTCGCCGCGGACGACGACGGTGTGGCCGACCCGGAGGTTGATGTCAGCAGCATCGACGCGATCACCGCGTTCATCCAGTTCCTCGATGCACCACCACGAGATCGCAGTGACGAGACACTGGAAGATCGAGGCGAGGCGATCTTCGACGTCGTCGGCTGCGCTCAGTGTCACGTCCCGAATTTGGAAACACGGGACGGCACCGAGCTGCACGCCTACACGGACCTCCTTCTGCACGAGATCGCCAAAGCGAGCGATTTGGGAATCGAAGAAGGCGATGCTGGCATTCACGAGTTCCGCACCCCGCCACTCTGGGGCCTCAGCCGGACGGCCCCTTATCTGCACGACGGCCGGGCAAGCACGATTGAAGACGCGATCGCAGAGCACTCCGGTGAAGCTTTGACGGTTCGCGGCGCGTTTGAAGCGCTGAGCCCCGCAGACCAGGATGCGCTCCTCGCCTTCCTGAGGTCGCTATGAGCAAGTCGCTCGCCGTTCTGGCGCTCGCGCTGATCTTCGGCTGTGGGGACGGCGAGTCGCTGCAGCGCGCAGAGCTCTTGGACTCGGAGGGCCAGGTACTGCTCGGCCTCCGAGTCGCGATCGCGGACACGGAATATGAACGCCAAGAAGGAC
>DASRZF010000328.1:0-9804 GCA_035686645.1 Polyangiales bacterium
CCTGCTCAAGCGGCAGATGGTGAATCAGAATCCGGCTGCCGGCTTGCGATCGCCCAAGATCGCGAAGACCTTGCCGCGGTTCCTCAGCGTCGATCAGGCGTTTCGCGTCATGGAAGCCCCGCCGAAAGAGGACAAACGGGCAAAGCCGCTCAAGGCGCGGGACCAGGCCATGCTCGAAACCCTGTACGGAACGGGCGTCCGCGTCGGTGAGCTCGCAGGGATGAACGTCGAGCATTGCGACTTCAGCGACGCTGCGGTGCGGGTTCTAGGCAAAGGCGGCAAGGAGCGCATCGTCCCACTCGGGAAGGCGGCCCTTCAGGCGCTGCAAGCTTACTTGCCGGAGCGTCGCGGTTTGCTCCAAAAGGCCAAAGCCGCCGAGCCGGATGCGCTATGGCTGTCGCAAGGTGGGCGAAGGTTGAGCGTTCGGCAGGTGCAGAACATCGTTCGACGACATGGCACGCAGGGGGCAGGGCGAGGTGATCTACACCCTCACGCAATGCGCCATAGCTGCGCGACGCACCTGCTCGATGCCGGCGCCGACCTTCGCTCGATTCAGGAGTTGCTGGGGCACTCGAGCCTTTCGACCACTCAGCGGTATACCCATGTGAGCGTCGATCACCTGATGGAGGTCTACGATAAGGCTCATCCCCTGGCGCGGGACAAAAGCGGCGAAGGTTGACAGCCCAAAAGGCCGACTTAGGTTCCTTCGACTCAATATGCATCAGCCAGATCCGCCCGTTTTCCGCTCCACTACCATCGTCGCCGTGCGACGAGACGGTAAGGCCGCCATGGCCGGAGACGGCCAAGTCTCCCTCGGTCAGACGATCATGAAGGGTCACGCCAAGAAGGTCCGTCGCATCGCCGACGGCAAGGTGGTCGCCGGGTTTGCCGGTGCAACCGCCGACGCCTTCACACTGCTCGATCGCTTCGAGGCCAAGCTCAAGGAGCACCGGGGCAGCCTGCAGCGTTCGGCGGTAGAGCTGGCGAAGGACTGGCGCACCGACCGCTACCTTCGACGGCTCGAAGCAATGCTCGTGGTGATGGACGCGGAGTCGACACTTCTCATCAGCGGAACGGGCGACGTCATCAA
This sequence comes from Polyangiales bacterium, assembly GCA_035686645.1. Classification (GTDB taxonomy): domain Bacteria; phylum Myxococcota_A; class Polyangia; order Polyangiales; family Houyiibacteriaceae; genus SG8-38. The sequence goes on from DASRZF010000328.1 coordinate 1,091, forward strand.
CCCGGACGAAGGCGTCATCGCCATTGGCTCAGGCGGTTCGTACGCTCTAGCTGCGGCACGCGCGCTATTGCGCAACACGGACTTATCGGCTTCTGACATCGCCCGCCGCTCGCTCGAAATCGCCGCGGAGATCTGTGTGTACACCAACGACGAGATCATCGTCGAGGAGATGGGCGGATGACGCTAGGAAACTTCACGCCGAGGGAAACGGTTGGCGAGCTCGACCGCTACATCATCGGGCAGCACAAGGCGAAACGTGCCGTTGCCATCGCGCTTCGAAACCGCTGGCGGCGTCAGCAAGTAGCGGGCGAGCTACGCGACGAGATCGCACCCCGCAACATCATCATGATCGGGCCGACGGGGGTCGGTAAAACGGAGATTGCGCGCAGGCTTGCGAAGTTGGCGCGTGCCCCCTTCGTCAAAGTCGAGGCGTCGAAGTTCACCGAGGTCGGTTACGTCGGGCGCGACGTCGAGTCGATGATCCGCGACTTGGTGGAAAACGCCATTCAGATCTGCGAAAAGGAAGCACTCGAAGGCGTGCAAACGCGCGCTCAAGATGCCGCCGAAGAGCGGCTAGCGCGAATGGTTTTGGCAGCCCAGCGTCCGCCCACGCAGACACAGCAATCCCAGCCGAGCCCGCAAACGCATCAGTTTGGGCCGCTGAGCTTTCAGATCACGCCGCAGCAGGCGCCACAGCCTCAGGCGTTCTACTCCGACAGCGAGGTCAACGACATGCGTCAGCGGCTCCGCAACGGGGAGCTCGACGAGATCGAAGTCGAGCTCGACGTCACCGATACGCAGAACCCCTTCATGACGATCTTCGGCGCCCAAGGCACCGAAGAGGTGAACCTGCAAGACATGATGTCTCAGATGCCGGGGTTCAAGGGGCGCACCAAGCGGCGTAGGGTGAAGGTTCCAGACGCCCTCGAGATTTTGCAGCAGCAGGAAGCGAAGAAGCTCATCGATCACGACAAGGTGCAGCGCGAAGCGGTGCAACGCACCGAGCAAGCTGGGATCGTATTCCTCGACGAGATTGACAAGGTGGGTTCCGACCGCAGCACGGGCGGCCCCGACGTATCGAGGGAAGGTGTGCAGCGCGACCTTCTTCCAATCGTCGAAGGCTCTACCGTGAGCACGAAGTACGGCACGGTGAAGACGGATCACATCTTGTTCATTGCCGCCGGCGCGTTCCACGTCTCGAAGGTCTCAGACCTCATTCCCGAGCTTCAGGGCCGCTTTCCCATTCGAGTCGAGCTCGATTCCCTCGAGAGGGAGGACTTCGTCCGGATCCTCACCGAGCCGAAGAATGCGCTCACCAGACAGTATCAGGCCTTGATGGCTACCGAAGGAATCGAGGTCGTCTTCGAGGCTGAAGCGATCGAAGAGCTCGCCGGATTCGCGGCTGAAGCCAATCGACGCGCGGAGAACATTGGAGCGCGCCGCCTCTACACCATCATGGAAGCTCTGCTCGAGGAGCTCTCCTATGACGCATCGGAGCGCGCCCAGTCGAAATTCATCGTCGATGTCGAGTACGTGAAGAGCACCCTGGACCCGATCCTCGCCAATGAGGACCTGGCCAGGTACATCCTCTGAGCTTCGCTCGCCTCAGCTCGGTTCGAGGCGGTAGATTTCCTGAATCTTTCCGAGAATCTCGCCGAATGGAATCTTGAGATCGTGCAAGATGCCGTTCGCGAGGTCGTACACCCAGCCGTGCACGGTGGGGTGACCCGTTCGCAAGTAGGTCTTCTGCACGACCGCGGTCTTGATCACGTTGACGCACTGCTCTTGGATGTTTAGCTCGACGAGGCGCCGGTACCGGGCATTCTCGTCTTTGATCGCGTCGAGCTCGGCTTGGTAGAGCCGATAGACATCGCGGATCTCCCGGAGCCAGCCATTGAGCAGGCCGAGGTCGGCGGGTTGCATGGCGGCAGCCACACCTCCGCACCCGTAGTGGCCGCAAACCACGATGTGCTTTACGTCCAGGTGGGCGACCGCGTATTCGATGACGGACTGCGCGTTGATGTCGGTGCTCACGACCAGATTCGCGACGTTCCGATGCACGAACACATCGCCTGGATTGAGTCCCATGATCTCGTTCGCGGGCACGCGGCTATCGGCGCATCCGATGAACAAGAAGTCCGGGTCCTGCCCACCTGCGAGCTTCCTAAAAAATTCGGGGTCATGCGCGGTCTTCTCTTCGACCCAGCGGCGGTTGTTCTCGAAGACTTGCTCGTATCGGTTCATGTTCCCCTCATGTCTGGGTGTACATCTTCGACCGCGACTCTTATCACAACCGAGCGAGTACTGTATGCTCTGGGGTCCACATGCCTCTCCACGAGCAGCTGACGCGTGAAATTCGAACGGGCCCCTCGGGTCCCAGTATCGGTGCGTTCTTCGACCTGGATCAGACCCTCTTTGCGGGTTTTTCAGCAACCGCGTTTACCCGCGATCAGTTTTCGTCGGGGCGTCTCTCGCCACGGGATCTCCGCGATTCGCTGCGAGCGACCCTCTCATTTGCCCTCGGGCGTACCGGGTTTTCGACTTTCGTCTCCGCGACCTCGGCGGTCTATCGCGGCATGCAGGAGAGCGTTCTCGAGGAAGCGGGTCAGCTTACATTCGAAAAGCATTTGGCCACGCAGATCTACCCGGAGTCACGCGCACTGGTCGAAGCGCATCAAGCCATGGGTCACACGGTGGCGATCATCACGTCGGCGACGCGCTATCAAGCCGCCCCGGTGGCCCGGGAGCTCGGCATCGAGCACCTGCTCTACACGCAGCTCGGCGTCGAAAACGGAGTGCTCACCGGAGAAGTCGTGCGGCCCACCTGTTACGGAGAAGGAAAAGCCGCCGCCGCTCGCAGTCTCGAGTCGAAGTATGGTCTCGACTTGGATCAGAGCTATTTCTATTCCGATAGTCACGAAGATCTTCCCCTGTTCGAGATCGTAGGGAGGCCGCGCCCGCTCAATCCCAACCGGAAGCTCGCCCAAATTGCGAAAGAGCGGCAATGGCCCGTTCGACGTTTCACGAGTCGAGGAACCCCGACGTTTGGCGACGTCATCCGCACGGGTCTGATTTACGGCAGCCTCGCTCCTGCGGTCGCGTTCGGAACCGCCGCAGGGCTTCTAAACCGATCCAAACGAGAAGCGTTCAATGTCATGGGATCCGTCTGGGGAGATCTCGCCGCATCGGCCGCTGGAATTGACCTCCGAGTCGAAGGCCAGGAGCACCTCTGGTCGCACCGCCCCGCGGTGTTCATCTTCAATCACCAGAGCGGGCTGGAGCTCGTCCTCTTGCTCAAGCTTCTCCGACGCGATTTCACGGGGATCGCCAAGCAGGAGCTTCGTCGCAATCCCATCTTTGGGCCTCTCTTCAGCGCCGCAGGAGTCGTGTTCATCGATAGGACGAACACGGTGAAGGCGATTCAAGCGCTCGAGCCGGCGGTCGAAGCGCTGCGTCAAGGTCGCTCGCTGATCATCGCGCCGGAAGGCACGCGCTCGACGACCGCTCTGCCGGGCCCTTTCAAGAAGGGGGCGTTTCGACTGGCCATGGAGGCCAAGGTGCCGATCGTCCCGGTCGTGTTCCGCAACGTCCTCGATGCGTTGCCGAAGGGAGCCCTCATCGTTCGTCCCGCCATGATCGAGGCCGTGGTTCTCCCGGCCATCGACACCTCGACCTGGACCCTCGATACACTCGACGAGAAGATCGAGAGCATTCATGATCGCTATCTCGCCATCCTCAGCGGCGCAGAGGCCTGACGAGTTACATTCGTAAACGAAGGCGCGTTAGTGCTTGGTGCGCGGCCGCGTCTTGAGGATGAGCTTGATCAGAGCGTCGAGGCTCTGGTGACCTTCTATGGGGTGTCGCAGCGGAAGGGTGCCGTTCACCTCATACGTATTGCGGCGGCCCTCACGAGTGCGCGACACGTAGCCCGCGGACTCCAGCTCCGACACGATGCGCTGAACGGCACGCTCGGTAATGCCCACCCGTTCGGCGACGTCGCGCATCCGGGCCTCTGGATCCTGCACGAGGCAGAGAAGAACGTGTGAGTGGTTCGTGAGGAACGTCCAGCTGGGTTCCTCCACCTGATTCTTTGCCTTTGCCAAGCTCGTTGCCCCGCGCTCACGAACGGTTCCGCACCGACGCAGGAGGAGCATATACGACGGCCATTTCGTGAGTCAATTCGGCATCAAGCCGATTTCTATGGCTTTTTCCGACTCGGGGCCTTGCGCTTTCGGCACACTGGAGATATATGAAACACGAAATCTACTTCGCGAATGAGATAGCGCATGAAAGTCAATCCCGAGTCCGAACCGGAATCCCCGCCGCGAGTTGCCGTGATCATGGGCAGCCAGAGCGACTGGTCCACGATGCAAGAGGCCGCGCGGGTGCTCGCGGAGCTCGGCATCCCTCATGAGACCAAGGTCGTGTCCGCGCACCGAACTCCGGACCTCCTATTCAGCTATTGCGAGCAGGCCGAGGCAAGAGGCATCGAGGTGATCATTGCCGGCGCAGGAGGGGCCGCTCACCTGCCGGGAATGGCCGCGGCAAAGACGCTTCTGCCAGTTCTGGGAGTGCCGATCAAGAGCAGCGCATTGAATGGAATCGATTCCCTATTGTCGATCGTGCAAATGCCCAAGGGTGTGCCGGTCGGCACGCTGGCCATTGGTGAGCCCGGCGCGGTCAACGCGGCACTACTAGCGGCTGCATTTCTCGCGAGAGGCGACGCAGAGCTCCGTGACCGACTGCAAGCGTTTCGGTCCGCACAAACCGCAAGGGTACTGGAGGCAGAGCTATGAGCGCGATTCTTCCGGGGGCCACGATCGGTATCATCGGTGGCGGCCAACTGGCTCGCATGATGGTCCTCGAGGCTAGACGTATGGGATACCGGGTCTGCGTGCTCTCGCCGGACCCATCGGCGCCAGCGGTCTCCCTCGCGGATTCTTGGATTCGGGGAAACATCGACGATGTCGCCGCTGGCGAGCGCTTTGCTCACTCGGTCGACGTCATCACCGTGGACACAGAGCATGTACCAGCCTCGCTGCTGGCCCAGCTCGAGCTTCTCCGACCCGTGCGACCGTCACCCCAGGTCCTGCGCACCGTGCAAGACAGACATGCGCAAAGACTCTTCCTCGATGCCGTTGATGCGCCCCAACCGGTTTGCGTCGCGGTCGATTCACTTCCCGAGCTATTCCATGAGGCAGACAGAGTCGGCTTCCCGTGCGTGCTCAAGAGCCGGCACGCCGGCTACGACGGAAAGGGGCAGACCGTAGTTCGTGAGCGAGGGGGGCTCGCGAGCGCATGGGCAAATGTCGGCTCCACCGGGGCAATGCTCGAGGAGCTGATCGATTTCGACTTCGAGATTTCCGTGCTGTTGGCGAGAAATCCCGGAGGAGAGGTTCGCTTCTACCCGATTGCCCACAACGTTCATCGTCATCACGTCCTTCACGCGACGATGGCTCCCGCACGCATCGACACGGCTGTCGAACACGAGGCCAAACGGATCGCAAACCGGATCGCAAACGCCCTCGATCACGTCGGAATGATGGCAGTCGAGATGTTCGTGGTCGACGGAACCCGCTTGCTCGTGAACGAGATTGCGCCGCGGCCGCACAACAGCGGGCACTATACTTTCGGAGCGTGCGTGACTTCGCAGTTCGAGCAGCACATCCGAGCTATCGCCGACCTGCCACTTGGCGACCCTTCGCTGCCGCGCCCCGCAGTCATGGTGAATCTCTTCGGCGACCTCTGGACGGATGGCGTCCCGGATTGGACGCCGGTCCTATCCAAGCCCGAGGTGCGGTTGCATCTCTACGGAAAGGCGGAGCCTCGTCCCGGTCGAAAAATGGGACACGTGCTGGTTCTCGATCCCGATCCATATCGGGCGCTTCGGACAGGCGAAGCCCTACTGGACGGTTTGCGCGCCAGGTGCGCCGATGGCCCAAAGTCCGAAATCGAGAACAGCACATGTGTGAGCTGATCGACGTCGACGCGGAATGCGTTGCCCCGACCCCTCCGGTCGACGACGAAATGGGGGAGTGATGAAGATCAGCGTAGCCATGGGCGATGGCATCGGTCCTGAGATCATGGGCACCGTACTGAGAGTCTTCGAGAAGGCTTCGGTACCGCTCGAGTACGAGCTCGTCGAGATGGGCAAGGAGGTGGTGCTTTCCGGCGAGCAGACCGGGATCAGTGCCTCGGCTCGCCAATCCGTCGAGTCATCCGGAATACTCTTCAAGGGGCCGATGGAAACCCCGCAGGGCGGAGGTTACAAGAGCGTCAACGTGACGGCGCGAAAGCTCTGGGGAGCCTTCGCCAACAAGCGCGTCTATCGGTCCTTTCCAGGCGTCCCCGCACCGATCGGCAGCCGGCATCTCGATCTCACGATGGTGCGCGAGAACATCGAAGACACCTATGGAGCGGTCGAGCACATGCAGACCCACGATGTCGCGCAGTGCCGCCGGTTCATCACACGGCCAGGGAGCGAGCAGGTGCATCGGTACACCTTCGAGATGGCTGCCCGAAAGGGCGCTCGCCACGTGACCTGTGCGCACAAGGCGAACATCATGAAGCTCACCGATGGGCTCTTCCTCGAAGTGTTCTACGACGTGGCCAAAGATTACCCTGAGATCGAGGCCGACGACGTCATCGTCGATGCCCTTGCCATGCGCCTGGTCCTCGACCCCTCCGAGTTCGAAGTGATCGTCCTGCCCAACCTGCAAGGAGACATTCTCACGGACCTAGCGGCTGGGTTGGTGGGCGGGCTTGCGTACGCCCCCTCAGCAAACATCGGGGACGGCATCTGCATCTTCGAAGCGGTTCATGGAACGGCTCCGGATATGGTCGGCCAGGACCTGGCGAACCCCAGTGCGCTCGTTCTGAGCGGAACCATGATGCTCCGGCATCTCGGACTGGTCCCTCACGCCACGGCCATCGAGAAGGCGCTCGAACAGACGCTGCGGTCGATGCACAAGCGACCCGACCTCGGTCAGCCCATCCCCGTGTTCCGCACCTCGGTCTTCGAGGAAAAGATGCTCGACCAACTCGACGCCGTGCACATTCCCGAAGGAGAACTGCCCCGCATGGAGGTCCTACGGAGGACGGAACCCAAAATGCGCATCAGCCCTACGCCGGAACACACGGTTCTTCGCGGCGTCGACGTATTCTTGGAGTCCGGGCTGCCCCCGAAGCTCGTGGAGGCGCAGCTCAATGAGATCGGCGGATGGCTGAAGCTCACGATGATCTCGAATCGAGGAACCCAGGTCGCGCCGACCGGATCGGCATACACGGACTGCGTCAACCACTACCGCGCTCGCTTCGAAACGCAGCAGCCCGTATCGCAGGAGTCGATCGTGTCCCAGCTCGCGGCCGTCGGGGAGCGATTCCGGCTCTGCGGGGCGGAGTGGCTTCGCGAGATCGACGGCAAGCAGGGCTACTCCCTCGCGCAGGGGCAGAGCTGAGCTCGCACGCGCTGCCGGTCTTCGTCATTGTGCTATAGCGCCGTCGGTGGACCACCTGATCGAAAAAGCCGCGACGCTTCAGGAGGCGCTCCCGTACATCCGGGAGTTTCATGGAGACATCTTCGTCATCAAGTATGGCGGCCACGCGATGGTGGATCCGGCGCTTCGCGACAGCTTCGCGCGTGATGTCGTGCTCATGAAGTATGTTGGCTTGCATCCCGTCGTCGTTCATGGCGGCGGCCCGCAGATCGACCAGATGCTCAAGTCGCTTGGCGTGGTCTCGGAACGACTCGACGGCCTCCGGGTGACCGACGATCACACGATGGAAGTCGTCGAAATGGTCCTGGGCGGAAAGCTCAATCAGGAGATCGTGTCCCTGATTGCAGGTCATGGCGGCCGCGCGGTTGGGCTCACGGGCAAGGACGACGCGTTTCTGCGCGCGACGAAGGTCGACAAGATGCAAACCAAGAGCGGCAAATGGGTCGATCCGGGCCGCGTCGGGGTCGTCAGTCAAGTGAACCCAGAGGTCTTGCGCCGGCTGGTCGATGATGGCTTCATTCCGGTGATCGCACCGGTCGCGGTGGACGCTCAAGGCAAGTCTCTCAACGTGAACGCCGACACGGTTGCGGGCAAGATCGCGGAGGCGCTCCCTGCGCGGAAATTCGTTCTGCTCACCGACATCGAAGGCGTTCGGGGGAAGGATGGCGAGGTCGCCAGCTCGTTGAGCGCCGCTCAGATCGACGCCCTCAAGGCCGACGGCATCATCGAAGGCGGCATGATTCCAAAGGTCGACTGCGCCCTGAGCGCTCTCGCAGGCGGCGTCCGAAAGGTTCACATCATCGATGGCCGTGTTCGCCATGCGGTGCTGCTCGAGATCTTCACCGACGAGGGCATCGGCACCGAGATCACGCGCTGAACGAGCTGCGCAAGGGTCGACGGCCCTCGGCAATGGTGGTATGTCGCGGGCTTCCCCCAAGGCACACCATGACCAGGCAGGATGACATGCTTCGCACCGCGAAAGAGGTTCAGCTCGGCAACTACGCGCCCGCGCCGTTCGTTCTGACGCACGGGCGCGGCCGTCGCGTGACCGATGCCTCGGGGCGCGAGTATCTGGATCTGTCGGGTGGGATTTCCGTGCTCTCCGTGGGGCACAGCCACCCAACGCTCGCCGCGGCGATCGGCGAACAGGCCGCGCGCCTGATGCACGTCTCGAACGTTTTCTACAACGATCGGGCCATCGAGCTCGCAGAAGCGATC
>DASRZF010000329.1:0-3606 GCA_035686645.1 Polyangiales bacterium
AACCCGGCACGGTGCCGGGTTTTGGCTGCGCTTTGCCGTGACTGACGGCGCCCTTCGGCCCCTCGCTGAATCGATTCGTCTGCGACATCGGCGGGGTTTGTGATCGACAAGCGCGGTGCGCTGGCCGCGATCAAGCCCGCCCGGTGACCCAACGACGCAAAGCCAAATGATAGCCAGATTTGGTCAGTTTCTCTCTTCGTTTGTGTTTTGTTGTCGCGCCTCGGTGCCGTGAGGGTGCCGTGGCGATCTTTGATCATGTGAAATCGAGTGACGTGACGTGAACATGGCGACGCGTGTACTCGTGCATGATCATTAGGGAAGCATTGTTTTCATTGACGCTTTACGAGCCGGCGAAACGGACCATTGGGGTCCGTGCCGGGTCGCCCCTTTTCTTAATGGGGCTCCGGCGATTGGGATGTGATTCTAGGCGCTTGCGGGTTTGCCGCTGCTACCGGTTCTCGTTCGTTGACCTGACGTTGACGTGAGGCGGCGAGGCAGGCCGCAGGGCCTCCACGATGCGGAGCTGAGCTCGCTGCCCAAGGTGGGCGTATTGATGCGTGCTTCTGGCCGACGTGTGCCCGAGCTGGGCCTGAATCGCCTTGATCGAGTGGCCGCCGGTGGCGGCCTGGCTGGCCACCGAATGGCGGCCCACCCGGTGGTGACCGGTTTCCCGCAGGCCGAGGGCTCGCTGCACGGCCCGCAGGGGCAGTGCATGGGAGTAGATGCGCGTGGGGAAGCACCCGTCCTTGCTGAACAGGAACCCCGGGCCGGCGTACTCTTCCCGGATGTGCCAGCGAATGGGGTCGACCACGTCCTCGGTGAGGGCAAGGGTCAACACCTCGTTGTTCTTGCGCGGCCCGAGCGTGGCAGGGCGCTCCTTGTTCCCACGCTGCACCGATCGGTCGACGATGAGCTGCGGGGGAATGTCCCGGATTCGGTCCCTCGAGATGGCGTAGACTTCGCCCGTGCGAAGACCGAGCCGCGTGGTGAGCTAGAAGAACGCGTACCACTGCGGGTACATCTCGAACATGCCTGTGAGCAGCCTGTCGCGCTCCTCTTCGGTGTACCACTGAGCGGCTAGTTCGGGTGCGCTCTGCGTCGGAATGTATGGCACCGATTTGAGGTGCCCTCGTTTCCACATGAACCGGAGAACAGCCCGCACGATCTTGACGCCGTTGTTGATGGACTCCGGTCCGAGGCGCGTCGACAACCTGCTCCTGAGCTCGTCGATCAAAGAGGTATCGACTTCTTCGATGTACAGGTGCCCGATATGCGACTCTACGTCGCGCCAGAAGCGCTGGCAGTTGTCTCGGCTGCCAGGCTTCATCTTGGTCGCGGACAGGTACATTTTGTACGCGTCCGCCATGCGGAAGCGCTTTTGCCCCAAGATGAGCTCTTCGCGCTTTCGTCTTCCGCAATGAGGTAGCGCTTGAAGTGGGCGACCATGTGGAGGCCCTGGCGCCGTTGCGCCTCCGCGCTGAGACCGGGCTCTCTCAGCCCATTGGGCGCATTCGATGAACCGATGCGCTGTACCAAATGTCATGTCGCGTGCGGCCCGAAGCGAAAAGGGCGCGCCGGCGTCCTGCTCGAGTGGCGTTCCAGCGTCAGGCTCTTGAGCCGTTCACACGGAGGCGCTCCCGAGAATCGTGACCACTAGGTAGGATCAGTCTTCGTCGCCGGCCGTATCCATCGCGCAATCAAACGAAAACGGGGCCGACCCCGCGGAGAGCCGACCCCATCTTCAGCGTGTGTCGTGACAGCCTAGTTCGTGCTGACGTCGATCTCCGAGATCTTGGTCGCCTCGATGTCCTCGGGGCAGAACGGCATGTCGTTCCAGCCGCCCTCCGAGTAGAGCTGGGTCATGTCCGAGTAGTGCGGGGACGCCGGGTCCGACGACTGCGAGTAGGTGATGACGGCAAACGCGTCAGGGCACTGGGTCTCATCCCAGGTGACCGTGTGAATGTAGCTGTTGCCCGCGGGGATGTCGGAGTATCCCTCGCCGTCCACCAATCGTGAACCGATCACACTGAACGTCGATTGCCCGTTGCCGCCGTGGATCGGAGTTCTCCCCACGCCATCTCCAGTAGGACGGTACTGGGCCTCTCCCCAGGGAAGGTCGAGCGCAACGCCCGCGGTAACGAGCCGATCGACAGCGCCACCGATTGAACAGAGCACGCTCTCGACGACTCCATCATCGTCGACGTTGAGCGTATTGGGCGTGTTGACGGGATCCGTTGCGTCGAAGGGAACGGCCCAAAGATTGGCTGCGCCGCGCACGCGGGCCCAGAACTCTCTCCAGAGCGAAGAGCCCACGCTGTCGAGTTGGTAGAGCCCGTCCCAGTCCCGAAGGATGCCACATGCCGTGGCGGCGACGTTCGGGTTTTGGCTGTAGGGCTGGGCGCCGTCCTCGTCTGGGTTGCAGTCTCCGCCACTCCAGTCGAGGACCTCGTCGCAGAGCGCGACGACGTCCGTGCGAGTCATCTGCTCTGCGATATCCATGTCGCTGTAGAGCATGTCTTGAAGGAGCGCGAGGTTATACCCCGGCGTGTCGCTCTTGCCGTCCGTCGCGGCCATGCGTGCTTCGGCCTGCGTGAAGCCCTGCCTCGTACGAAGCGATTGGGGGTATTCCTCGCGTCCGATGACCCGCGAGAAACCCGTTAGCAGTTGGTCGGGGTTGCTCAGCCAGTAGCTGTCGTTGGAGTTGCCGACATACTCTCGGTTTCGGAGCTTCGGTAGATTCCCGTAGCCGAAAATTCCTTCCTCCGGTGCGTCTGCGTCGCTTCCCCACTCGCAAGCACTCTCGGACCCATTGAGGGCCGGGTAGCCGAAATCGTTGATCTGCATGGTGATGAAGCTGTCGTTGCACAGATCGAGCTTCTCCGTCGAGATGTTCGGTACGACCGAAATGTCACCGTAGAACGCCTCACCGTTGCGGTCGGCGGCAATCGTGTTCGTCCAAGGATTACCGATGATTTTGGATGCTTCTTCCAGATCGTCGATCGATTGGGACTTGTCCATCGCGTCCCAGTAGCTGATCGCCCGGTTGTTGGTGAGGTTGGCGTCTCGGTACGTGAGGAGCGTGTCGAAGGGGTTCGGCCAGCCGCCGAGGAGAGGATTGAGCACACCGCCGTCGATGACCGGCCCGTAGTGCGTGAAGTAGATGTTGTCGGTTCTTTCCTCGGTCGTCCCGTCCTCTAGCAGGACTTCGATAGTGACCGGTACCGCCTCGATGTCGCGCTCTTCATCATCGTAGCGGTACTTCAGCGGCTCCCCCTCTACGATCTCGACCTCGTATATTGCGAAGCGGTTCGCGGTCGACACGGTGTGTGACCACGCAATGTTCTGATTGAAGCCGATGACGACGACGGGAAGTCCGGTAATCGTCGCGCCCATGATGTCGAGCTCGCCGGGGATCGTTAGGTGCTGCATGTAGAACCGAAGACTGCCGCGCCAAGGAAAGTGCGGATTCCCTAGTTGCAGGCCGTACTCGGTTTGGGAGCCGTCGGAGCCAATGCCGTACCCATTGCTTCCCATCGCGCCGACGTCCGGTAGCGGATCGCGGAGGTCGTAGACGGTGCTCTCGAGTGGGAGGAGCTGTGCCATCGA
>DASRZF010000330.1:0-2137 GCA_035686645.1 Polyangiales bacterium
TGTGGGTGGCGTGAGCTGACTGGTCGCTGCTTGCTGATAGGCACTGCAAAGCGGCGCTTCCTCTTCCGAAGTCACGTGAAACATTGGATCTCGATCCCAGCGCTCGCAGATGAGTAGCTCCGACATGAGGTCCAAGAGTAGGAATGCCCGCACTAGGTTCTGTGGAGTAGCAAAGCCTCGCTCCTCCTTGAGGTGTAAGGCGACGTGACGATTGAAGAGTCCGAAGGCAGGCCCTTCCCACGTCTTCTTGTAGAGGTGCTCCGAAAGAATGTGCCCGCATGTCTCCGCGTACGAATCGGCAAACGCCGGATTCCCTAACAATGGTGCCCTAGTTGGAGTCGACTCAACCCATTCGGCATAGCCACCGAACCCCGTTTCTAGGGTGCCGCCGACATCTTCCGCCCATCGCACGATCACGCCTTCGATCACTGGCAAGACACACATGAGGGATGCAACGACGTTCCCTCGACAGTATGCGAAGTAGGCGGAGTCGATGACGTAGGCGAATTGATCGAAGGGAGCGAGCTTTTCGAAACGACCCACAAGAACGCGAGCTCGAGTGGCAGGTCGGAGAACTAAGTCCTGCATCGCGCTCTCAAGCTCGCGCTGTCTCAGGGGCGGACCTACTAACTTTTGGATCAGATCGAGGTCACTCTCAGTCGAGTACGGCGGAAATGCGAGCGCGAGGTCACGCAGAGCTCTGTTGAGGTCTCGGTGCCTTGCATCGACTCCGGACTCACGCCTTTGAGCGGCACGATGAGCTGGACCCAGCTCGCGCTGCACTCTTTCCCAGTCTTCGTCGGGGATGCCGAAGAGCGCCTTCAGATCCCTGGGGTGCTTGCAGTCGCCGCCGTGCAGACTCTCGATGAGGTCGGCTATCTGAACCAAGCTCAAGGTTCCTTCTGCTTCGCTCCCGATCGAGATTACGTCTGCATCCATGCTCAGGTCGTATAACGGATCGGCGTTCAGCGGCGTGCGCCTACCTGGCACAGCGAGCGTGGACGCCTCGGTTCACGCGATTCTATCACGACCCATATCGGCACAGCGTGAGCAAGTCCGCTGCAACGGATTGTTAGGCGGCGGCTCGCGCTCAGATCCCGCACGGGCCGCTGTCGGTGACGCGATACGCCTCGACTCCTGCAACCCGGATCGCCAGACCCGAGCTCGAGAGGTACGGGGTGGTGGTGACCTCGACACGATCTGGCCAGACGGCTCGCGGAAGCCCGACCTCGATGTAGCCGTCTCCGATCGAGTAGAGCTGACCACCTCTGAGGTACTGCGAGGAAGTGTCGCCTTCGAGTGCGTAGCTCGTGGTGCCAGAGCGATCGAGTGCGAAGCAGTTGGATCCGGCTCGCCAGGTCCCTGCGAGAGACGAGTACTCGTTGGAAAGTGCCGTGGGTTCACGACAACTCGCAAGCGCGAGGAGGAGGAGCACCGCGAGAAGCGAGGGAGCTTTCGACGTAAGCATTCACTTTGCTCGCGAGGCTGGCGACGCGGCCGCCTAACTACTTATTTGCCCGAGACACCGATCGTCTTGGAGTGACCCGATCGTCGCATAATTGGCACTGGGCTGGAAGGAAGGTGGCGTCGTCGTGGGGGAATCTGGGTGCGCCGTGTTGTTTTGCGGCGTTGCGGAGCGGTGCTGGAGACGCCGTGAAGTTCCACAGCGGGGGCGCCGGGGCTGGGCCGGCAATGGCGGGCGCGTCCCCGCGCCGGTTCTGGGTTGAAGCAACCGGACCCGATCTGCCCGGCCGGACGTGCCCCGCGGGCCGGGCGGGACAGGCCCAGCGCGGGGCGGGGAGCGTTGACCGCGCGGACACCTCGGGTGTCGCGTCCCCCACCGCGCCGCTTTGTTGGGCGCGTACCCGGCCGAGGGTTCAATCCGAGTCGCGCTCGAAGAGATCTTCGAGGATCGACGCGTCGTGGATGTCGCCGTTGCTCGTGAAGATCTCGACTTCGACGTCGCCGTCGGTCATGAACTCGACCTCCCAGCGTTCGTCCTCGATCGAGACCTCGACGAGGATCGCGCCCGCTCGAATGCTCGAAAGGGTGTAGTGGATCTCGGCTGCGTCGAGGCGATCCACGAAATCGGTGAGTGCGGATAGCTTCATGGCATCCTCGTCGGCGCCTGTCGACG
>DASRZF010000331.1:0-12074 GCA_035686645.1 Polyangiales bacterium
CCCCGATCGAAAACACCACGCGTCGCCGTTCCATTCGCCCGAAGTTGCGGATCCGGCTACCCAGAAGGTCGGCGTTGGAAAACACGAGCTGCTCACCCGAGATGCTCCGAATCCGGGTGGTCTTGATGCCGATGTGCTCCACGGAGCCGGCCAGGTCCCCGACGACGATGAAATCACCCAGTACGAATGGCTGGTCCAGGACGATCGAGAGCGAGGCAAAGAGGTCGCCGAGGATGTTCTGCACCGCGAGCGCGATCGCCACGCCACCGATGCCAAGGCCTGCCACCAGGGCGGTCACGTCGACCCCGAGGTTGTCGAGAATCAGCAGCAGCGCCGTGGCCCAGAGCACGATTCGGCCGAGGAAGCTCAGGGCGTTCATCGTCATCCGATTGCCGCCGTCCTCCTCCCCCTTGCGGTAGTTCTCGAGCCAGATCGTGAGCGCGGTGCTGATCCAGATCCCGGCCTGGACGATCGCCGCCACGATCGTGACCTTCCAGAGAATGTCGCGCACCTCTGCTGGCAGCTGCAGCGAGAGCGTGCCGATGAACGATGACACCACGAATAGAAACAAGAGCTTGGTCTTGCGGAGCGCGCCTACGACCAGGTCGTCGATGATGGTGTGCGTCTTGCGGGTGAGCCGCTCGATCCGAACGACCAAGACCTGCTCCAGCACATGAAGGACGAGCAGGGTTCCTATGCCGATCCCTAGCGCGATGAGCCAGCTGCGAATTTCATTGCCGTAGAACGTATTGCTGAGGTCAAACACTCTAGGTTCTTGCGATGCGTTCGCGAACGAAGCAAGTCTCTAAATGGTCGTTGACCAGCCCCATCGCTTGCATGAACGCATAGGCGGTGGTCGGACCGACGAAAGACCAGCCACGGCGCTTGAGGTCCTTGCTCAGCATTGTGGAAGTGGGCGTCTCCGAAAGCTTCCTCAGCGCAGCCTGCGTCATCCGTCGGGGGCGCTCCCCGTTTGACGGCACGTATTCCCAGAAGTACGCGGCAAGCGAGCCGAACTCCTCCTCGAGCTCGAGAGCCCGTTTGGCATTGTTGATGGTGGATTCGATCTTGCCCCGGTGCCGAACGATGCTCGCGTCCCCGAGAAGCCGCGCCACGCTCCGCTGGTTGAAGCGCGCCACGCGGTGATAGTCGAAGTCCGAAAAGGCCCTCCGGAATGCGTCACGCTTTCGCAGGATCGTGAGCCAGCTCAGCCCGGACTGAAAACCCTCCAGGCAGATCTTCTCGAACAGGCGCTGGTCGTCGTGGACCGGCCATCCCCACTCTTCGTCGTGATACGCGGCGTAATCGGGGGTCTTCGCAGCCCACCAGCATCGGGCCAGCCCGTCCTCGCCTCGGACGAGCCCTTTCGGCAGTTGAGACATCGGCGCCAAACCTACCATGCAAGCGGCGAGGCTCGAGCGGGTTCGAAGCCGAAGCTCAGTCCCCGATGGCGATGGCGCCCTCTGGGCAGGCGTCGACCGCGTCTTGAAGGGCTTCGCGGAGCTCCTCGGGTGGGTTCTCGTCCAAGATCACGAGGGTCCCATCGGGGGCGAACGAAAAGAGCTCGGGCGCGGCACCACGGCATTGGGCGTGCAGCTGGCACTTACTTCGGTCGAACAAGATCTTCATGATTCACCCCATCATCGCGGTTCGAGCACCGCAGGGAACTTCTTGAGGCCCCGCGTGAACGAGGAGGACACGTATTCGACCTTCCTGCCCTCTGGGATCCGAACGCGCTTCACACGCTGCGTCATCTCCTCGAGTGAAAGGCGCACCTCGAGGCGCGCCAGAGAAGCGCCAAGGCAGAAGTGCGGCCCAAGCCCGAAGGACAGGTGCTTCGCTTCCTTCGAGAAATCCCGGAAGATGTTGAATCGATGCGGGTCCTCGAATTTACGAGGGTCGCGATTCGCAGCCGGGTAGGTGAGCCCGACCTGCTGGCCTTCCTTGATGACCTTTCCGTGAAGCTCGTAGTCCCGGGTTGCGGTTCGATACATGTTCACGAACGGGCAGACCCAGCGAATGATCTCTTCGACCGCATTGGGGATCAGCGACGGGTCCTCGCTGATAGCGTCGTATTGCTTCTGGTCCTCGGAAAGCTGCTGAAGGCCTCCGGCGATTGCATTGCGCGTGGTTTCGGCCCCGCCCACGTTGAGTAGGACGTGCTCGAACAGGAGCTGTGACTCGTCGAGCTTCTCGCCGTTGAGCTCGGCGTTGATCCAGATCGTGAGCAGATCGGCCCCTGTACAGCCCGACGCGATGCGATCCTGATACATCTCTTCGTGATGCATGCAGAAGTTCTCGAATGCCTCGTTCACCTCATCGGTGACGTAGTCGGGACCGCAGCCTCCAGCAGTGATCGCGTTGATCCAGCTCATCACCGCAGCGCGCTTCTCTTCGGGGATGTCCAGCATGTCGGCGATCAGACGGGCGGGGAGCGCCCCAGCGAGGTCCTCCACGATGTCGACCTCGTCTTTGGCGAGCATCTTGTCGACGAGGTCTACGCAGATCTCCCGTGCACGATCTTCCATCTTCCGCATCTGGCGTGGCGTGAATCCCGAAGCCACGAGCGCCCTCTGTTTCGTGTGCTGCTCGCCGTCTTGGTAGATCATGCCGGGATCCGGCGGAATGTTTGGCCGTACGCCCTCGCCGTTGATGAACGTCTCCGTGTCGCGTTCGATCGCGACGATGTCGTCGTAGCGAAAGACCTCCCAAACGCCGTTCTTCTCGTCGAAGTAGATCGGTTCGTGCTCGAGGAAGTAGTCGTACATTTCGTACGGGTTGTCGTGCGTCTCGGGGGCGCAGAAATCGACGTTGCTAAACTTCGCTGGGCACTTGTTTTCCAAAGGATCCTCCGTATATCCGTCAGACGGGATATAACTTTACTACAAGTAAACTAACCGTAGTGTAGAACAAGTTCTACTCGGGTCAAGCGCAATGCAGCCCATTGACCGAAAGATGACCGAACGACTGCGCGACGGCAGGAGGCGAGCGCGCCGGAGCTTCGCCATTTCCCACGTGCCGCCGCTTCAGAGCGGCTTGCGCGCCATGATCGACCAGGTGCTCGAGGGCATGAAGACGCCGCCTTCGCGCAGGTAGGGTTGCATCAGCGCGTGAAGCTCGCGTCGGATCTCTGGAAGCTTGCGCTGGCCTTCCTCGCCGGCCTCCCGAACGATCTCACCCGAGGGTCCCACGAGGATCTGGTAATCGATGGCTTCATCGATGTCGCGGCCGATGCAAATGTCGGCGTCGATACGTCTGAACACCTCGACTTCCGAAAAGCCTGCTGCCGCGAGCATGGCCCGATCGGTGTCTTCACCAGCCATCGAGAACGGGCCCGGTCCGCAGGTCGATGCGGCATCACCGGGCGGCGGCAGATACCGAAGCACGACCTCCTTCGCGGCACCCCAGGCCGGGTTGTCCGCCAGCGAGCGCCAGACGATCAGACACACCTTGCCCCCCGGCTTGAGCGCGCGATTCGCGTTTCGAAGCGCACGTACCGCGCTCTGGAAAAACATGACGCCGAAGCGGGAATACACGACGTCGAAATACCCTTCCGGAAGATCGCAAATCTGCGCGTCGGCGACTGCGTAGCGCACGTGCTTTGCGCCGGCTGCATCGCGCTCCTGATTGGCGATATCGACGAATGCGTCGGTGCAGTCGATTCCGACCACCTCTCCCCCAGGCCCGACCATCTCGCCTATTTCGAGAGCGGTCTCACCAAAGCCGCAGCCGATGTCGAGGACTTTGTCGCCTTTTCGGATTCCGTAGTCCGAATAGGCGATGTCACTGTGAATCTTGCCGTTCCCTGAAAGCAGATGCCGGAATCGAATCCACTTGGGAGTGAGGATCTCGTTCCAGCATTCGACGAATCCCAAATTGTCGTTCGCGATCTCGGTCATTTTCACCGCCCAGCTCGATTCTGCCCTTCTGCGGACTCGATCTCAACGATCTTCATCCGGACTTCGGAATCGGGGCGAAGTCGGTCAGAATCTCGTTTCGTCGCAAAAACCATGGCATGAACGGCGGATTGTACCTTGCCCAGAGCGGTTCGCCGACCGGTTCGTAGCCGTTGCGGCGAAGCGTCTCCCGAAGTTTCGTCAGGTAAACTTCGTATCGTTCTTTGGTCCATCGCCCGGAGTAGCGAATCGCGGCCAGCCGACGCGCCGGTATCTCGCGGATTTCGATGCGTGGGTCATTCGGAGTCGGCAAGGTCGAAAGTGAGAGCTCGGATGGCATCATGAATCGAATCACGAACTCAGCGCCGACACGCTCCTGCGTAACTGGCGCGGTCATCGCGATCTTGCTTCCCTCCGCTCCTTCCTGGCTGACCGGCGAGGTCATCGCAATTCTCTGCTTGCCCTGGTTGTTGCCGAAAATGTACGCAGCCAAGATCCGAAACCCTTGGTTTCCCGCGGTCTCCAGGGTCCCCTGCACGCGAGTCTCCGCGACGAGGTAGGGTTCGTATTCTCGCACCTCGAGGCCGTCCATGCGTTCGACGATCTCGTATCTCGGACTTTCGTAGGCCATTTTGCCACCTCGTAAGACTGCGATGAACGCCCCCACTGCGCCGAGTAGAAGCACAGTCGCAATGAGCTTGATCCAGATCCGTTTCGGCACCGGGTCCTTATACACCGCGAGCATCGCCTTGCTCAGTCGGCCTGCGCCTCG
This sequence comes from Polyangiales bacterium, assembly GCA_035686645.1. Taxonomy (GTDB): domain Bacteria; phylum Myxococcota_A; class Polyangia; order Polyangiales; family Houyiibacteriaceae; genus SG8-38. The sequence continues at coordinate 4,669 of DASRZF010000331.1, forward strand.
CTCGTGCTCGTTCCGTCGGTGCTGAGAAACACCTCGTGGATCGTGAGCTCGTTGGGGCCCCGGAACATTTCCTTTGGAGGTCGGTTTCGGTGCGCTTCGGCGAACGAAGGACTCGTGGTCCAGGCGACGAAATCGTCGAACGATTCCCACCAAGTCTTGACCTCGTAGTAGCCGCTGCCCACCGGGCCCCGCGTCCATTCGCCGGTTTGGTGGTCTAGCTCCATCGGTCGCGGCCGGTGCACTTCATTTCGAATGAACCCCTTTGCCTGGTCCACGAGGTGAACGCGCTTGCGGAAACGGTCTTCGAAATCGATTTCGTAGCCCTCGGCTACGGGGATGCGGTTTGTCACGACGATCATGGGCCAATCATACCCCGCTTCCGCTTTGGTGCAGCCGGCGCTAGAGCTGCAGGGCATGGACCTCGAAAAACCTCGTATCGTGATCGTAGGCGGCGGATTTGCTGGAGTGGCCGCGGCTCGAGCCCTTCGGCGCGCCAAGGCCAATGTCGTCCTCATCGACAAGCACAATCACCATCTCTTTCAGCCCCTTCTGTACCAGGTTGCCACCGCTGCTCTGCATCCTGGCACCATCGCAGCGCCCATTCGGAGCCTCGTCAGCAGCCAGCCAAATTGCCGCGTATTGATGAAAGAGGTCGAAGACATCGACGTCGAGTCCAGGACCCTCACGCTTGGCGGCGAACCCTACACGTACGACTATCTGGTGCTCGCAACGGGCTACGCGACGAACTACTTCGGCAATGATCAGTGGAAGACGGTGGCTCCCGGTCTGAAGACGATCGACGAGGCCACGGACGTTCGCGCCCGCTTCTTGCTGGCGTTCGAGCAAGCCGAGTTCGAGCTCGACAAGGCTGCGCAACGGGCAGCGCTCACATTCGCAATCGTCGGCGCCGGGCCCACAGGCGTAGAAATGGCAGGGGCGCTCGCGGGCATCGCAGACTCCGTGCGCAAGGACTTTCGCTCGATCGACACCCGAACCGCGCGCATCATCCTGATCGACTTTGCCGACCGGGTTCTGACCTCGTTTCACCCGGAGCTCTCGGAGCGCGCGAAGCGGGACCTCGAGTCTCTCGGCGTCGAGATCTTGCTGGAGACGCGCGTCACGGACGTCGACGAACGAGGCCTCACTGCGGAAACCCGAGACGGTGCAGTCCGGATCGACGCGAACAACGTGATCTGGGCCGCTGGCGTCAAGGGCTGCCCATTGGCCGAGGCGCTTGGCGCCGAGCTCGACCGGGGAGGGCGTGTGCTCGTGGAGGCGGACATGTCGATACCGGGCCACCCCGAGGTGTTCGTCGCCGGTGACTTGGCACATCTCACCGATCCCAAGACCGCTCAGCCGGTGCCTGCAGTGGCCCAGGGTGCGATTCAAGGAGGGAAGTTCGTCGGCCAAACCATCGCCGCGGAAGTCAACGCCCTCGCTGCTGGTGAACCGCCGCCGCCGCGCAAGGCGTTCCAGTATCGAGACAAAGGTTCGATGGCGATCATCGGCCGCAACCGCGCCGTCGCGGAAATCGGTAGTCTACGTTTCGGCGGCTATTTCGCGTTCGTGCTCTGGGCGATGATCCACATTCTGTTCTTGATCGATTTCCGAAGAAAGCTGGTCGTCTTCGTCGAGTGGACCTGGCTCTACTTCACGGGAGGCCGCGGTGCGCGGCTGATCACGGGCGACGACCGAATGCCGAAAACGATCCAACCGCCACCAGATTTCCGCCTCATCGCCCGCGACTCGCAGCCGCACGAGTAGCTCGTCGAAGTTCGAGTGGACTGTGCTAGGAAACCCCGGTGACCGATTGGAAGCTCAAAAAGCACCGAACGTTCCCTGGCGTACGCGGTCCGGTCCTGATCGTCGTGATGGATGGCGTCGGCTGCGGCGCTTCGGACGAGGGCGACGCGGTGTGGCTTGCGCGAACGCCGACGCTCGATCGGCTCGCCGGCGTTTCTCTGACTACGCGGCTCCGCGCGCACGGAACAGCCGTCGGGCTTCCTAGCGACGACGACATGGGGAACAGCGAAGTCGGGCACAACGCGTTTGGAGCGGGCCGCGTCTTCGACCAGGGCGCCAAGCGCGTCCAGATGGCGATCGACAGTGGCGAGATGTTCGAGGGCGAGGAGTGGAAGAAGCTCGTCCGCCGTGTGAACGAGAGTGGCGAACCGATGCATTTCATCGGATTGCTCTCCGACGGCAACGTTCACAGCCACATCGAGCACCTTTTCGCGATGCTCCGGCGATGCAACGATGAGGGCGTTCAGCATGCACGCGTGCACATCCTGCTCGATGGGCGCGACGTCCCGGAAACCAGCGCCCTCGAATACGTCGACGCGCTCGAAAAGGTTTTAAACGAGTTGAACGAGCAGGGCGGACGCGACTATCGAATCGCGTCGGGTGGCGGCCGTATGTTCATCACGATGGACCGGTACAACGCCGACTGGTCGATGGTCGAGCGCGGCTGGAAACTCCACGTGCGCGGCGAGGGTCGCGGCTTTGCGAGCGCCACAGAAGCGATTCAGACGATCCGGGAGGAGAATCCCGGCATGATCGATCAGGATCTGCTCGGCTTCGTCATCGTCGATTCCGAAGGCCGGGCAGTCGGCCCGATTCGCGATGGCGCCGCCGTCGTGCTCTTCAATTTTCGTGGCGACCGAGCGCTGGAGCTCACCCGGGCGTTCACCGAGCCGGAGCTGAGCAAGTTCGAACGGGGTCCGATTCCGGATGTCGAGTTCGTCGGCATGATGGAGTACGACGGCGACCTCAAGCTGCCAAGGCACTACCTCGTTCAGCCGCCGAAGATCGACCGCACGATGGGCGAGTACCTCGCTCGTAATCAGGTCAGCCAGTTTGCGTGCAGCGAGACGCAGAAGTTCGGTCACGTCACCTATTTCTGGAATGGCAATCGCACCGGAATGTTCGATGAGGTGTACGAAGAGTATGTCGAGGTGCCGAGCGACGTGGTTCCCTTCGAGCAGCGTCCCTGGATGAAAGCCGCAGAGATCACCGATGCGACCATCAAGGCCCTCACGGGCGGCGGAGTACGGCACGCCCGCATCAACTACGCCAATGGAGACATGGTCGGTCACACCGGCAACCTGGACGCATCCGTCATCGCCGTGGAAGCCGTCGATTTGTCCTTGGGGCGAATCATTCCCGTCATCGAGAAGCTAGGCGGCGCGCTGATCGTGACGGCCGATCATGGGAACTGCGACGAGATGTTCGAGGTGGACAAGAAGTCGGGAGCGTTCAAGCGGGACGCTGCCGGACATCTCAGGAGCAAGACCAGCCACACGCTCAACGCCGTACCCTGCTACCTCTACGTGCCCGGGCACGAGACTTTGCGCCTCGACGAAAGCATCGCGCACCCGGCGATCACGAACATCTCCGCGACGACGTTCCAACTGCTCGGGTACGAACGCCCCGAAGGCTACGATTCGTCGCTCCTCGAATGACCGCGCGTCCGCAGGGTCAGCGATACCGAATCCGCAGCTTGATGCCGAGAAAATCGGCGATCTGCTGGGCGTAGGAGCGGGGAATCAAATCAAGCCGACCCTCCACCACGGCGCGGGCGCGCGCATGGGGCTCTCCCTTGAGTGCAGGGAGAACGATCTGAGTCCAGGCCAGGAGCGTCTTTCCGTCGGCTCCCTTGAGCGCGAGTGTCAGCACGGGCTCGAGACGCTTCTGGTAGGCGACCGACGCTGTACAAAGTGCGGCGAACGTCTTCACGAGACCGTCTTTGCCGACATCGTTGGCCGTTGCGAACGAAGTCTTGAGGACCTCGAGTTGTCGCGCGACTCGGGCGGGTGCGATGCGTGCGATGGCCGGAAGAGCTTCCGCCGAGGTCTGCACGACGCGCTTGTTCGACGAGGACACCCCCTTCGCAAATTTTGCAACTAGGGATACGACGAGCTCGGGCTTCTCGCTGATCACTTCGCTCAGCACGCGTGCAGACTGAGTCGCCGCCGTTCGCGGACCCTCCATCATGGTTTCGCCATGCTCCGCGATCTTCGACTGCGGGCTTTCGTCCGAGAGGATCTTTCTTGCCGCGGCCCCAGCGCCTCCGCCGGCGGACTTCTTGGCTGGGGTTGCCGCCACTGCGTCCGTCTCTTCTTCTTTGGTCTTCTTCTTGCTCGTCATTCGGGTCCTTGAAGTGCTTCGACGATCAGCGGCAATGAGGCTTCGTAGCGCCACGAGGTGCCTCGATGTCCGCCCTCATATTCCTCATAGCGAACGGGGAGCCCATGCTTGCGAAGCGCCTCGTCGAGCAGCCGCGCTGCGAAGTGTAGCCCGTGCTCATCCCTGTTGCCTGCATCGACGTAAATAATCGACATCCTTTGCAAAGCGGCCAAGGAAGCCTCTATCCGCCCAAGCGGATCCTGCTCGAGCCATCTGGCCCAGACCGCCTCGTCGATTTGTCCGGTCGAGGGATCGACGGGGATCTGGGCAAACGGGAACGCGCCAGGGTCGGGCGAGTAGGCGGCTCCAGCGGCGAGCACGAAGATCGCGTCGAACTCCTTCGCGTTCTTCGGTCCGGACGCTGGAATTTCCTCGGCGAACGCATGAAGCCCGCCGGCGAGATCGATCGCGATGGCCGCGCTCGTGAGCATCGGTCGCATGCTCACTTCGAAGGCGGCGTCGCCCGCATGACTTCCGATCACGGAGACCACGTCAGGCCGGTCCATGCCGAGGCGAAGTGCGCCAAAGCCCCCAGACGAGCGGCCGACCACGGCCCGCGCCAGGCGATCGGGAATCGTACGGAACTCCGCATCGACGAAGGCGAACACCTCGTCGGCCAGGTAGGTTTGATAACGCCCGGTTCCTTCGGAGTCGATGAACTGCGAGCCGCCCCAGCGGTTGAAGCAGTCGGGCAGGACCAGAACGGCGGGCTGGCACCGTCCTTCCGCCACGAGCCGGTCAAACAGCTCGAGTGTGTTCGGTTTCCAAGGGCTCCAAGCCGCGATCGAGTGATTGGTCGCGCCAAAACCGGCGAGTAGCATCACCACCGGGAAACGCTTCGATTCATCGTACTGCGGAGGCAGATACACATAGAGGTCGCGCCTATGGGGATCGCCGAGCGGGTTGTCCCTCAGACACTGGCTTTCATGGGATGTACGAACGACCCGGCCCTTCATTGGCGGGCTTCGCATAGCACATTCGCCAAGTCGCTGCGGGAAATACCGAGACTTTCGCTACATGCGATCGAGCACGCCGATGCCAATGAGCCCGAGGCCGCGCCGAATCTGACGTGCGGTCAGTGCCGTGAGCCCGAGACGGCTCTCTCTGACGTCGCCCTCGGCGTCCAGCACTGGGCACTCCGCGTAGAAGCCGTTGAACGCTCTCGCCAGCTCGTAGACGTGCTCGCAGATCAGGTGTGGCTGGCTCGTCGCGCCGGCCTGATACACCACGTCGGAGAAGCGCAGGAGGTGCTTCCCGAGGGTTTGCTCCGCCGCTGCGTCGAGGGCGATCGTCGTGCCAACCGCGACCGAGTCCATCTCGATTCCGCCTTTGGCGAAGATCGACGCGCAGCGCGCATATGCGTACTGAAGGTACGGACCGGCATTTCCCTGGAATGAAATCATCTTGTCCCAATCGAACTGGTAGTCGCTCAGCCGGTTCTGGCGAAGGTCCGCGTACTTCACCGCGCCGATGCCCACGACCTTGGAAACCTCGTCCATCTCTTCGGGGCGAACGCGCAGACGACCTGCGGCGATCCCCTCGTCGATGCGTTGTCGCGCGCGTTCCTTCGACTCCTCGAGCAAAGATGCCAGCGTGATCACCGCACCGCTCGCATCTCTCGTTCTCAGCGGTTTTCCATCATCGCCGAGAACCGTCCCGAATCCAACGTGCTCGAGCTCCATCTCGACACCGAGCAGCTTCATGATCGTGAAGAGCTGTTGGAAGTGAAGCCCTTGGCGATTGTCGACCACGTAGAGCGCGCGGTCTGCTTGAAAATGGTCCCTCCGATACTCGACGGTAGCGATATCGGTCGTCGAGTAGAGAAAGGCCCCGTCTTTCTTTCGAACGATGAATGGGGTCTTCTGCTTGCGCAGCGCTTTCGGCGCCCCGTCGATCTCGTCCCAGAAGATGCAAACGGCGCCGTCGTCTTCGCGTGCGAGCCCGCGCTCCAGCAACTCGTCCACGACTTTGGGCAAAGCATCGTGGTACGCGCTTTCACCGAGCCAGACATCGAACGAGACATCGAGCTCGGCGTACACGGTCTCGAGCGCCCCCCGCGTCACCTCGACGAAATGCTCCCAGAGGGCGCGATTCTCCGGATCGCCGTTCTGAAGCTTCGCGAGCTCGGCACGTGCGCGGTCCGCGAAAACTTCCTCATTACCGGCCCGTTCGGAGGCGAGCTTATAGACGCGCTCGAGCTCTTTGATCGGATCCGATAGCAGCGCGCTCTCCTCGCCCCATTCCCGCATTCCCACGATCAGGAGCCCGAATTGAGTGCCCCAGTCGCCCAGATGATTGTCACGGACGACGTCGTGACCCATGAACGACAAGATCCGAGCGATCGCGTCGCCAATGATCGTCGACCGCAGGTGCCCTACGTGCATCTGCTTGGCGATGTTCGGGCTCGAGAAGTCGACGATGATCTTTTCCGCCGGTTCGACGACGGGCACCCCGTCTCGTGATGCATCGGTAAGCGCTTCGCCGAGCTTCGATGCGACCCAAGCGGGAGCGAGATGAATGTTCACGAATCCCGGTCCGGCCACTTCGGCCTTCTCGATGGCGTCGATCCTGCTGAGGGCCTCGGCGATCGGCTGGGCCAGCTCGCGCGGGGGCTTCCCCAGCTCTTTGCCGAGCGGCATCGCGCCATTGATCTGGAAGTCACCGAACTTCGGGTCCTGCGTGGGCCGAACGATCGCCGGCCGGGGTCCATCGAGTTGGAGGGCGTCTTGAATGGCTTGGGAGCCAAGTGACTCGAGGTAGCGCTCGAGGAGCATGGGCGGAGGCTTACCACGTGCTACGCTCCGGCGCCGTGAATGTCATTCGGGCGATGATGGGTGGTTTGAGGCCCGTGATTCGAGCTCGTCGCGCGATTTTTGGGCCGCGGCGGCCGACCTGGACGCTCGAGCTAGAAACGGTCGCCGAGGTGCTGCGACGCTCGGCCAACCTCTCGACGGTGCTGCCGCTCCAGATTCAGCGCCGCGTCATCGACCCTCCACGACCGGTCACCAAGCCGATGCGCGAAGTCGACATGAAGCCCGTCGACGCCGGCGGGGTGTCTGCCGAATGGTTTTCTCAGCCGGCCAGCGATCGGAGTCGCGTGATCCTCTATCTGCACGGTGGCGGCTACTCCACGGGCTCGATCAACTCGCATAGGGACTTCCTGGCCCGGCTCTGCATCGCGAGCGGGATGCGCGTTTTGGCGGCCGACTATCGGCTAGCGC
>DASRZF010000332.1:0-6887 GCA_035686645.1 Polyangiales bacterium
CTTTGAGGCCAGGCGACGCCGCGGAGCAGCACGCCGGATTCGCCCGCGTCCAGCGTCGCGCCCGCCGCGTAGCCCGTGCCCTTGCGCGTCGCCTCGGTCAGGTCCGAGAGCGTGATTCGGTACCTCGCCATGCGCGCTGCGTCTCCGACCACGTCCATCGTGCGGCGTTCGCCACCCCAGGAATTGACTTCCACCACACCCGGGACGGCGCTCAGGAGCGGCATGACTCGGAACCGCACCAACTCCAGAAGCTCGGCCGCGCTCTTGTCGGGTGAGCTGACCGTGAACTGATAAATTTCGCCGAGGCCGCCCGTCAGTGGACCGAGTGCAGGAGAATCGACGCCTGGCGGCATGCTCCCGGCGACGTTGAGAAGACGTTCTTGCACCAGTTGGCGAGCTTGCAGAATATCCGCCTGGTCCTCGAAGAGAACGGTCACAGACGATAAGCCGTACCGGGAGATGCTTCGTTGCCCTTTGGAAAGGGGAAGACCTCCAAGTGCCATCTCGACGGGACGCGTGACCAGACGCTCGACCTCTTCGGGTGTGAGACCCTCGGCCCGGGTCAGCACGATGACCTGTTTCCCCGTGACGTCGGGAAGCGCGTCGAATCTCAGCTGTGAGCCTGCGACGGCACCGAAAAGCGCCGCGAGCAGAACGAGGAGAGCAACCAGGCGCCGATTTTGGACGGACCAGCCGACCAGCCTCTCGATCACGGCGTGCTCTCCCTGGTTTCCCCGGGCGGAAAGGAGCTCGCGACGAGATCACCGAGGGTAAATGGTCCTCGCACGAGCGCCGAGGTGCCCGATGCCGTGAGCACTTCGACGTCAATTCGCTCCGTCGTATCGCCGCGCCTCCGCATCAGCACGCTCTCTCCGTCTTGCTGGCGTATCGATCTGCTCGGCACTTGCCAAACGTCTTCCGCAGCCAAGACCTTTGCCGTCCCAACCAAGCCGTCGGGAAGCGCCACAGAATCTTTCGGGGCGAACCAGCTTCGAATTGTGCCGTCCTCTGGCACCACGACCGAAGCCACCGGGGTCGGCTCGAGCTCGATCTCCGTTCCGTCTCCGGCGCTGAAGACAATTCTGCTCGCCTCGGGCCAGTGCTCCGCCGTACGGACTTCGATCCGCGCCAGGGCCTTTCCCATCAGCCGCGCGATTGACGTCACGCCGGGCTGAAAGCTGCGGCCGACTCGCGCCGAGAGCTCGGTGACCACACCATCCACAGGCGCCCGCAGTGTCACGACACCTCGTTCGATCAACTTGCCCGCATCCTTGGGATCGACCCCAGAGGAACGAAGGATGGCGATGGCCCGAAGTCGAGCCGCACGAAGCTCCGCGGCCCTTGCCCGAAGCTGAAAGACCTCGGAACGATCGACGAGCCCTTCGGAGAGCAATGCTTCCAACTGGTCGGCACGCCGTTCATGGGTGTCACTCTGGGATGCAGTCGCAAGGTAGGCAGCGGCCGCGTCCAGCACCTCGGGCGCGTAGACGTCGACGATCGCGTCTCCGGTGGATACGACGTCCCCTAGCTGCACATGAACGCGCGCGATGCGTAGGGGGGTCGGCGCGGTGATCTCGCCCGATGCAGCCGACTCTGCGCGCACGACCGCAGGAGCCTCGAGGATCGATGCGTCGGTCGGTCTCGAGATCGCGACGAACCTCGAGAAAGCGCTCGCTGCCGGAGCTGCTTCCTGCTCTCCGGCGGGCGCTGCCGACTCGGTGCACGCCGCTAGAGCGAGCAGGATGACGGTCGCTCTTGCAATCCTCATGGCATGCCGTCCCCGACCGCGAGCTCGGCCAGAAGGAGCCACAAGTGCACCTTGGCCCAGGTCACCGCACCATGCGCCCGGTATGCCGATCCAAGGGCAGCGAGCTCCCGATCGCGGGCAGCGATCAGCGCGAATCGCGTCGCCTCGCCGAGCGCGACAGCGCGCTCGAGGCTTGCCACCAGTGCACGCAAAGCGGGGAGGGTTTGCCCCTCGATAACATTGACGACTTCGGCGCTGTGCCGGAGCTCGTGCACTGCTTCTTCGAGCTCGGCATGGACTCGCAGTCTAGCGCTCGTCGTCGCCGCGCTCGCGCCAGCGGCCTCTCCCTCTGCGAAGGAGCTCCAACGATGCTTCTGCCCGAATCCCTGAAAACTCAAACCGGTAACGCCGAAGATCACCCAAGGCCCAAGCGCACTGTGCTCCCCCTGCGCGCCGAGGGTCAGCACTGGCGCATACTGTGCGGACGCTTCGACCGCTCTCGCGCGGGCTGCGGTTTCTTGGAGCCGCTCGACGACGAGGTCGGGTGCTCCCTCGACGTCGGTCATCCGATCGCGAATCTCAGGTTCCTCCGGCAGAGATGGCTCCGGCATCGGACCCGCCGTGCGGAGTGGCTCCGCTTGAGGTGCGCGCCCTACGGAGAGCGATAGCTGGGTGGCGGCGGCGAACTCGTCTCCCTCGAGATCCAGGCGGCTCTGCCGGAGCTCCGCGAGCATGACCCGGGCTTCGGCCAGCGGCGCTGCGGTTCCAGCGCCAGCCGACAGAGCGCGCTCCCGGCTCTCGACGAGCTCTTCGAGGCCTCGCACCCGTGATTCCATGACCTCCGCGATCTCGGAAAGCGTGGCGAGGTCGATCCAGCGCCGCGCAGCCTCCAAACGCGACCGAAGGGCGGCGGCCCGAACCGACGCTTGCAAGACACCCCGCTCGCTTCTCGCTGCATCTCTGCGGGCGCCCCCGAGGTCACGGAGGCTCCAGCCCTGCGTGATCGTGGCTTGCATCTCGAAGCCCTCGTTCTTGCCCTCGATGAGCAGCGCTCCTGGCATGAAGATCAGATGGGTCCCACCTGCTGTGCCGCCTATCTGTCGATCACCCGACTCGCGCGCCTCCAGCGTGTCTCGCGGACCGGAAACCTCTGGCGTGTGCTCTCCAAGAGCAATAGCCTGATCGAAGCTGATCTCCTCGGCGCGCGCACGGTCCGTCATCGAAAAGATGACCGGGACGATCGCCATGATGGCGAGTCTCTTCCATCGGCCGGCCGGCGCCGGAATCTCTTCTTCGAGGGCCATCGAAGTCGGACGCTTTGCACCAGCCAGCTCCAAGGTCCATCCATCGGATGTTACATACCGCGCATCCCCATGCTTTCACTGCGCAATCTTGGACTGCTTAGAACATGTAGCCGACTCCGAAGTTCCAGCGGTTGATGGCCAGGCCCGTGGATGGAAGCTCGTACTGGTAGTCGAACTTGAAGACGACTTGCGGGATCGGCCGATAGGTCAGGCCGATGGTAGGCACCAAGAAGGCCGGCAGGTCGTATGCCGAGTCCGACTCGCGGAACGTGGTATCGAAGTAGTCGACCCGGACGAATGGAACGAGCGCCATTTCAGTGTCGACGTAATAGAGCACGTTGTAACCGAGCTCTCCGTAGACGCCGAAGAGGTCCGAGCCGACGGTGCTGGTCGGTTCGGTCTCGCCGGGCGGGATCTCTCTCAGGGCGTCGATATCGCTGATGTGGAAGTACGCAATCACTGCGCGGGACTCGAATCCTTTGCGCAGGACCCGCCAATCCGCCGAGATCCCGCTCACCCTCAAGTTCACGTCTGAAAGGTCTCGAGGCCCGGCCCATCCGAAGTAGGGCGAAATACCCACGATCATGCCGAGAGTGGGCTCCCATTCCGCGCGCCCGGTGAACGCCGGACCATTTAGAACCGCCTGGGTGACTTTCAACCGTCCCCCGCGAATGCCGCTTGCGCCCGAGAATCCCGCGGCGTCGAGGCCCCCGACCACGTAGAGCTCATAGCGAAACGCTTCCGTGGGCTGACCCCAAATCCCGATTCCTCCTTCGCGCCAGGTGGTCGGAATGATCACCCGATCAACCTGGGGGCGTTCGACGCCGTTGAAGATCGGCGGCTCGTGCCACTGGTTGACGATGCCCATCGGGATCAAGATCACGCCGGCTCGTAGATAGAGTGCTTCGCTCGATCCCCTGAGCACGCGCCAGTCGATGAGTAGCTGCTCGATCTGTACGGAGCCTGGAACGGCAACACCGCCGCTTGTCGCGACGAACGCATGCTCCAGCTCGACCTCCGAATAGAACTGAAATCGGTCGTTGAACCGATGCGCGAAGAAAAGAACGAAACGGTGTAGATCGAGTATCGATTCGAAGCTCCCTTCTTCGGGCTTTTCCATGTTCAGGTGAAGCTCACCGTATCCGCCGATCGTCGTTCGCTGCTCTCGACGGATGCGTGCCGGTTGCAGGCCACGCATGGGATCGACTTCCATTTCAAACATGCCCGCCCTTGGTTGCTCCGGCGCGATCTCGCCGGGAGCCAAGATGATCGTCGGCTCTCCGCCGACCGTCCCAGTGTCGAGGACAGGGTTGCTGTCGGGCGCGGTGTCGGCGTCAGCGACCGCGTCAGCGCCAGTGCCAGTGCCAGCGGCAGTGCCAGTGCCAGGGGCAGTGCCAGTGCCAGGGGCAGTGCCAGTGTCAGCGTCGGCGTCGGCGTCAGCGTCAGCGTCAGTGACCGGGGAGGGGGCGGGCGCCTCCGGCACGTCTGCCCGCGCCGACGAGATGTCTAGGCCCAGCCCCGCGATGAGGCCAAGCAGCATCAAACCCTTGAATCCATGAGTCATTGGCGACCGCTCCTTGAAGCAAATGAAAATGATTTGCAACTTCACTAGCATGTCGCAAAAGACCTGCAAGGATGATCGAGATGGCACAGCCTGGCTCAGTGGTTATCAAGAGATCACAGGGTTTTTCGCCAGGCACGCTGTTTGCTTGTCTTAGACGCAGCTAGGAGGACGAGGATGCGTAGGTTTTACGGAATACCTTTCTTGATTGTTTTGGGGCTGATCGGCGGCCCGATCGCGTGCAGCAACAGCTCGGAGGTGAGCGACTATGAGGCTGCCCTGAAGCAGGCGGCCAGTTGCGATGAGGTGCTCGCCGCGATTCAAGAGGACGCGATCGCCAAGGTCGACTTGGAGCTCAAGTCCTTCATCGATCAGGACTACTACGGCTGGGGCGGCCCCGTTGCGTTCGGGCGCGCTGAGGATGGCGCAGGTGGGGCCTCCGGCGACCCTGCGGTCCCGAGCGCGGGAGGTGACAGCGGGGCCGAAGCGCCATCGGGCTTCTCCGACACCAACCGCCAGGTCGGCGACGTCGACGAGGCCGACATCGTCAAGGTCGGTGACGAAGGGCGCAAGCTCTATGTGATTCGCGGCAACGGCTTTTACGAGTTCGATTCCTGGCCCGCCGCGCAAACCTCCAAAGTCGCGGATCTCGAAATCGAAGGTGGCGTGATGGAGATGTTCGTCGAAGGCGATCGTGCCGTGGTGTTCTCGAATACCTACGGCGTGGAGTCGCTCGACGATGGTGCCCTCTGTCGTGACTACTACGGAGCTCCGGGGCTCGCCGATTATGATGTCGCGTACTACTGCGGTCGCTCCTTCGTGAAGCTCACCGTGATCGATCTCGCTGGCGACGTCCCCGAAGCGGTCCGCGAGATCTATGTGGACGGCTGGTACACCTCCTCGCGACGCCACGGCAACATCGTCCGCGCCATCGTGCAGAGCAGCATGCAGCGCCCGGCGTCGGTGCCACAGTTGTGGGACATCGTCTGGGGCGGCGACGTACAGCCCGAATCGCGGGACGCAGAGATCCTTCTCGCCCGCGCATGGGCGAACAAAGCCAAGGAAGCGATTCGCGATACGACGCTCGATCAATGGGTGCCCGTTTGGGGTGAGCGCGTCGACGGCGAAATTCAGAAGCAGCCCGTCCAATGCGCCGATTTCTACTCTCCGGAGCCAGGTCTCACGAACTACGGACTCACTCAAATCGTCGGCCTCGACATGGCGAGCGACAGCGCAACCGCGATCACCTCGATCCTCGGCCAGGCGACTCAGGTCTATTCCAATGCTGAAACCCTCATCCTCGCTCAACCGGACTGGACTTGGGTCGAGCGCGGGACCAGCAGCGATCGCACGGCCGTTCACCGCTTCGCGGTCTCGTTCGAGGCCCAGCGGACGCCATATCAGGGCTCTGGATTCGTCCAAGGGATCGTTGCGGATCAGTTCTCCATCGACGAGCGTGCAGGAGTGATTCGAGTTGCGACGACCCGGACCAGCTGGCCCAATCGCGACACCGATCCGGTAGCGCCTGACGTTTGGATTCCTCCGACCACCGACAACCTGGTCAGCACTTTGAGGCTCAACGGCGACGCGCTGGAGCTCGCGGGCTCCACACCGCCGTTGGCTGAGGGGGAGCGGATCTTCTCCGCGCGCTTCATTGGAGACCTCGGGTACATCGTGACGTTTCGTCAGGTCGACCCTCTCTTTGCCATCGACCTCAGCGACGCCGAGAACCCGAAGGTCCTCGGCGAGCTCAAGATTCCCGGCTTCAGCGACTACATGCATCCGCTGGGCGACGACCATCTACTGACCATCGGTCGCGACATCGACCCAGACACCCAGGTCGACAACGGCACGGCTCTTCAGATCTTCGACGTGTCCGACCCAGTGAATCCGCGGCTCGCGCACAAGGAGACCGTCGGGCAGGGGTACTCGGAAGCGAACTACAACCACAAGGCGTTCAACTTCTACGCCGACAGAGGACTGCTAGCGTTTCCGTTCGTGTCCTATGAGGGCGACTTCTCCAGTACGCTCGAGCTCTGGGACGTCAGTGCTGCGGATGGGTTCACCCGCCGCGGCGCCGTCGACCACTCCGATCTAGTTCTCGACGACTGCGGAGGAGTCCCGTACCCCGTGGAGGACTTCTACTACAATTGCGGCTACCAGCCTCAGATCACGCGGGGCGTCTTCATCAGCGACGATACCACGGACTACATCTATTCGATCAGCTACGGCGGCATTCGGGTGCACGACATGACCAATCTCACGACGCCGCTGG
>DASRZF010000333.1:0-5526 GCA_035686645.1 Polyangiales bacterium
AGCTCGTTCATCAAGGCGATGTTCACATCGCGCTGCGTGTTCTCGATGACCTTGGCCGCCTCCGCGACTTTGATCGACGAGGCTCGATGCACGCCGGCATCGACGACGCTCTCATAGGCCCGGGCCACGCGCTCCAGCGACTCTGCGTCTTCGCCCGCAACCACCTTGACGATCTTTTCGAACGTGTGGAGTTTATCGCCAGGGTTGATCCGTTCCGGAGAGTATCCGAGCTTGAAGTCGTGTGTCTGTCGAAGCCCTGATTCCGCCGCGAGAAGCGGGCCACACTGCTCCTCGGTGACTCCCGGGTAAACGGTCGACTCGTAGACCACCACGGCACCTGGAGCGAGCGCGCTTCCGACGATTCGACTCGCCGAGAAGAGCGGCCCGAGGTCAGGGCGTCGATCCGAGTCGATCGGCGTGGGCACCGCGACGACGAAGAAGGTACAGCCCCGAAGGTCCGCCGGGTCGCTGCTGAGCTTCAAGGGGCTCGCTTCGAGCACCGCTCCGCTCACCTCCCCAGTCCAGTCCTCGTTCGCCCTTAGCGCGTTGACTCGAGCCTCTGAGATGTCGAAGCCCACCGTGTCCTCGAACTTCCGAGCAAACGCCAAGGCCACTGGAAGACCTACGTACCCGAGCCCCACAACTGCGATTCGTTCGCTCATGTCGATGCCACCCGATCTCGAAACCACTCGGTCGTGGCCGTCAAGCCTCGTGCTAGCGGCGTTGGCTCCCCGAGAATCGAAACCATCACCGTGGGGTCCAGCACAGAACGCTCGAGGTCGCCAGAGCGATGCGGCCCGTCGTTCACGATCGCCGGCCGGTCGACGAAGTCGACCAGCGTTTCGGCGAGCGCCCGAGTGCTCGTTGGTTGGCCCGTGCCGACGTTGATCGTGCAGCCGTCGAGAGCGCCCTCGAATGCGGCGAGATTCGCGCGAACAGCGTCACGAACGTAGACGTAATCACGGACGCAGCCTCCGTCTCCCTTTTTGATTCGCGCGTTGACCTGGATCGGCTCGCCGCGAAGAAGCCTCTGGAGGAATATCGAAACGACGCCAGCCTCACCGTGCGGGTCCTGCCTCGGCCCGTAGACGTTGGCGTAGCGGAGAACCGTGTACCGCAAGTCAGAGGCCTGACCAAAGGCGCGGAAATAGAGCTCGAAGCTCGCCTTACTACAGGCATACGGACTCAGGGGACGCGCAGGCCAGTCTTCGCCGGCGGACTTGCCCTCGGGGACTTCTCCATAGAGCGCGCCACCTGTACTCGCGAAAATCAACCGGCTCCCAGACTCGATCGCCACATTGGCAACGTTGAGAGAACCCATCACGTTGACGTCGGCATCCAGGATCGGATCGCGCACGCTCATCGTGACGCTGGCTTGAGCGGCGTGATGGCTGATCGCGTCGGGACGAAAATGCAGCGCGAGCTCCCGAAGCGCTTCGCGGTTTCGGATGTCGAGGGGGTGAAAATCGACACGCGCCGGAAGATTTTCAGTGCGCCCGGTGCTGAGGTCGTCGACGATCAGGACTTCGTGGCCGGCCTCGACGGCCGCCTCGGCGACATGGCTTCCGATGAAGCCCGCACCTCCCGTCACGAGAATCTTCACAGGCTTCCCATCGACTTCGAATCGGGCATCATCGTGCGCGATCGCGCAGGGGGTTCGCTGTCCGCGTCCCCCTTGGCGTACTCGGGGACCAGCTGCTCGAGTGCCTGGCGAATGGCGCTCGGATCGGCGGTCCTACAAAGCGCGCCGAGCGTGTCGAATTGGGCGCGCAACCTAGGAAGGTGCGGGGAGTCGTAGGTTCCGGTGAAAATCTTCGGATGGCTGGTCCTCTGAATGCCCTCGGCCATGTTCGAAAGCTCCTCGAAGAGTTTTTCACCCGGACGAATGCCTGTGAACCGAACTTCGATGTCCTTGTCCGGCTCCAGGCCGCTCAGCCGAATGAGGTCGTGGGCGAGGTCGAGGATGCGGACGGGTTGCCCCATGTCCAAGATGAACGTCTCGCCACCGCGACTCAACGCTGCCGCCTGGACCACCAACTGCGCGGCCTCAGGGATCGTCATGAAGTACCGTGTCATGCCCGGGTGGGTGACTGTGATCGGGCCGCCATCTTCTATCTGTCTACGGAAAATGGGGATTACGCTTCCAGCCGAGCCGAGCACGTTCCCAAAGCGCACCGTCGCGAAGTGAGTGGCGCTGTTGAGCGAAAGCGCTTGGACATAGAGCTCCGCCGCACGTTTCGTCGCGCCCATCACCGAGCTTGGGTTCACCGCCTTGTCGGTCGAGATCATGACGAAGCGCTCGACCGCCAGGCTGTCGGCGAGATCCGCGACAATTTGAGTGCCGAGCACGTTGTTCTTCGCCGCCTCGGCCGGGTTCCACTCCATCATGGGCACGTGCTTGTGGGCGGCGGCATGGAAGACCACCATCGGACGGTGGTCATGGAACACCTGCGCAATACGGGGCCGATCGGTGATGTCCGCCACGCAAGGAATGATCTCGACTTCGGAAAATCGGTTCTGGAGCTCGGAGTGAATCTCGAACAGATTGTTCTCCGAACGCTCTACCAGGACGAGACGGGAAGGGCGATACGCAGCCACCTGGCGGCAGAGCTCCGAACCGATGCTTCCGCCCGCGCCTGTCACCATGACCGGCTGTCCCCTAACGACTCCGGAAACCGCCTCGGTGTTCAGCTTCACGGGCTCGCGACGCAGCAGGTCCTCGATCGCGACTTCGCGAATTCGCGACAGGTTTACTCGGCCGCCGACAATCTCGTATGTGCCCGGGACGATCTTTACGGTGAGCCCGGCCTGCTTGCAGCTTTCGGTGATTCGCCTGATCGCCGCGCCCGGTGCGTTTGAAATCGTGATGAGCGCCTGTTTGGCAGAGTGGCGCTCGGCCAGGCGGAGCAAGTCCTGGGTCGTTCCCTTGACCTTGATCCCGTGAATGACAGCGCCCTGCTTGACCGGGTCGTCGTCGACGAACGCGACCGGCAAGATGCCGAGGTCGGGACGACGCGCGATCTCCTGCGCAACCAGAAAACCGCCTTGGCCCGCCCCCACCAGCAGAGTCGGCTCCTGCGGCTCTCCGTCGCCCTGATGCTGCTTCGACGCCACGCGCTCGCCGAGCATCCGTCGGAGCGCACGGACTCCGGTCAAGCCGAGGAATGCCAAGACGAAATCCCCCAGCAAGACGCCAAGGGGTGCGATGCCGTAGCGTGCGAGCGGAAACCGGTCGACCAGGACCGGGCTGAGCAATCGAAGCGCCACGAGAAGGGCCGCCGCCGAGGCGATGGCTCCGAAAATCCGAACCGTGTCTCGCAGACTGATGTAGCGCCACGAAAAGCGCGTCGTTCCGAATGCGGAGAGAAAACCGTACTGCAGGAGCACGACGTACGGGAGCACGATCATCAGCTGCTTGAACATCACCCAGGGCACGTCCCAATCGAACCGGACGAGCATGGCGAGCACGAACGCAAACCTCAGCACCGCGATGTCGATCAAGAACTGGGAAGTACGGGTTTTGAGCCTGCTCATCGCCCTTCGCCCTTCAAAACGGACTCGCGATACCAGGCCCAAAACTCTTCCACTCCCCGCTCGACCGTCACCTTTGGAGCGTACCCGAGCAGTTCCTTGGCGCGGTAGATGTTGGCATAGGTGTATTCGATGTCCGCCGCCGGCATCGGCTTGCTGGCCAAGTTCGAACGCTTGCCCGCCATTTTCTCGATGAGGCCCACGAAATCTGCCAGGAGCGTCGGCTGCCCCCGGCCCAGGTTGATGATCTCGTAACCGAGCGGCCGGTCCGCCGCGGCGATCACGCCCTCCACGATGTCGTCCACGTACGTCCAGTCCCGGTGCATCTGGCCGTTGTTGTACAAAGGCACCTCGGCGCCTCGAAAGATGTTGTCCAAGACCTTGTACGCCATCATGTCTGGCCTGCCGCGCCGGCCGTAGACCGTGAAGAACCGAAGCGCGGTGAAGTTCTGACCGAATAGATGAAAGTACGAATAGCCCAAGAGCTCTGCGGCTCGTTTGCTGGCTGGATACGGAGCGAGCGGGCGATCCGCTCGATCGGTTTCGACGAATGGAATGACCTTCGTCCGTCCGTATACCGAGGAGGTCGAAGCGAAGACGAACAAGGGCTGGCCATGCCGGTTCGCCGCCTCCAGGAGGCTCAGGGTGCCTCCCAGATTGACGTCGAGGTAGAGCTTGGGATCGTCGATGGAAGCTCGCACACCCGCCAGCGCGGCAAGGTGAATGACCGCATCGAAGCCGTGTTCGGCGAAGAGCGAGTCCATGGCGCCCTCGTCTCGAATGTCTTCCCGGTGGAAAATGAATTTCCTGACGTCTGGCGCTGATGCACGAACCTCCTCGAGGTTGGCTTCCTTGCGGGCAGGGTCGTAGTAGTCGTTGAGGTTGTCGACTCCGACGACCGTATCGCCGCGCCGCAGCAGCGCGGATGCGGTGTTGCTCCCAATGAAGCCGGCAGCCCCAGTCAGCAAGATCTTCTTCATCGCCCCCTCGTGCCCAGTTAGTATAGGCCCTTATCGCGCCAGATTGCTTGGTCCGATTGCTGCGGGGGAATACCATGCTCCCCGTGCAGGCCATGCTCTTAGCAGCCGGGCTCGGAACGCGCCTCCGACCGCTCACCGACCTCAGGCCAAAGCCCATCGTTCCGTTAGCAAATCGGCCGCTTGCGGGCTTTGCCATGGAACATCTGGCGTCTTGTGGGGTGCAACACATCGTAGCCAATACCCACCCACATGCCGAGCTCGTCGAATCCGCCTTGAAAGCCGCGTGCCCGAGTGACGTGAGCCTGCGGTTTTCCCGTGAAGCCAGGCTTCTCGGTACCGGCGGTGGGCTGAGAAAGGCGCGGCCCCTGTTCGACGACCCCGGGAGCCCGGTGATCGTCATGAACGGAGATACCCTGTTCGCCCCCGATCTCGCGAAGGCGCTTGTGAAGCACGAGGCGAGGGGAGCTGTTGCAACAATGATACTCCGCCCCACGAATGAGCCGGAACGCTTCGGGGTGATCGGAATCGACGCGGAAGGCTGGGTTCGAAGTCTGCTGGGCGCGCCTCGCCCGCTGCCGGGCCATCGAGCTTTGATGTTCACTGGGATTCACATCTTGGCGCCGTCGGCCTGGGCGCAGATGCCCGAATCGGGCTGCGTCATCCGCAGCGCCTATCGCTACTGGATAGACAGCGGCGCGCCGGTGCTGGGCATCGTCGACGAATCTCCCTGGGCGGATCTAGGCACGGTTTCAGAGTATCACCGACTGAACCTAGAGCTCGCCTCAGGTTCGTTTGCATGGCCTGGCGTCCGCCCGCGCGCCGGCTGCATCCTGCCGGACGATCTCGACCCCAGCGAGCAGGTCCGGCGAAGCGTGATCGGGCACGACGTGCAACTCGCTGAGGGCGTCACTCTCGACTGCTGCGTCGTCTGGCCGCACAGCAACGTACGGCGCTCCGCGAGCCACGCGGTGATCACCCCGGAGCACCGAATCGAGCTGAGCATCCCGGACGATCT
>DASRZF010000334.1:0-18595 GCA_035686645.1 Polyangiales bacterium
TTCAGCTCGTAAGCGCGGACTCCGCATGACTCGAATCGATCAGGGTCAGCGATACGACGAAAACCGGCCCCGCAAAGCGGAGCCGTTGTCGCCAGATGGAGCCCCGTAGAACGGGGCGGAGCGGGAAATGAGATTCGAACTCACGACTTCAACCTTGGCAACCCTTTCGGGGCCCTGAACACCATTCGGGAATTTCAACAACATCAACGACATAGTGTCCCGTGGCGTTGCGTGCCGTCCCGAGGTGTCCCGTGGGAAGTGGAAGGTTGGGTGGATCAGCCACCCCCGCTGGAGCCTGTGCCTTGGCTCCTCGCCAGCGGGAAGAAGTCGATGACGTTCCCGGTGTTGACGGGGAACGTCTGGCCGGAGCTCGCCCCGGTATTGGGATCGAACCGCTAGACGGTGAACCGGTCGATGACGTAGAGGAGCCCGTCCTCCGGCCCTACCGCGAAGTCGCCGATGCTTTGCTCGCCCGCTTTGATGAACGGCACGATGAGCTCCGCGTCTCCGGTCGACGGGTCGAATCGACTTCGGATCGATGGCCCCGGCAGCGGCCGCCGCATCCGAATCGGTGCCGCCGGCGAGCAGCGTCTGGAGGGCGCGTTCATGCCGTGGCGACAGCCTCGGTTGGGTCGGCGCGCACTGGTCGGCAGTGTCTCGTGGCTGCGGCAAACTGCGGCGTCTTGTAGTCATCTCGCCTGGACCAAGGCCTTCCAGCACCCTGGGCGCATCAGCAGCGAGGAACGTCTTGACCCGATCGGCGAGGCGAGAGAGAACAGCTGCGGCAGTCAGTAGCAATGGAACAACCAGACGTAGACCCAGCGATCCTGCGTGCTGTGGGCGACGTGGGTCGGCCCGAGCGCCCCTACGAGGACCTGGCAAGCCTCAGGCATATCCCAGGCAAGGACGGGGCCATCACGGGCGTGATGAACCTTTGGGGCTGGATGAGGCATGGGCGCGCGCACTTGGAGGCGCAGGACAAGAAGTACGGACCCATCTATCGCATTCGAGTTGGACCGACGGTCTACATTGCGGTCAATGATCCGACCATTGGGGCACAGATCCTTCGCAACGCAGACGGTGCATGGTCGGCAGCGCTCGGCAACCTGGTACTATACGGCGGGATTCCACCTGACGGCCCGATGGATGCGCCCGTCACCCTGGATTTCGAGCCGCATCGAGACGTTCGGCGATTGCTACAACCCGCCTTCAAGGCCGACGCGCTCGCGAGCTACGTAGAAACCGCGAACCGGCACCTCGCGACGGCGACCGACCGATGGGTGACCGCGAGGGAGGTCAAGTTCAAGCCAGAAGCGCGAGGACTGTTCGCTCGCGTTGCCGCCGACGTATTTCTTGGCGTCGAGGACCAAGAGCGGGCGGAAGAGCTGGACAAAGCGATGAGCGACTTCTGGCACGGCATCACCGCAGTCGTCAGGAACGAATGGCTGAGCCCGACATGGCGGGCCGCACGCCGCCAGTACCGCGGCTTGATCGAGCGTTTCCGCGCACAGGTAGCCGCTAGACGAGCAACGGATGGAGTGGACCTATTCACGCGGCTCTGTCAGACGAACGAAAAGGTCGATTGGCTCGACGACGAGGGATTGGTGCGAGTGCTCACGGGCTTGATGGCAGCGGCGTTCGACACGACTTCGGCGGCCGTGACGAGTATGGCGTACGTGCTCGCGACCGACCCAGAGTGGCAGGAATCGCTGCGGGCCGAGGCGATAGACCTCGAAACCGAGACCGTGACGTACGAGCAGATCAAGGATCTTAACCAGCTCGATTGGGTCTGGAAGGAAACCCTGCGGTTCTACCCGGTCGTTCCGACCGTTTGGCGGCTTGCGCTACGCGACGTAGACGTTGGTGACTATACGATTCCGGCTGGCGGTTTGATCATGGTCGGGATCAGCATGGCCCTTCGTGACCCGTCGAGTTGGAAGTACCCGAACCGATTCGATCCCGAGCGATTCTCCCCCCCTCGCCAGGAAGACAAGCACAACCGCGCAGCGTTCTTGCCGTTCGGTGCGGGGCACCATGCCTGCATCGGATCGCAGCTGGCTGGGCTCGAAGCCAAGGCGTTCTGGTACCAGTTCCTACGCAAGGCGCGCATTCGCCTCGCTCGTCCATACGGAGCACGCCACGGGTATGGCCCACTGGGCATGGTGTCGGGCGATGTGACTCTGGTTGTGGAGCCGGTGTAGGCAGCACTCTCGAACAACTTCGACCTTGGCAGCCCTTTCCGACGCCTGAGCACCGCCCCGAACAGGCCGCGCGGCCTGTTGTAAACACCCTGAATTGGGCACCCGCTGAATTGAAAAAGGCTCCGCGAAAACGGAGCCTTCTGGAGCCCCGTAGAACGGGGCGGAGCGGGAAATGAGATTCGAACTTACGACTTCAACCTTGGCAATATTCGCCTAGCTCCCAACACCATTCGGGAAATTCAACAACATCAACCACAAAGTGTCCCGTGGCGTTGCGTGCCGTCCCACGGTGTCCCCTGGAAAGTGGAAGGTTCAGTGGAAGGTGTGTAGGTACCTCGAGCTCCATTTCTCCAGCTCAAAGCCAGCCGCATAAGGCTGCGGGAGCGGGCGTTTGTTTTTGCTAGGCTCGTACCGCACGGGCTGCCGGGGAGGCATCGACGCTGCACTCTGGACGATTCAGGACGGGCCCCACGTCCCGTTCTTCTACTCGCCCGGAGGAGAGGAGCCGGCCTTCACGGACCTGGTCACGGACTGGCTCCTCGAACACAGCCGCTAGCCTGCCGGCGCGGGCTTCCGCCACTCGCGGTAGTCACTCAGAGCGAGCGCAGGTACGCGATCAGGGCGGCTTTTTCAGTCTCCGAGAGCCCGTCGCAGGTAAACATGTGACCACGATCGCTGTACGGCGATTCGGTGATCGTGGGTCGCATGCCGTTCACGCAGAAGAGATCTTCGAGCGAGTCGACGGAGCCGTTGTGAAGCAGTCGCTTGGCCGACCAAACCCCGGTGAGCCGTTGCGCGCGGAGGCCGTGCGTCAGTGCATCGCGCCCGAGCAAGTCGACGTCGCAACAGGGTTGGCCATCGAGATCGCGGTCGAGCCAGTACATCATGGCGGTGTCGGAGCCGATCTCGTCGAAGGTGAAGACGGTGCGGCTCGAACCGCGGGCGCCGTCGTGACAGTCGATGCAGTCTGCGGTGCCAAAAAGCTGCTGCCCTTCGGCCACGCGAACCGCGTCGGACGGCTCCGGGTTGCTGGGCGCGCGCAACGAGTGGAGATAGTCATCCAGCGGGCCGAGCCGTTCTGCGTCCCATGCGTCTAGGTCGCCGTCGCCAAGAATGACGAAACCCTCGAGAAAATTCGCGACGCTGGCGGTCACACCCGTGTGAGCCAGCAGTGCCCCATCCATCTCGTAGGCAGCAACGTCTGCCTCGTCGGCGATCCCCCAGAGCGACATGATCTTGCTGACGGTGTGAACCTCGTCGTCGAGCGGCAACGGTGTGATCACGAAATCCATCGTGCCCGACTTCCAGCCTGCGTAGGCGGCCTGAGTCTCCGCGCTGAACTCCGGAATGCTCGCCCCAGCACCGATGAGTGGCGCAAGCGATGCGATGAGCCCGTCAACGATGCTGGGGTCATCCTCGATGGCTTGGAAGTACGGCGCGAGCTTCGCCTCGGCGGCGGGGTCTAGGTCCTGTTGAAGGATGGTGGCAGTCGGCAAGACCGCGATGGCGAGGTTGAGTTCGCCGTACTCGAAATCGTGATTGGGCGCGCCCATCACATAACGGCCGTCCGGCAGCTGGCCGAAGTGACAGCTCGCGCAGGTGAACGCCAGGCTCGGGACGCCCTCAGCGAAGTCCTTGCCGGGCCCGAACCCAAGTGGCAGCCCGTCCGCCGAAGTCGGGTCTTCGATCATGCCGACGCCAGTTGCACCTGCTCCGATGAGGTCCGGAAACAACGCCATGTTGGTTTCGAGCAGCACGGTGGGCACGCCGACCGTGTCGAAGCCTTCGTAGAAGAACATTTCCTTGCCGCACAGCAGTCGCGCACGGCGTGTGTCGGTCCCGTCGGCAACGGCATCCCAATACGCTTCGCACGCACCGTGCAGCGCCCCATCCTCCAAGACTTCCATGAGATCGGCGGAGACATTGGTAAGCCCCTCACTCGTGTCGGCTTGAGGGGCAAAGGGGTCGGCCGGCGCAGTGCCGCCGCTGTCGTTGCTGCTGCAAGCCGCAGCGCTGAGCGCAACGAGGGCGCTGGGCAAAAGCAAGAATCGATTCATCCCAGGATCTCCAAAGTTGAGCGTGGTGCGCGTAGCACGGCTAGCCGGGAATCGAAACCGCCCGACGCTGCCCAGACCAGAACCAGCGTGTGAGCGGCGGCGTGCGTTTCGGCTTCACCTCGAGTGCAGAAGATCTGACCGAGGTTGAGCAGAAGTCTGATTGTCACGCAACCGGATTGGTCCTCCGACCCATAAGCGCAGCCTCCGCGTCGCTCAGCCTAGTCGTCCCGACCCCCCAAACGAAAAACGGCCCCGCAGTCCGGAGCCGTCATCGCCATTTGGAGCGGGAAATGAGATTCGAACTCACGACTTCAACCTTGGCAAGGTTGCACTCTACCGCTGAGTTATTCCCGCAAAAGGACGCCTTTGGTAGCGCGGCCAGGGGCAGCCGTCAAGCTCTTGGCGCCCTGCCGAAAGCCCTCCGAAAACCCGAAATAGCCCGGGTTTTCACTCGTAGCGCAGCCCATCCACAGGCAGCATCCGGGCAGCCCACCAGGACGGGGCGATCGTCGAGACGGTGCAGATCAGAAGGGCGATGCCGATGGTGACCAGGAATACCGTGGGGTTGAGCACGACCGGCAAGTGGTCGATGAGATAGACCTTGGGGTCGAGCGGAAAGCGTATCTTGTCGAGATAGGCGACGAGCCCACCGCCAACGAGTACCCCGGCCAAGGTTCCGATCACGCCGACGACCACGCCTTGCACCATGAAGATGCCGAGGACGGTGCCATCGGTCGCGCCCATCGCTTTCAGGATCGCGATCTCGCGCTTCTTCTCGATGACGATCATGATCAAGGTCGCGATCACGTTGAAGGCCGCGACGAAGATGATGGTGGCGATGACCAAGGTGAGCGCGATCTTCTGCACTTCGAGCGCGGTGAAGAGGTTGCGGTTGAGCTCTGACCAATCGAGCGAGTGAAACGCCCCGCCGAGGTCTTGCTCGATGCGGCGCGCGAGCTCGTACGAGGTCTCCAGGTCGTGCACGCGGAGCTCGACGCCCGTCACGTTGTCGCCCTCGTCGAAGAGCCGCTGTGCCTCGAATAGATCTGCGTAGACGAGGCCCGAGTCGTACTCCTGAAAGCCTGCTTGAAAGACGCCGATGACCCGGAACTCCCTCGAGCGGGTCGTTGAGCCACTCGGCTCGGACAAGGCGAGCCCGAGAGCGGCCATGGGCGAGATCAAGCGCACCCGATCGCCGAGCTCGAGCTCGAGGTCTTCGGCGAGCGTCTTCCCGACGATGATCCCCGGCAAGCTGTCGATCGGTTCTTGGGCTGCACCGTACGAGAGGCCGGATTCCCAGGCGGGGTCATCCGGTAACGCCAGCGCTTCCTCGTCGAGCTCTCCAAGCATCGTTTCGATCTCGACCGGCGCGGCCACGGCGCCGATTCGCGGTCGACGGGCGCGCTCGGCGGCTTCGCGCTCGGCCGCCCTCCGTTCCTTCTCCTCTTCCCAGAACGTCTTTCGTTGGACCGGCGCCTGCTCAGCCTTGGGACTCGGGGGCTTGGTGCTCTCGGTCTTCCCATCGCGCAGGTCGCGTAGCCATTGCCAGTCCTGGTCTTCTGCCGGCTCAACGGCGCGGGTCGGGGTCGAGCCGGGCCGGCGAAGACCTTCGAGTCCACCCGCAACCATCTGATTGGGAAGGTCGAGCACCGTACGGACCCCTTCGGGGGTCACGCCTTTGACGAGGACGACACTTCGGCGCTCGCCCTTGGTGAGCATCATCTCGTTGATCGAGAAGGGCGCGACGCCGGCTACTTCCGGCATCTCACCCACGGTCGAGAGGACGTCACGGTAGTCGCGAAACTCGCGGCCGTACTTCAGGACCAGGACATGCGCGTTGACGCCTAAGACCTTGTCGCGGAAGGCTTTTTCGAAACCCGTCGTGATCGAGAGCACTGCCAGTAGGGCCGCTACGCCGAGCGCGACGCCGATGATCGAGATCAGGGTGATCATCGAAACCGTTGCCCGCTTCTTCGACCGCAAATAGCGAACACCGATCTGGAGGCTGTAACTCACTCCGCTGGGGCTTAACACGGCGCCGCCGGGGCGGCGAACACGCGCCCTCGCTCCTGAACTTGCCCGGCAGGTGCGGACTCACTAGGGTTCGTCAGATGAAGCGGATCTGGCCCTTCGCGATGAGCATCGGGTTGCTGGTGGCCTGCCATCAGCAGCAGAACGTGCGGCGCGAAGTCTGGCCGTCGGCAAACCAGCCGAAGCCCCCCGCGGCCGCCGCCGAGGCTCCGACTCCGCCCCCCAAAGTCCTCGACCCGATCGTCGTCGTGCTCCCGGAGAAGTCTCCGGTGATGCAGGTCCGCAAACAACTCGACAAGGGCAACCCCGGCAAGGCACGAGAAGTTGCCGAGGCAGCGCTTCCGGCAGCAAGCGCACGCGACAAGGGGCGCCTTCACTGGCTGGCCGCCAAGGCAGCGCTCGACGAAGGGTACAGCAGCATTGCGCTGGCCCACCTCGACACGCTCAGCAACTTCAACCATCCGCTGGCGCGCTGGGCGAAGCTACGCCGCGCTTCGCTCTTGGAGCGAACCGACCCGGTGACCGCCGCTCAGATCGCCGCGTCCTTGACCGACGACTGGGCCGGCAGCAAACGGGCGCGAACGATCGAAGTGCGCAGCGGGGGCAGCGCCGACGTGTCGGACGCCCATCTCGAGATACGTCTCGACGGCACACTGCCCGCGAAGACATCGGAAGCGCCTGCCCCCCAGCAGGACGTCCGTCCGCGCATGCAGCAAAGCCTCGACAAGGCCCAGGCCCTCTACGACTCGAAGCGCTACAAAGAGGCCGAGCGGCTCTACGGAAAGCTCGTCAAACATCTCAAGACAGGAAGCAGTGCGTGGTGCGACGCACGCTACAAGCAAGGCCGCGCGCTTCTGCAAGACCGCGAGCGCACGCGTGGCGCACCGGTGATGCGCGAGGTGGCGGACAAGTGCGGCAGGGCCGACCCAGAAACCCGGACCTGGGCACGTTACCACTCGGCGCGTGCCTACGGACGCATCGGCGATTGGAACGAATCGATTCGGCAGTACGCCAAGCTCGAAGCCGAGGACCCGGCGCACAGCTTAGCTGACGACGCCAGCTACCGGGCGGCGCTCGCCGAGCTCGAAAACGGCAGGCCCAAGGCTGCGATCGCACGCCTGTCCTCGATCCCGAGGCGCTATCCCGAAGGCGACATGTGGCCCCGGGCCCTGTTCAAGCTTGGCTGGGTGCATCTGCGCGACGGTGATTACGAGAACGCCTACGAACGATTCGATGAGCTGGTGGCTCGCGGTGGCGACGAACGCGAGGAAGGCATAACCGGCCGCGCGAACTACTGGCGCGCACGCACTCTCTTCATGATGGGACGGCGCATCGACGCGATCGCCGCCTACGAAGAGATCGTTCAGCGCTGGCCGCTCCGGTACTATGCGCAACAGGCGCTCTGGCGCATTCAGGAGATCGTTCCGGCCCAGGCCGAGGCTCTGCTCGTACAGATGCGCGCGGGAGACGAGCGGACGCGCATGGTCTTCGCCTGGCGCGATGAGTTCGACGATCCGGCGTTCGATCGGATGCTGGAGCTCTTGCGGGTGAACGAGATCACGTATGCATCGTCCGAGATGTCCACGCTTCACATGCTCGGCAAGAACGTGGATCCGGAGATGGCCGTGGTGGGCGCCGTGCTGCTTCAGCATGCGGGCGCTGAGACCAAGCTCAGCCGGGTCGTCCGAACGCATTTCGAAGACTTCGAAGGCCTGCTTCCCAAGGGCGAAGGAAAACTGATCTGGGAAGCGACCTACCCACAAGCGTTCTCACCGCTGATCGAAGAAATCGCAAGCCATGAAGGCATCCCGGCCTCGTTCGTGCGCGCGATCGCACGCGAAGAGAGCTCGTTCGACCCGGAGGCCGTGTCCTGGGCCAAGGCCTACGGGCTGGTTCAGCTGATCATGCCGACGGCAAAGCGCTTCGCCAATGAGGTCGGCGAGAAGGCCACCCCTCGGACGCTCAAGAAACCCGAGGTGAATCTCCGGATCGGCGCGCGCTACATGGCCTGGCTCTGGGAGCGTCTCGGCGAAAACCCCGCGCTAGTGCCATCGGCTTACAATGCCGGCGAGGGCGCCGTTCGCCGCTGGCTCGAAGAAGACGCTGCCCGCCCTCTCGACGTGTTCATCGAGGAAATCCCCTACGACGAAACACGACGCTACACGCGCAGGGTCTTGCAAACCTACGGCGTCTATCAGTGGCTGGCTGACGAAAAGCTGCCCGCGCTGCCTGCGAAGCTCCCATCGACGAACGCGCCGCAGCGCTTCAGCGCGCTTCGCTGAGCCCTCAGGCGACGACCTTCGGCAGCAGTGCGCCGAACTCGATCGCCTTGTTGATGTCGCCATCCACGCGCAGCTTGCCCTGAACGAACGCGATCTGCGGGTCGAGCTTGCCACGCAAGATCTCAGCGAGATGTGCGTCACGGATGGTGAGCGTCGCGTCCGTGGGACGACCGTTGCCCTCGGTGACGCTACGTTCCTGCAGATCGATCATCCAGCTCTGGTCGGCTGCGCCGGTGACGCGAAGCTGAAACGTGCCTTCACCGAGGGAGCGTTCCGCTGGCGCCGCGGCAAGCGTCGATCTCATCTGCTCGACGAAGGCAGCCGTCATCTCGGCCACAGCCTTGGATTGCGCCCGGCTGGCTTCGTCTTCCGGTTTCCGGAGCGCCAGCACTGCCGCTTCGAGCTCGTTGGCAGATTCGCGAAGATAGCGGGTGAAGAGGTCCAGGTCGGGCATGACCTTCGGGCAGGACGTTGGACTGATCGAAAGCACTCCGTTGTAGCTCAGCACCGTGATCAGCAGGCCCATCCCGTCGACGAGCGGCGCCATTCCCATCGTCGCGAGGAGCTTGTGCCCCGCCATGTACATGTCCATCTGCGGCCCGGGCACGTTGGTGATGACGACGTTGAACACCGGGTTGTGCATGTCCGAGACACGAAACCGCGAGTAGAGCCGGAGCACTCGGTTCGCCAAGCCGAAGGGAATGAAATCCCAGAGATCGACGAACGCCCGCGTCGCACCGGCCTTCTCGAAAGCCTTGCCGCCCTTGCCGTGCTCCTGAATCACCTTCAGGCGCTCGACCGGATCGGCCACGTCGGTCGCGATGTCGAGGAACATCGCGGAGACCTTGTTTCCCATCTTTCCATGCTCGTCTTTGCCACGAGTCGAAACGGGGATCATCGCGATCAGCGGCTTGTCGGGGAGCGCGTCCTTCTCTTCGAGATACCGGCGGAGCGCCCCGGCACAGATCGCCACGACGACGTCGTTCAAGGTGCAGCCCGTGATCTTGCGAATCTCCTTCACGCGATCGAGCTCGAGAAGCGCCGTGTTCCAAATTCGCTGTCCCGTCACCCTTTGGTTGATCGGCGTGTGAGGCGCAGTCATCGGAACGGGAGGCGCGTCGACGCCCTTGCTTTTCACCTTGGCCGCGGCGCGCAGGGCCTCGTTGATCTCGCCTGCGACTCGCTTGATCTCCGTCGGCTTGCCCATGATCTTCCGAGCGGTGTGTGAAAGCACTTGGAGCTCGTTTGGCATTGGAGGGATCGCGCGAGGCGGAGGGGGGATGAACCTGCGCGGCTCCTTCGTCATGTCGAGCAGCACACTCAACATGTCCGATCCCGAAACCCCATCGATGGCCGAGTGGTGCACCTTGTTGATGGTGGCTATCGACCCGGGCGGCACCTGCGGAATCTGGTCCAGCCCTTCGACGAAGGTCATTTCCCAAAGAGGCCTCGAACGGTCGAGCGGCACGCTGAAGATCCGAGCCGCGAGCCGACGAAGCTCTTTCCAGCTTCCGGGGCTCGGGAGGGCAACGTGCTGCAAGTGCATGTCTAGGTTGAAGTCTGGGTCCTCGACCCAGTACGGCTTTCCGATCCCGAAAGGCACCATCGCGAGTCGTTGCCGGAGCCGCGGGACGAGATGAACGCGCGAGGCCATCGTCTCGCGAAACTCGTCGAAGGTCATGGAGCCTTCGAAAACTAGCACGCTGCCGACATGCATCGGTTGGTGCGGGTCCTCGAGATAGAGGAAAGAGGAATCGAGTCCGGTAAGAGGCTGCATCATGGGTCTTCCTAGGGCACTCCCCAAAGTAGACGACTAGCCTACACCCAGAGGCGTACGGATCTCCAGCGCTACTCAGGACTCGTCAAAAGTACGGTCGAGCTCCTTCAAGAGCCGCTTTTGCTCGCGGCTGAGCCGCTTGGGCACCTCGACTTCGACCACACAGATCAGGTCACCACGCCCGCGACCGTGCAGTCGGGGTACGCCAGCGCCCCGAACTCGCAACGTTTCGCCCGCTTGCGTTCCTGAGGGCACCTTGATCGTTTGGATGGCGTCTTCGTCCTCTTCGAGCGCCGGGATGTCGACCTTGGCCCCGAGCGCAGCCTGTGGGTAGGTCACCGAAAGCCGATGCACCAGGTCGAAGCCCTCTCGCTGAAAGTCCGGATCGGGCTCGATGTGAACCGTCACGTAGAGGTCGCCTGCGGGTCCACCTCGCACGCCTTCCTGACCCCGGCCGCTCAAGCGGAGGCTCTGACCACTGTCGACCCCGCCAGGCACAGTTACCTTCACGACGCGTTCGGCGTCGACTTGGCCCCCGCCCTCGCATTCCTCGCAAGCAGCTTTGGCTCGCACACCCCGGCCCTGACATGTTGGGCAGCCCGTCGTCATCACGAATGCGCCTTGCGCGCGCGCGACCTGGCCTCTGCCTCCGCAGGTTGCACAGCCTTCGAGCTCTCCGTCCTTCGCGCCGGTTCCGTGACAGGCCTCGCAGGGCGACGGATGCGAAAGGTCGATCTCGCGGCTGCTGCCAAATGCCGCTTCGCGCAGCGACAGGCTCAAGTCCGTGCGAATGTCGGCGCCGCGTTGAGGGCCGTTCGGATCACGCCGCCGTCGGCCAAAGCCACCGAAGCCAAAACCTCCGCTGCCTCCAAAGAGGTCACCAAAGATGTCTTGGAACTGGCTGAAGACGTCACCGATGTCTGCAAAGCCCGGTCCGCCACCGCCGCTCAGGCCGGCGTGTCCGAAGCGATCGTACACATCGCGCTTCTGAGGGTCGCTCAAGACAGAATAGGCCTCGGCGCAAACTTTGAACTTCTCTTCGGCTTCCGGATTGTCTGGGTTGCGGTCCGGATGAAGCTCGAGGGCCTTCTTCCTGTACGCCTTCTTGAGCTCGGTCACGGTGACTTCGCGGGAGACTTCGAGGACTTCGTAGTAGTCAGGCTTCGACATGGGCTCTTAGGGCTGAACGGCGCGTGCAACATAAGTACGCCGTATTTCCGGTCAAGGTCCGGATTTGGCCGAGAAACTGTGTTTTCTCCATCAAACTAGGCTGCTCGCCGGTGCGGGCCGGCGCTGAAGAACATCGCTCACGAGGGCCTCGGGAAGCTCGCCCGAACGCTGAAACGCGCGCATGTGCAGGATCGGCTCGCCCCCGAGATCGGCCGCCGTTCGACCCCGAATCTCCTGAGCGTACTTGCGCGGCTCGAAGGGAACCAGATTGGATCGAGGCTCGGCGTCGACCCGTTCGAGCAGGCCTAGCAAGGCGTGGAGCGAGTTCATTTTCATATACGGACAGGTCGCACAGCCGCCCGCTGTCGAGCAACCTTCGCCACCGGCGACACCCGGCACGATTCCGAGCCCGCTTTGCGCGTCCTGAGCGATCGCCTCGCTTGCCACCGGAAAGATGATCTCCGCGGAGAGCTCGGGACCGCCTTCCGAGGCGTAGTCCCGAAGCTTTGCCTGCACCTGGCGAACGATCGGCGTAATCATCCCGGCCTCCGTCCCGAGAATGAATCGAAGGTTGGCCCCTTCACCCTTGGCGATCGCTTCGTCGACCTTGGCGAGCACGAAGGCCAGAATGTTCGAGGTCGAGCCGACGACTCCGTTGCCGTCTTGCTGTTTCTGCAAACCGAGCTCGAACATCTCGCCAGGGACCTCGAGGTGGGCGGTGACGAACACATCGCTGTAGTGTGCGCGCACCAAGTCGACCACTTCGCGGCCGAACATGTGGTGAACGATGCAAGTTCCCTGCTCGAAGTAGTGAAATCGCGCCAGAAGCGAGCGAACGGAGGCCTGATCGTGATCGGGATGCAGTTGCTGAATCTGCGCGTCCGGCATCTCCGCGAGGCTCCGGAACATCTGCGCGAGGTTCTCCCCCATGTACGTATCGGGCCCAAACCAAATGTGCACGTCCGGAATCTGCGCCGCAGCCTGCAGAACAGTCCGCACCACGTTCGAGGACGTGCAGGTAATGGTTGGCACGATCGCTTGCGCCTTCGCCTTGGTCACGAGGCTCGTGTTGATGTAAACGACGTGAAGCGAATGGGGCGTTTCGGACGCTTCCATCAAGTAGGCTCCGTAGGCCGCGGCCTCGGCGGACTCGGCCAGAGAACAACCGATCGGATCGGTGGCGACTCGATACACGGGGATCTGCTCGTGTCCCGATGCGTCGAGCATGGCTCGAACGTTCTCGCTCATGAAGTCGACACCGAGGACGGCGACAGTGCTCACGCCTTGCTCGGCCATCGCGATCGCGCGGTCAGCCATCGCCAGAGAGTCCGAGACGTGAACGTGCGGCCAGCTGCAAGCAGAGAGCACCCCTTGAAGCTCCGGATCCATGTAGAAGTGAGCGACGACGCCCGTGTTCTTTTCTCGGAGGAGCGCGTCGAGCCGCGAGACGAGCTCGGGGTTCGGCTTCAAGAAGGTCGCTTGCGCCTCGGCAAACGCGCCCTCGGGGATGAGGGCATCGGCCGTAATTCGTAGTGATGGAAACACCGGCAAGGTCATCTGCGACCAGCTCCAAAAAGCGGAGTATACCTTCTGCCCGGCGCACCGCATGTCAAGCGAACCCACAGAGACTTCGGTCTACATCCACTTTCCATGGTGCACTCGCAAGTGTCCATATTGCGATTTTGCGACCGAGCCGATTCGCTCGAGCGCCTTGCCCCACCAAGAATACGCGGACGCAGTGCTACGCGAGCTCGAAGCGCGCCGTTCAGATCTGAAAGGGCGCAAGCTCAAGTCCGTGTTCTTCGGCGGCGGCACGCCATCTCTCTGGGGCCCTCATGCGCTGGGTCGGACCCTCAGAGGCATCATCGGCGCGTTCGACGATCTCGACGAGGCGCTCGAGGTCACGGTCGAATGCAATCCGAGCTCACTCCATCAGGAAAACGCCGCGCTCTTGCGAGAGGCCGGAGTCAACCGTCTCTCACTCGGGCTTCAATCGTTGCGCGACCTGCATTTGCGCTTCCTCGGACGCTTACACGACTCGGAGCGCGCGCTGGCGTCACTTGGAGACGCCTGCAAAGAGATGCCGCGCGTGAGCGCGGACCTGATGTTTGGAATGCCCGGACAGACGCTCGAAGAGCTTGCCGAGGACATCTCGCGGATTGCCGAGATCGGCGTTCGTCACGTCTCGGCATACGCCCTCACCATCGAGGAGAAGACGCAGTTCGGCTCACTTCATCGCGCCGGCAAGCTCGAGGTCGCGCCCGAAGATCAATACGCGGATCTCTTCGAGCACGTAGAGGATCGCTTCTCCGATCTCGGCTGGACGCACTACGAGGTCTCCAACTACGCGGCCGAAGGCGAAGAGTCTCGACACAATCTTCACTACTGGCGCGGCGGCGCATACCTCGGACTCGGCGCTGCCGCGGTCGGTTGCCTCGATCAGGGTCAAGGGCGCGCGGAACGCTGGCGCAACGATCCGAATCCGCAGCGCTATCTTCGCCAGTCGACCCTCGAGTCGGAGGTGGAGATGCTCGGCCCTAAGGAGATCGTGCGCGAGGCCCTGATGCTCGGCCTTCGAACGATCGACGGGATGAACGTCGCTTCAACTGAGCGGAGAGCCGGCTGCGACCCGAAAACCGGGCGTGAGCGCGAGATCGAACGCGCCATCGACCAAGGCAAGCTCCTGCAAGTGGGAGACTGGCTCCGCGTTCCGCAGAAACACTGGCTGAAACTTGACGGCATCGTGCGAGACTTGTTCTAGAGTGCGAACCGGTGAAGCTCGATTTTGAACACGTGTCGGTGACTCGGCTAGCCAAGTCCTACGGACCGACCTTGGCACTGGCCGGCGTGGACCTCGGGTTCGATGCCGGAACCGTGACCGCGATTCAGGGCTCGAACGGCTCGGGCAAGTCCACGCTCCTCTGGCTGCTCGCGATGCTCGCGTACCCAACCCGAGGCGAAATTCGATACGGCGTTCATGGCGTCTCGAGATCGGACGGGTTGCGCGGCCGCATCGGCTTCGTCGCACATCAACTCCAACTCTACCCCGGCCTCAGCGGACGGGAGAACCTGGTGCTCGCCGCCAAATTGCAGAGCATTCCGTATGCCGAGAAGCGCGCCGATGACCTCTGCGAGGCACTCACGCTCGGCGAGTATTGGAACCGCCCAGTACGCACCTATTCCCGTGGCCAGGCCCAACGCGTCTCGATCGCCAGGGCCCTTCTTCACGAACCTCGTCTCCTTCTGATGGACGAGCCCGCGACCGGCCTCGACGTCAAATCCGCCGCCTCGCTGGTCGAGCTGGTCGAAAGAGAAAAGCAGCAGGGGTCCATCGTCATCATCGTGACCCATGAAGCGAAGTTCGCAGAGCTCGTGGCAGACCGTGTCCTCTACATGGACCGCGGCCGAATCGTGGAGCCGAGCGCATGAACACACTCCGCGCCGCCCTGCTGGTCGCCCTCAAAGACTTGCAGCTCGAGCTCCGCACCAAGGAGATCCTCACCTCGACCGGGCTCTTTGCCGTGCTGGTCGTAACGCTCGGCTCACTCGCGTTCTACACCGACCCGGTGAGCTCCCCTAACGTCGCTCCTGGCGTGCTCTGGATCTCGATCCTGTTCTGCGGGATTCTCCTCATCGGCCGAAGCTGGTCGCTCGAGCGCGAGAACGACGCGGTCTTCGCGCTGCTACTGGCACCGATCCCGAGGGCGTCGATCTACATTGGCAAGACGATCAGCGCGCTCGCGATGCTGTTTGCGATCGAGCTGCTGCTCGTCCCCCTATGTCTGGTCTTCTTTCAGATCGAGCCCAAGGGCGTGGTCCTGCCGCTGCTTGCCCTCGTGTTCCTCGGCTCGCTCGGCTTCGTTTCCACCGCCTCGCTCTTTTCCGCCGTAGGCATCCGCACGCGCGCTCGCGATCTGATGCTGAGCGTGCTCGTATTTCCTTTGGTCGCCCCGGCCCTTCTTGCCTCGGCGGTCGCGACACGCGAGCTTTTCGCTGGCGCCAGCATGAGCGAGATCATCGGTTGGATGCGGATTCTCACAGCCTTCGATCTATTGTTCGTTGGCTTTGGGGTCTGGGTTTCGCGCCATCTCCTCGCGGAGACCTGAGCCTCAGCGATATGCGCGAATCAGATCGAGCGCGACTGGATCGGACCAGTCGAGCGAGCCGTCGAATCGAAAGCGGACAACGCCATCCGCATCGATGATCCAGGTCTCGGGAAAGAGCTTGGTGCCGAACATGCCGGTCACCACCTGGCGGTCCGCGTCCAGCAAGCTCGTGATCCGAGAGGTTCGCGGAATGATCGTCTCGGCTTCTTCCCAGCTTCGATCGGTCGAGACGGCAACGATCTCGACATCGCCCCAGTCCTCGGTGATCTCGGCCAGGAGCTCGATGGTCGGCATCTCTTGAATGCAGGGCCGGCAGGTGACCGTCCAAAAGTTCATCACGACGACCTTGCCGCGCTGTTCGGACATCTTCCATTCACCGCCGCCCTGCGTCGGAAGCGAAAAGTCCGGCGCGAGCAGCGAAGCCCCGAGGTAGTGAGGCACCCCGCCCTGGCCCTCCATGAGCTCCTCGAAGCGTGAATTGCCGAGGAGCGCGCGAAACGGAGCCTCACGGGCGCGCGCACGGCCGTCGACAATGGCGCCTGTGAAGATGAACATCAAAGGAAACGCGATGGCGGCCACGATGAATGTGGCGATGACTTCTCGTTTGGGCACTCCGGGGGCTTAGCGCTTTCCGAGGCCAAGTGAAAGTGGATCGCTCAGCTCGGGCGGACGCACCTTTTGCCCGCCGATCAGGACGAAAACGCCGTCGTCATCCTCGCCGATGGAGCCGCTCATCTTGCTCACGGCGTGGTTGTCGAAGCGCGCCGGGCATCGACCATCGCGAACCACGCACCAGAGCGCCCCCTCTGGCCCTTGAGCAAGCGAGCTCGGATCGAGGCTCTCTCGCAGGTCTCCCGAGAGATGGAGCTCGATTCCCTCGGGATTCGCCTCGACGTCCTTCACGAAGTACGCAGGGCCTTCGATCTCGACGTAGGCCCAGTTGATCGAGTTGCTGAGACAGAAACGACCGTCCTCGGCGCGATCGACCCAGCTGTCGAACGAACGAGCGAGCTTGGGGTGCTCGATCCGGTCCTCGCCATTGAACCAGCGCCCGCTGGCGTCGCGGCGGATCTCGGTCTCCCTGGTTCGCCCCTTAAGAAACTGCGCTGGGTCCATGACCCCACGCAGACTACAATGCCCTTCGATGGTGAGAAAGAGCCGAAAGCTCGTGGTCGTTTCGAACCGCGGCCCTTATCGGCACGAAGCCGCCCGAGGCAAGGAACGCTGGGTCCGCTCCGCCGGTGGCCTCGTCGCTGCGCTCGACCCGGTTCTACAGATGCGCGGCGGCGTCTGGGTAAGCGCCAAACCGGCCAAGGACTTCGATTCGGTCACCGTTCCATCGCCTGACCTCGCGTACGACCTTGCTCACATCTCACTCAAGAGGGGCGATCAGCGCGGATTCTACGAAGGGATTTCGAACGCCGTGCTCTGGCCGCTCCTGCACGGTTTCGAGCCGACGATTCAGGTCGGTGAAGCCCCCTGGTCGAGTTATCTCGGGGCGAATCAGGCTTTCGCAGACACCACCTTGGCCACCAGCGGACCAAGCGACCTGATATGGATTCAGGACTATCACCTCATGCTCGTGCCGGCGATGATCCGCGCCAAGCGCAGCAAGGCGCGAATCGGCTGGTTCTGCCACATCCCCTGGCCTCCGCCCGACACCTTCGGCATCCTCCCCTGGCGCGAGGAGATCCTCGAAGGGCTTCTCGGGGCGGACGTCCTCGGGTTCCATCTTCCGGAGTACGCGGAGCATTTTCGAGCCTGCGTCGAACGATTCACGACCTACCGGGTCTCTCGTGGGGCGATTCGATATCGGGGACGGTCGGTAAAGACCATCGCGGCGCCGATCGGGATTCCAGTCGATGAATTGCAGGCGCTCGCGATCGACCCAGACGTCGGACGCGAGGTGGAGCGCATTCGCCAACTGATGGTCAACCGTAAGCTCATTCTCGGCGTCGACCGCTTGGACTACACGAAAGGCATCCCAGAACGGCTCGCTGCATTCGAGCGCTTGCTCGCCCGGGACAAGGACGCACGCAAGCGGTACGCGCTGATTCAGATCATGGTTCCGAGCCGAACCGACGTTCAAGCCTACGCCGACCTCAAACAGGAGATCGATCGGATGGTAGGCGACATCAATGGCCGCTATGCGGAGACCGGCCGCGTGCCGATTCACTACCTCTACCGAAATCTGAGCCAGCGCGCCCTATTCGCGCACTATCGTGCAGCGGACGTGGCCCTCGTGACGCCATTGCGCGACGGCATGAACCTGGTGGCTCACGAGTATGCCGCGGCGCGAACCGACGAAGACGGCGTGCTGATCCTCAGCGAATTCGCTGGAGCCGCAAAGCATCTCAAGGGCGCGATGCTGGTCAACCCGTACGACGTCGATTCGACCACCAACGCGATTCATCGCGCGCTCACGATGAAGCCTGCCGAGAAGCGCAAACGCATGCGTTCGCTGCGCGAGGAGGTCATGCGCCTGGACGTGCACCTCTGGGCCGATCGCTACATCGCCGCCCTCGAGGGAAAATGACGCGCATCGATTCCCTGATCGAGCGGCTTCTCCGACTGGAGCGCCCCATGCTTTTGGCGTTCGACGTCGACGGAACGCTGTCTCCGATCGTCCGTGACCCGGACCTCGCTCGCATTCCCGAAGAAACGCTCCGCACCATCGCGGAGCTCGTCGAATCACCGATGACCGAGATCGCGCTGATCACCGGTCGAGATCTGAGCTCGCTCGGGCGAATGGAGCAGCTGGATGGGATCTGGCGCGCCGTCGAGCACGGAGGTCTGGTCCTCGCTCCGGGTGACAGACCCGCGCCTCGCCAGCTCAGGGCGGAGCAAGAAGCCGCGCTCGATCGATTTCGGCACTGGGTCGACGCGCACGCCGAGGGCGCTTTCATCGAGTACAAGCCCCAAGCCATCGCCGTGCACGTTCGCGCGATCGCCGAAACGGACCCTGAGCGCG
>DASRZF010000335.1:0-14001 GCA_035686645.1 Polyangiales bacterium
CTCGAGGAGCTTCTCGTGCGCCAACGTCGGGCCGAAATCCGAATACCGCGTCCGGACGATGCTCAGGGCCTCCTCACGCAGCCCGTCGGGCAAGACGTGATTGCGCTGGCCACGCCGACGCGAGACGAGTCCAGTGGGTCCGTCACGCTTGTAGCGAGCGTAGAGCCGCTCCACCTGACGCACGCTCAGCGCGAGCTGTGACGCGGCCTGTTTCTGGGTAAGCCGGCGCTCTTGGACCGCACGCATCACGTGCGCTCTCTCGATCTCGCGCCGGCTCATGACGACGAGCCCGGAGTCCATTGGGGGCGGGTAAACCCGACATTTGAATCTGGCACAAACCCGACACTTCTATATTGTTTCTACACATCAATTTCGCAGAACGTATATTATGTAAACTTTTCTGACACTGGCGCTGACACTGGCGCTGACACTGCCGCTGACACTGCTGGCTAGCGCATGGCCTGCGGCGCGAAGACGAATGGGAACGTGAATCGCAGGCTCTTGCCAGTCCGGCGACTGGGGAATCGAAGCGCGCTCACCACCCGCGCCACGCAGCGTTCGACCTTGTCGTTCCCCGTGGTGTTCTCGAGAACCTGCACGCCTTTGACGTAACCATTGCGTATTACGGCGAAACGAACCGAGACCTTCCCGGAGAGCTCGGGCTCGTAACGAAGCGCCGACTCGTAGCAGCGATTGATCTTCGGAAGGTCTTTCTGGATCTTCTGCCGAACGGCGAAGGCATCGAGCTGGCCCGAATAGCTGGCCTTGCCGTCCGTCGGAGCTCCGGCGACGAAAATCGCCGCAAGAAGCGACGAGACGATCAACCTTGCACCCGAGGAAGCCATCCCCGAGGGATACGCCGTCCTTGGGTTTTCCCGCAAAAAATCGGCATTTCCTAGCCCCCGATCGCCAAATCCGTCGAGATCGGTGGGAGCGTGATACAAGTTGCAAATGCGCCGAACGCCATCGGAACTGTCCTGTCTAGAGCGCACCAAGATGCGGATCCTTCGCCACACCCATTCGGTTCTCGGCGAAGGCCTGGTCGGCAGCCTCTCACGACTCGGACGTCTGCACCCGCTCTCGAACCCGTCACGGTATGGTGTACAAGTGATCAGGGACGTGGAGTATCTCCAAAGTGGCAATCCACGGCACCGACTCGACATCTATCGGCCGAGCAAGTCCGTCGGCACCGTTCCGATCGTCATCTACATGCACGGCGGCGGCTTCAACCTCTTGTCGAAGAACACCCACTGGCTCATGGGCTTGGCGTTCGCGCGCGCCGGCTATCTGGTGTTCAACGTCGATTATCGACTCGCACCCCAAAACCCTTTCCCGGCCGCGGTCTCTGACACCTGCGCGGCGCTCGAATGGGTTGCCAAAAACGCCGAAGCGTATGGCGGCGACTTGGGCCGACTGGTGTTCGCTGGTGAGTCGGCCGGTGGTAATCTCGCGACCGCGCTCACCATTTGTTGCTGCTACCGGCGCCCCGAACCCTTTGCGCAACGCGCGTTCGCCACAGGGCTCGTGCCGACTGCTGTGGCGCCAGCCTGCGCACCGCTCCAGGTCAGCAACCCCGAACGCTTGAACCGCAAACGGAAGCTCCCGCGCTGGGTCAACGACATTCTAGAAGGCATGAACGAGTCGTACATCGGAACGCTTCACGCCCCTCTCCCCGGTGAGCTCGATCTCGCCGACCCGCTACACGTCTTCGAACGGCGAGAGCATCCGGACCGCGCCCTTCCCGCGTTCTTCGTGCCCATCGGTACGCGCGATCCTCTGCTCGACGATACGCGCCGGCTCGACCGCGCGCTCAAAGCGATGGGCGTAGAATGCGAAGCGCGGTACTACGAAGGCGAGTTACACGCGTTCCATGCGCTCGTTTGGAGACGCCAGGCGCGACGATGCTGGCGAGAACAGCTCGCGTTCCTGGCACGCGCGCTTCAGCATCCGCGCGAGCCGCGCCACGAGTTCGTCGCGCAAGCCTAGGAGCTCGGAGCTATCCTTCAGCGAACGTTCGCCGCCGCGCCCGGCGAAACTCACCCGCGAAGTGGCCAAACAAGCACGACCAGGTTCCGAATCTGGGATCAGGTTCGCGCCCCTCGCTCATCTCGATGATCTGTCGATAGAACCAGGCGACCTCGGCTTGGCTGTTCAGAGTTCGCATCGAGCGGCTGCTGCTCGCGCGACCGAAGATACCGGGGCCCAGGCGAATCTCCTTCTCGGGCATGGGTAGTGCTTCGAGACCGCCTGCGAGCAGCTCGCGGGGGAAGTCCGGGGCGACGCAGAACGGTCGAGCGATCCCGATCAAATCGACCTCTCCCGAGTCGAGGACATCACGCATCAACTGCGGCGTTCGAAATCCGCCCGTCACCATGAGCGGTAGGCCTTCGGCCGACTTCCGTATGTCGCGAGCGTATTCGAGGAAGTACGCCTCTCGTTGCCGTGTGCTCTCCGCTTTGGCTTCGGCAGAAGCGTCGCCGCGCCCGAGCAGCGCCATTTGCTCGTAGGTGCCGCCCGAGATCTCGAGGAGATCGAGCCCCCGCTCGGCAAGCCAGCCTGCGACACGTGCCGACTCCTCTTTGCTGAAGCCGCCCTTCTGGAAATCGGCGGAGTTGAGCTTGACCGCGATCGGGAAATCGCTCCCGACGGCTGCACGGACGGCGGCGTAGGTCTCGAGCAGAAAGCGCGCCCTGTTCTCCAAAGAACCGCCCCACTCGTCCGTTCTCTTGTTGGCACGCGGCGACAAGAACTGACTCGAGAGATAGCCGTGCGCGGAGTGGATCTGCACGCCGGTGAAGCCGTTGTCCTTGGCAGTTCTTGCAACCTCGGCGAAGCGTTCGATGATCTCGTGAATCTCGTCGACGCCAAGTGCGCGAGGAGGCGCGATCAAGCCCATCATTCCCTGGAGCTTCTCCGATGAAGGAGAGACCGGATGACTGCTCGACATGCGCGTGCACTGCCGCCCCGGATGACTGATCTGCATCCAGAGATGGTTCCCGGAGCGCGTTCCAGCGGCCGCCCAGGTT
The DNA here is from genome assembly GCA_035686645.1 of Polyangiales bacterium. GTDB lineage: Bacteria > Myxococcota_A > Polyangia > Polyangiales > Houyiibacteriaceae > SG8-38. The sequence continues at coordinate 3,027 of DASRZF010000335.1, forward strand.
CGGAGCCCGGCCTCCCCTCCGTTCCCGTCGATCACGACGTTCCCGGGTCGCTCCAGGTATCGACGGTCGACCATCACGTTGCCGGTCAAGAGCAGCCCGGCACCACCATCGGACCAGCGTCCGTACAGAGTGGCCAGACCCTCCGAGGCTCGGTCGTCCGGGTCAGCCAGACCTTCGGTCATCGCCGCCTTGGCGATTCTGTTACTTAGGATCGCGCCGCAAGGCAGCGTCAAGCTTCGAGCGAGGGGTTCCATGAGGAGCGGAGTCTAGACGGATTTGGACCGGATGCGACTAGCGCTTTTCGGCTTCACCGAGAAGTACGCTCATCAGCGGGCTTCCGTCCACCTTCGCATCCTTGATCAGGGCATCGATCAACTGCTTGCCGAGGCGCGCGAGATCGAGAAGCTCGCGAATACGAGCCTCTTGGAACTGCGCCCTCGCCCGCTCCTGCGGTTCCTTGGCCTTGTCCTTCACGAACCGAATGGCGTCTTCCATGATGTCGATCGCGTCGAGGACCTCGACCCGTTCTCGCTCGTTGAAGACCCGGGAGATCATCTTCCAGAGGTTGCCCTCGGCGGTATAGTGGTCTCGCCGTTCGCCCTGAAGCCAGACCTTCTTGACGACGCCCCAGCGCGTCAGCTCGTTCAGAGTCATCGAAACCGCACCGCTGCTGAGTTGCAGTCGCTCTTGGATATCTGGTGCGCTGAGGGCCTGATCGGTGAGATAGAGGACCGCCCAGAGGCGCCCCATGTTTCGCTTGAACCCCCAGAACTCAATCAGTCGGCCGATCGAATCGCTGACCAGGACCTCGCTTTGCCAGAGCTCCTCCGTTTCGTTCGCCACTGTAGCGGCCTACCCTGAACACCATGGCTTGACCAGCCGCCAAGTCCCATCAAAGCTGCGGCGCATGGAACGACCTACGTTCGAGGCCATGCTCGAGGCAGCAGACGGTGTGGAGCAAAACGGAAACGACTACTCCGTCGCCGAGGGCTACAGCTTGTGTGTCTATGTCGGCCAGCCGGGCCAGGCGATGGAAGTGTCCGAGGTTGGTGCGCTGAGGCTCGACACCGCATTTTGCGAGGCCACATCGCGTGAGCACAATTCCGTGTACTTCCTTGAGTACAGCAGCTTACACGGGCTTTGCGTTCGGCCGCCGGCGGGCAGCGGTGGTCGTCGCGCTGGTTTCAGCTGAGGCGTGCAAGTCTCGTGGCCGCAGGCCGGTTTTGACGTAGGATGTGAACGGGGGTGCATCGAACGTGTCCGCACGCATTCTTGTCTGTGACGACGAAGCCAGCTTGCGCGAAATGCTGCGGATCTTGCTGAGCCGTGAGGGCTACCGTGTCGACGTGGTCGATGGCGTTCACGCGGCGCGCGAACAGCTCGGAAGCGCCGATCCCTACGACGTCGTCATCACAGACCTCGTGATGCCGGATGGAACGGGCATGGAGGTGCTCGACGCCGCACGAGCTCGCTCCCCAGACACGCAAACACTCATGATCACCGCGTACGCCACGACCGAACAGGCGGTCGAGGCCATGCGAAAAGGCGCTTACGACTACGTCCAGAAGCCCTTCAGAAACCACGAGCTGCTTGCCACGCTCGAAAAGGCGCTCGAGAAGCGCGCGATCGTCGCGGAGAACCAGACGCTTCGCGAGCAGGTCAAAGCGCGATGGACCGAAGGCCAGCTCATTGGAAAGAGCGCGGCGATGGACCGGCTCCGCGACCTGATCCGACGTGTCGCGAACACAACGACGAGCGTGCTCATCACCGGCGAGAGCGGCACAGGCAAGGAGATGGTGGCACGCGCGCTCCACTTCCAGAGCCCGCGCGCCGAAGAGGCGTTCGTCGTGTTGAACTGCGGCGCTGTCCCCGAGAATCTGATCGAGAGCGAGCTCTTCGGTCACGTCAAAGGTGCGTTCACCGGAGCCACCTCGGCGAAGGAGGGCCTCTTCCGTGCTGCCGATCATGGCACCTTGTTCTTGGACGAGATCGGGGAGCTGCCGCCGCAGTTGCAGGTGAAGCTTTTGAGAGTCCTTCAGGACCAGCGAGTGCGACCTGTGGGCGGCAGCGCTGAGCTCGAGGTCGACGTCCGGGTGGTCGCTGCGACCAACCGGGATGTCGAGTCCGAGGTGGAGGCCGGAACATTTCGCGAGGACCTCTTCTATCGACTGAACGTGATCCGCATCGAGGTCCCGCCCTTGCGCGAGCGACCCGAGGACATTCCGGTGCTGGCCAACTACTTTCTTCAGAAGCATGCGGCCGTGCAGGAGCGTCGCCTGGAGTTTTCGCCCGAAGCGATGCGCTGGTTGGCGCAGCAGTCGTTCGCCGGGAATGTCCGTGAGCTCGAGAATATGGTCGAGCGAGGCGTGACGCTCTCGCCTGGCAGCACCGTCAACCGCGAGGACCTCGGGGACACGCATCCTTCCAAGAAGGCGCTGAATCTCTCCCAGATCCCACCCGGGAAATTCGACTTGGACGAATACCTCGCTCAGGTCGAGAGGGAGCTGCTCTTTCGCGCGCTCGATCAGGCCGGCGGCGTCCGAACGAAGGCTGCAGATCTGCTCGGGATGAGCTTTCGTCAATTCCGATATCGTTTGGCAAAACACATATCGCCCGAACTGGGCGATGTGGCCGGCGATTGATATAGTGGGCCTTGGAGGCTCTTCTTTGTCGCGACATCCCCGAAGCGCTGGCTTCACAACCATCGAATTGTTAATCGGCGTCGCGATCGTCGGCATCTTGGCGGCGCTCGCCGTTCCGACGTTCAAGGGCTACGTGTACCGCGGCCGCGTCAGTGAAGCGGTCACGGTCCTCAACGAGATCAAGTCGCGTCAGGAAGCGTATCGGAGCCGTTTCGGCAACTACGCGGCGGTCAGCGGGGGCGGCGACTGGTCGTCTGCGACCTACACGCCGTCGACCATTCCCGGGGTTCAAGCCGTAGCCTGGCCCAGCTCCGCGAACTGGGAGGAGCTCGGCCTCAGCTCGCCGGGAACGGTGCGATTTCGCTACGCCACGGTGGCCGGGCAACCCGGATCGACGCCCCCAACCGGGAGCAATCTCGACAATAGGAATTTCTGGTACGCCGCACAGGCCGAAGGCGACCTCGACGGGGATGGCAACACGTTCATCCTCGAGGTCTATTCGGACTCGCGCATCATGTACAACAGCGCGGTCGGCCAAGGGGGATGGGAATGAGGCAGAAGCAAGGCTTTACCATAACGGAGCTCATGATCGCGGTCGTGATCATGGGCGTCCTGGCGACCCTCGCGATTCCGACCTTCACCGGCTACATCTACAAGGCCCGTGTGACCGAGGCGTCGAACTTCCTCGGCGAGATCAAGCAGCGTCAGGAATCCTACCGGAACGAATTTGGGCAGTACTGCGCGGTCAACGGCGACGACTGGGGCACCTACAACCCTTCCACCATCCCGGGCATCGACCCGGTTGGCTGGGTGACCACCCCCGAATGGCAGCAGCTAGGAGCAGCCCCGGACGGGCCCATTCGCTTTCAGTACGCCACCGTGGCCGGCGTCCCCGGCGTGGCCGCTCCGAGCGGGACCAACCTAGACACGGATGACCATTGGTTCGCCGCACGGGCTCAGGGGGATCTCGACGAGGACGGCACGGATTTCTTCCTCGAAATCTACTCTCAATCGAACCACATCTATAACAGTGCCACTGCATTTGGTGGATGGGAGTGACAATTCCCGTCACCTTCGGGTGACGAGAACTGTCCCTCACGCCCCGACCTTGGCAGCGTTGATGCCGGTTTTGCCAATAATTTCCGTATTGGCACCGGGTTCGAGAGAATCGGCACGGCAGTTGCATTGTCCTGGTGCAACTCTGATTTATGCGGGCGCTGGGCCCGGGGGAAAGGGAACTAACGAATGAACAAGCTACTTTCGAAGAAAGAGGGATTTACCCTCATCGAGCTGATGATCGTTGTCGCCATCATCGGCATTCTCGCCGCAATCGCGATTCCGGCGTTCATCAACTACGTCAAGCGTTCGAAGACCTCGGAAGCCGGTGCGAACCTCAAGTCGCTCTTCCAGGGCGCAGCCGCGTACTACGAGGCTGAGAACTGGGGCCAGGGCATGGTCACCGCGGGCGGCACCGCCGCGGCTTCGACGCACTGCACCGTCAGCTCGGCCGCTCAGAGCACCACCCCGAGCGACGTCAAGCAGATTATCGACTGGTCGGCTGAGACCGATGCCGCGTCGTTCACCGCGCTCAACTTCGCTCCGGCGGACCCGATCTACTTCGACTACAACGTGACCGCGGACCCAGCCGCAACGGCTTGCGGCAACGGCCCCAGCGACACCGGCGTATACACATTCACGGCGAACGGCGACCTCGACGGCGATTCCACGCTCTCGACGTTCAGCCTTGCCGCCGGCACCAACCCGGACAATGCGCTCTACCGCTCGCCGGGCATCTACAGCAACAACCCGCTCGAGTGATCGACTTAGGGTAATCCGTGAAAGGCCGCGGCGGATGTCGCGGCCTTTTGCATTTAAGGAGGTCGGACCCCTTTTTCGCTATACTGCAAATGTGCGCATTGGGGTACGCGTCGTCGCCGTCGTTCTGATGCTGGGAGCGCTGGCAGGGATTTGGTCGCTTCGCGGGCGCTCGATGGCGCACTACCTCGGCACGCAGACCTACGAGGACATCTACTACCTGCCGCCCCCACAATGGCTGCAGGTGATGAGCCTCGGTCACCGGCGCGCCCTCGCGGACCTGATCTGGTTGCGTGCCCTGATCTACTTCGGCGACGAATTCGAGAACCGGGGCGCCGTGAAACACGTCTTCAACTATGGCGAGTCCATGCTGGCCCTCGATCCCGACTTCCGTCGCGTATACCGCTGGGTCGGAGTGGCGGGGGTCTATACGCCGACAGGAAGCCCACCCGAGTTCATCGAGCGAGCGATCGACGTCCTCCGGCGCGGAGTCGAGCGCTTTCCCGATGACGGGGAGCTCGCCTGGGATGCCGGAGCGACAATCACCTACGAGCTGCTCCCGAACCTCGCCAAGGAAGACCCGAACCGGGAACGGCTGTCGGCCGAAGGGAACGAATACATGATGGCAGCGGCGCGCCTGGGCGCCGGTCCCGAGTGGCTGGTCATCACCAACGCAACCTCGCTCCGAAAGCTCGGTGAACGGGATCGTGAGCTGCGCCATCTCGAGGAGATGTACGCGATCATCCGGGATCCGACCGTCAGAGCACAGATCGAAACCCGGCTCTCGCAGCTCCGCGATCAGGCCTACGCCGAGGCCTTCCGAAACGCGAACGAGGAGTTCGAACAGCGACGGCGGGAAGAGTTCCCGTACTTGCCCTCGACGCTCTACTTTTTCGTAGCCGATCCGATCGAAACGACCGCGGGCCTCGAAGGCGCGAGCTAGGCTCTTGCCAAAGGCCGTCAGGCCTCGCAGAGTCCCGCGAGCTTGTCCCGTGCCCGACCGACATTGAGCTTGATGGAAGCCGCGCTCTTGCTCTGCATCCTCGGCAGCGTTCTGGCTGTGTTCGTTCCTACTTTCCTCCGGCGGGTCCGCACGAACAAGATCAGCGAAGCCGCCGAGCTCCTCCAGGAGATGAGCGAGCGTGCTGCCGCGTACTACGCAACGTCATGGGACTCGGGACTCCGCCACTGTCTTCCGCCCCCTGCGGGCCCAACGCCCGGGGCGCCCAGTGTGGACCCCGCGGAGGTCGACTTCTTCGTCCCCGAGCAGCTAGGTCACGAAACCTGGAGTGCCCTCGATTTTCAGCCCGATCGACCGATTCGCTACAGCTACAGCTACAGGCCTGATGAGAACGGCTGCGATCTAGAGGGCAGCAAGGGGGCTGGGATCGTCTCGTTTCGCGCCGAAGGTGATCTCGATGGAGACGGCGTTCGCTCGACATTCGAACGGCGGGCGACACTGGAGGCGGGAGTGCTCGCGCCGGAGGGCGTGCTGCACGTGCATCAACGGATCGAGTGAGCGGCTCGGAGCGGTGCTAGTCGCGATTCCGAGAAGCGATTCGCGCCTCGGCATCGACCAGGGCGCTGACGATCTCTCCGGACGCCCGCCGAAGGGCGAGCGGCGCACCGTCACCGAAGCGATCGGGGTGGATGTCTCTCACGAGCTTACGAAGAGCAAGTCGGGCGTCGCGCCCCCCCGCCCCCTCGGGAAGATCGAGAAGCGCATGCGCGGACGCGTCGTTTCGGAGCTCTCTGCGCTTCCTCAAGAGCAAGGGATAGGAACCGTTCGTTCGCGGAGCAGCCGCGCCGAGAAGCTTGAGCATCCACAGGAATCGGTAACCGGTCATGCCACAGCCGGGCAGCCCAGCGAGCTCCTCGGCACGAACCCCTCGGCGCAGCCAGAACAAGACCGCGGTCTCCTCGGGTCGAAGGACTGCGAGCCGAGAGAGAGCCTCACCGGAGTCGGTGAGGTGGTAGACGGCGTCGCCGAGATCCGCTCGCATGCTCGACAGCTCCGAACCATTGACGGCCGCCCGCATGGTCTGAAGCGCCAGCGTCCGGGCGGGAATCGGTTCTTGCAGCTTCCACCAGCTCGCCGCCTCGCTGAGCCCGACCAGGCGGAGAACGACGTCGTCCCAGTTGCAGATCTCCAAGAAGCGCTCGAACACCTGACGCTGCGATGTCGCGACCCGGCGATCGACGTTCGCGCCTGTCACCTGTCCCGTCTCGAGGAAGATGAGGGCGCTGCGTCCACCGGCAAGCACCTGCAAGGTTCCGCTCGCCTCCGCCCGATCGAGACCGATCAGGACGCGGCACACCGTCGTAGCACTCGAACGTGCGCGCATGAATCTCCGGATAGGCGATTCATCGATCGCTGGCCAGTTTTCAGCGTGACGCCGCGTAGCGCGGATCGCCCGGTCGCAAAGCCAGCGCGTTTCGAATCTGAGCGAAGCGTGCCGACACCGACGTGGGCGCCACACCGTATCGTCGCGCGACCTCGGCTTGCGTGCACCCGGGACGCCGCTCGACGACCGCAATCGCGTATTCGAGGGCGGCAGCGAGGACCTCGGGTTTCGTCACTCGAAGCTCACAGTGAGCTTTCATGTCCGACCATAGCTGCGTGGCGCGGTCGATCTCTTCACGCGAGAACCCGGCCTCGCCCATCTTCAACTCGACGGTTTCCGCAACCGGATCGCCCGGCGGGCGCCGCACCGTTGCCGCGGTCGCCGGGGCGTCGGTAGCGCCGTCTTCGATCCACTTCAGAAGCGCGCGATGATCGGGGTTGAAGGGGCCCTTTTCGTGGGCGAGCTCGGCGAGCCTTTGCGCTTCGTCGAGATCGCCGAGACGGGCGACGCAATGGGCGAGCGAACCGATGATCTCGTCGTGTTCCGGCTCGAGCTGGTACGCACGTCGCAAGTGGTGCTCGGCCGCACTCGGATCGTCGAGCGCAACGTCCATGAGATGACCGAGGTTGTGATGATACCAGGGTGTCTGCGGCGCCAAGCTCGACGCCTCGCAATACGCCCGAACGGCAACACGATAGTTTCCAAGCAGCGCATGGCTGAGGCCCATGAGCGCGTGGAGCATGTCGTCGTCGGGACAAAAAGTGAGAACACGCCGCAGGTGCAAGGCGGCCTTCCAGGGATTCTCCTCGAGATGAAGCTCCGCGAGGTGCCGATGTGCGAAGAGCGAGGCGTCGCTCCCCTCCTCTGCGGCGCGGGCGAGCTCCGTCAGCAAAGCCTCGGCGCGCTTGGAAGATGCCTCGAGTGCTTCTTCTGCTTGCTCCCAGAGCTCTTCGACCGTGATTGCCCGTTCACCCATCAGCATTCGTATAGCCGTTCACTTTTTTGAACGCAAGACTCGTCGAGAGTGCGTGGCACCACCGACGCGTGCTCCGACACGTCTACAGAGAAGGTATCACGCGTGTTGTATGTGAAACCATCCGGTCCACCGGGGGTGAGTTTCACGAAACTGCAATCCGTGCGGGCATGAGGTATGCTTGCGGGGCGAACCCTCGAGAGGTTCGCGGAACTCGAGACGACAATGCCAGAAGAATACGACGAAAAAGCTTCTGCAGACCCGGAACGAGAGCGTCGATGGTCCGAAGGCGTTCTTCGCGACACGCTTCGCAAAGCGGTCGAGAGAGGCATCGAAGCCGGCGTCGGCACACTTCGGAGCGCCGACAGCGCCATACGCGGCGTCACCCAAGATGGAAGGCTCCCCAAAGAAGTGATCGGTTACGTTTTCGCCTCGGTGGATGAGACCAAGAACGCCCTCGTTCGGGGAGTGGCCAAAGAAGTTCGAGATTTCCTCGAAGCAACCGACATCGCTGGGGAGTTCTACCGGGCGCTCACTTCGTTGTCGTTCGAGGTCAAAACGGAGATCCGTTTCATTCCCAACGATGCCGGGGGCGTTCGACCGCAAGTCAAAGCCCGAGCGGTGCAGAAGCGCAGTCGGCGCAAGGGAGTGGTCGAGACCGAACCGATCATCCCACCCGACCCCTCGGGCGAGCCCTGAGCGGGATGCGGTCTGCCGGAAAAGTGTACCTGGTGGGTGCCGGCCCGGGCGATCCAGAGCTCATCACTGCCCGCGGACTGCGACGCTTAAGAGAAGCGGACATCGTGCTCTACGATGCTCTCGTGCACCCCGACCAGCTCAACGCGGCGAGGCAAGATGCAGAGCTGATCTTCGTCGGCAAGCGTGCTGGCCGAGCGAGCCAACGGCAGGCCGAGATCAACCGTCAACTCGCGCAGGCCGCCCGCGACGGGAAAATCGTCGTCCGCCTCAAGGGCGGTGATCCGTATCTATTTGGTCGAGGATCCGAAGAAGCCGAGCTCCTTGCCGCCGAGGGCATTCCGTTCGAAGTGGTCCCGGGTGTCCCTTCCCCGCTGGCCGCGACCGCCTACGCGGGCCTCTCACTCACCCACCGCGAGCTTGCTTCTAGCGTCGCTTACATAACCGCGACCGAATCTGTCGAGAAGGACCGCACCGGCCACGACTGGTCGAAGCTCGCGACCGCGACGCAGACGCTCGTCATTTTCATGGGGATGCGCAAGCTCGATTCGCTGATGAAGCTCCTGATCGAGCATGGGCGCCCTGCGGACACGCCAGTCGCCGTCGTTCAGTGGGCCTCCTTGCCGAAGCAGCGTACGGTCGTCGGCACACTTGCCGACATCCACGAACGCGCAGCGGAGGCGGGACTGGGCCTACCCGCGCTCACAATCGTCGGAGAAGTCGTTCGTCTACGACGCAACCTCCGTTGGTTCGACAGCAAACCGCTCTTCGGGAAGCGCATTCTCGTCACGCGGGCCGTCGAGCAAGCAGGCTCGCTCGCGACGCTCCTTCGAGACGAAGGGGCCCAACCGCTCCTGGCGCCCACCATCCGGATCGCGCCTCCCCTAGACCCTGGCCCTCTGCGGGACGCTGTGACCCATCTGGACTGCTACGACTGGATTCTGTTCACGAGCACCAACAGCGTGCAGGCCCTGTTCACGTTTCTCTCCGATGCGAGCCTCGACCTACGGGCGCTCGCAAAGGCCAAGGTCTGCGCGATTGGCGTCAAGACGAGGGATGCCCTGCTTGCGCAAGGGCTTCGTCCCGACCTCGTTCCGGAAGATGCCCGGGCCGAAGGAGTGATCGCAGCCCTTCGTCCGCATTTGCGACCCCGCACGCGAATTCTTCTCCCACGAGCGGAAGTCGCCCGCGAGATCTTGCCCGATTCGCTTCGCGACGCAGGGGCCGAAGTCGACGTCGTGACGGCATACCGAAACCTTCCGCCCGAGCCGCGGGAAGTCGGTCGCATCCGAAGCCTGGTCGATCCCGGCGAATGCGACTGCGTCTTGTTCACTTCCTCGTCGACTGTTCAAAATCTCGTCGATCTCTTGGATGAGGGGGCCCGCAAACGACTGAACTCGCTCGACCTCTTCTCGATCGGCCCGATTACGACCCAGACCGCGGAACGCCTCGGCCTTCGGATCGCGGCCACATCCGCCGAGCAGACGATCGAAGCCCTGGTCGAGACCCTGCGCGCGTACTATGCCCCCGAGCAAGATGCGGATGCATAGCGTTACGAAGCTGGCGGGCCTCGCCGCGCTTGGACTCCTGTTCACGGCATGCGGCGACCCCTGCGGCGACCCCGAGGACCGCTTGGTGCAGCTCAGCGAGCTCCCTTGCAACATGACCAACGCCGATGGGGTCTGGCAGTCCCATCCCTGGCCGCCGGTCGCCGACGAGGAGTGCTACTGGCTCGAGTTTAGAGGGTGCAGCCAGTACGAGATCGAGCATCCGCTCGGCCGAATTCCGGCCCTGGTCGTCGGCTACACCTCATTCGACCCTGACGGCGGCTTCGCGACGATCGGATCGGGCAACAGCTTCATCGTCGAGGAAGCGAGCACATCGACCGTGACGATTCGCAACGATCAGAACCAGCTCTTCTACCTGAAACTCGTGCTCGAATGACCCCCCTAGCGCATGTCGGACACCGGCCTTAGATTCTCAGGAATGCCAGATGAAACCGGGCTGGGCCGGGTCACAGAAAGCGCTAAAATAGGGTATGGGCGAAAGGTTCGAGAACGACGCCGGGACGATCACTCAGGTCAAACCGGAGAAAAAGCTCAAACGACCGCGGCTCTACCGGGTTCTCTTGCACAATGATGACTACACAACCAGGGAGTTCGTGGTTCAGATTTTACATACGGTATTCCACCTCGGAGAGCAGGCTGCGATCCGAGTCATGCTGCACGTCCATAACAATGGCGTCGGCGTCGCGGGCGTGTTCACCCGCGAGGTTGCAGAAACCAAGATCAAGAGAGTCGAACAACTGGCCCGCGAGCAGGAGTTCCCACTCCGCTTGACGATGGAGCCCGAAGAGGAGGAAGACGCGTAAACATGGCTGGCCCCGTCATCGACAAAGAGCTTCAAGAGACGCTTCGCAAGGCATTCGACCGTGCAGGCTTGATGCGCCACGAGTACGTGACGCTCGAGCACCTGCTCCTAGCCCTGACGGAGGATCCGAATGC